>PCYE01000043.1 GCA_002762865.1 Candidatus Woesearchaeota archaeon CG10_big_fil_rev_8_21_14_0_10_33_12 | reverse complement strand
TGCTTTGATTTTATGCCTTCTTCTGTTGAGATACTGGATCCGGAAAAACTAAATTTTAACTCAAATGAATTTGCAGGACTGATAAATGACTTATTGGCAAAACTGCATCAGATGACCCTTAAAGTGGTTCAAAATAATATTGAAAAAAAATCATTGAAAAAGAACATGCTGAATATGCTGAAAAATACTGTTATGATATTGCTTAGCATTAAGAGCATGCAATTGGAACAGATTTCAAAAAGCAGCGGGATAAATGAAAAGGATTTAAAGCCATTGCTTGATTCAATGGTAAAGGAAAATATAATTAATTTTAAAGAAGGGCTTTATAGCCTAAAAAAATAAAATGAATGACTTAAAAAAACAGGCAGAAGCAGTGCTTTTTGCAGCTGGAAATAAAATTGAAATTAATGAAATAGCCAGATTATGCAGGACAGATATAAATTCTTTAAAGCAGGCATTAAAGGAATTAAAAAAAGACTATGATGAAAAAAATTCAAGCCTTATGGTGTCTGAAGAGGGAAATTTCTGGAAGCTTACCGTAAGAGAAGCGTACATGCCCTTAGTGCAGCAGATAAATCCCCACACAGAGCTTGATAAAACAACAATTGAAACCCTTGCAGTTATTGCATGGAAGGCCCCAATACTGCAGTCAGATGTTATCAAAACAAGGACAAACAAGGCCTATGACCATATAAAGGAACTGGTTGATTCCGGATTTCTGATAAAGCAAAGGCATGGAAGAAGTTACATGCTTAAGCTGTCACAAAAATTCTTTGAGTATTTTGACCTCAAGGATAAGAAAGATATCAAGGAAAGATTCAAGGAATTTGTAGACATTGATGAGGAAGAGCTGAAAAAAGCAGGGGAAGAGAGATTGAAAAAAGAAGATGATGCTAAAAAAGCCAAAGAAGAAGCAGAGGAAGTGCCAAAACAAACAAAAGAGCAAGATAAAAAAGAAGAGGAATTAGAAGAAACCAAAGAAGAGGCAGAAGAAAAGTTAGAGCAAACAACAGAACAGGATGAAAAAGAAGAGGAACCAAAAGAAATCCAGGAAGAAACAGAAAAACCAATAGAAAAAAAGCCAGGGTTAGTCAAAGAATAAATTAAAGGATAAATATGCCATCTCTATTAAAGTATAATAATCCATTACGAGAGAAGATAGAACCATCCCTTAAAAGAATAAAAGAAGCAAAGGAAAGAGAACTATATTTTTACCTGCAAAGCATTGAGGGGCCATCCGGGCCAAGAGTTATGATTGATGGCAAAGAAAAAATAAATTTGTCTTCTTATAATTATCCATCAATAGTCAATCATCCTAAAATAATAGAAGCAGCTATTAAAGCAATTAAAGACTATGGTGCTGGAACAGCAGGAGTAAGGTTATTGGCTGGAACTTCTCCAATACATAAAGAACTGGAAGCAAAAATAGCAGAATTTAAGGGAGCAGAGGATGCTGTTACTTACAGCAGCGGATATGTAACAAATATGACTCTTGTATCCACTCTCTGCGGAAGAAGAGATTTAGTTATAATGGATAAGCTGGACCATGCCAGCATAATTGATGGATGCATGCTTTCAGGCGCAAATCATAAGATATACCTTCATAATGATATGGAAAGTTTAGAGAATATTTTAGCTGACTCAAAGAAAAAATATGAGGGCAAATTTAAACTAATAGTAGTGGATGCAGTGTATAGCATGGATGGTGACATAGCTAACCTGCCTGAGATATCCCGCCTGGCTAAAAAATATGATGCTTACCTCATGGTTGATGAGGCTCATTCTATTGGTCACATAGGGAAAACAGGCCATGGAATAGAGGAACATTTTAACATGAAAGGTGCTGTTGATATTCATATGGGAACACTGAGCAAGGCTATTCCAAGCATAGGGGGCTATATAGCTGGAGATAAAGATTTGATTACTTATTTAAAACACAGTTCGAGAGCATTTATTTTTTCAGCCAGCATTCCCCAGGTGAATATTGCTGTTGCAAAAGCCTCTTTTGAAGTGATAGAAGATGAACCCTGGCGTATGACTCAATTACACCAAAGGGCTGGGCAATTCAGAACAGGATTGAAAAAAATAGGTTATGATACTGGATATAGCAATACTGCCCTTATACCTATAATGATTCGTGATGAAGAAAAGACATTAAAGCTAGCTAAATTAATTAATGACAGGGGATTATTTGTAATGCCAATTATCTTTCCAGCAGTTCCAAAAAACACTGATAGATTAAGGACACATGTTCAGGCTGGACATACTGAAAAAGATATTTCCATTGCCCTGGATATACTTGAGAAATCAGGAAAGGAATTATGAATCTTAAAATAAGCAGGATAAAAAACAGGATAAAATGCTTCTATTGAAATGCCCAAGGTGCGGCCAAAAGATGAAATATGACAGTGCAAACGGCATGCTCACAAAGAAAAGAAAAAGGTGTGTTTACTGCGGCCATTCATTCAAGGTTACAGATACTATTGTTAAAAAAGTTTAACTTTTTTAATAACTATCATATTTCTATAAATATATGTTATCATGGTGATCATAATCTTCAAAAGAAATTATTTTGTTAATATGATTTATTTTGAATACCAAAACAAAATGGCCAATATGAACCCTCTTTACGCCTTTCATTATAAAATGCAATTCCTTATACCTATGCTGGGGATTATCTAAAATCTGGTCTATTTTCTTAAGAACTTTTTCATACTGTTTTTGATCTTTCTTTTTGAGTTTAGCTAATTTTTTTGTAATCTCTTCACTATAAATGTCTGTGTACATTTATTATACCTTTTTTTCAAATTCAGCTCTGGAAAGATGTTTGGCTTTCATAATCTTGGCTAACTTATTCTTATATTCAGGCCTTAACTGCGGCTCTAGAAAATTTTCTTCATACTCATTAACTACTATGTTAATTGCATGAGACTTATCCTTAAGGCCGAATTTTGCCTTTACAATGTTTAAAACTCTATTAGTATTTTCGTCTATATTTATTACAGCTTGCACCATATTACATCACATATATAAGTATATATATCCTATATATAAAT
This sequence comes from Candidatus Woesearchaeota archaeon CG10_big_fil_rev_8_21_14_0_10_33_12, assembly GCA_002762865.1. Taxonomy (GTDB): domain Archaea; phylum Nanobdellota; class Nanobdellia; order Woesearchaeales; family CG1-02-33-12; genus CG1-02-33-12. The sequence continues at coordinate 10,361 of PCYE01000043.1, read as the reverse complement.
TTTTCCTTTTTAACGGCACCGTTGAAAATCTCGAAAGAGAATTCCTAAACATGTTTAGTGCATATAGTGATATTATCAACCAACTTATTGTTTTCAGGACTTTTTCAATGCAGCCAAAAGTTCTAGAAAACTTTAAATAGTTACAGCTTAAATGTTGTTTTGTAACTGAACACAAGCTTCGGTTAAAAAGGTGATAAAAATAGCAGAAAAAAAATCTGAGATAATACTGAAAGTAAAGAAGCTTTTCAAGGATGTGGAGCTTCCAGAGTATGCCTTGGACACAGACCTTGGTTTTGACATAAGGGCAAACGAGACAGTCACAATACCTGTTTCTGAGCAAAGAACAATAAAGACAGGCCTTGCAATAGAAATACCTGAAGGCCATGTGGGCCTGATAAGGGACAGAGCAGGCGTTATAACAAAGATGGGTCTTCACACAGCAGCAGGAACCTTTGACCCTGCATACCGCGGAGAGGTTTCAATAGTACTTGTAAACTATGGAGAGCATGATGTTGAGGTTGAAAAAGGCATGAGGATTGCGCAGATGATAATCCTTCCTGTAGCAAAGGCCAAATTAAAAGAGGTAAAAGAGCTTCCTTCAACAGAAAGAAACAAAAGAGGTTTCAGCTCAACAGGCTTCAAAGAAATCATAAAGGAGCTTGAAAACTGCAACAAATAATCCTTTAAAAATTCCTGATTTTTATTCTTTTTTTAATTATTAAAACCCTTAAATTCTGGCATTACAGGGCCTGTAACCCTAACCCAAAAGATATATAAACTAAGCTAGATTATTGTTTACAGAGAGAAAATGCCAGAAAATGAGCAAAAGGAACAGAGAGTTATTAAGAGATTAATAGCTGATGAGATGAAAGAATCTTATATTTCATACTCTATGAGCGTAATAGTAGGCAGGGCTCTGCCAGATGCAAGGGACGGCCTAAAACCAGTTCACAGGAGAGTCCTTTACACAATGTATGAGAATGGCCTTCTCCACAACAAGCCATTTAGGAAATCAGCAAATGTTGTTGGAAACTGCATGGCCAAATACCACCCGCATGGTGACTCAGCTATCTATGACACATTGGTCAGGATGGCACAGGATTTCTCATTAAGATACCCTTTAGTGCAGGGCCATGGTAATTTTGGATCAGTTGATGGGGATTCAGCAGCAGCTATGAGGTACACAGAAGCAAGGTTGCCAAGGATTGCAGAAGAAATGCTTGAAGATATTGACAAGGAAACAGTCAGGTTCCAGCCAAATTTTGATGACTCAGCAAAAGAGCCAACTATACTGCCGTCAAAACTTCCTAATTTATTGATTAATGGCTCTTCTGGAATTGCTGTTGGAATGGCAACAAACATGCCTCCGCATAACCTAACAGAGATAGCAGACGGTATAATAAAAGTTATAGACAACCCAGACACAACTGTTGATGAGCTTCTTTCTGTAATAAAAGGCCCTGATTTTCCAACAGGAGCATTAATCTGCGGCAGAGCAGGGATAATAAATGCATACCACACTGGAAGGGGAAAAATAGTCATAAGGTCAAAAACAGAGGTTATTGAGAAAGCAAACAAAAAAGCAATAATTGTTTCTGAAATTCCTTATATGGTAAACAAGTCTGTTTTAATAGAGCAGATAGCAGACAATGTTAGAGATAAGAGAATAGAAGGGGTATCTGACTTAAGGGATGAATCAGACAGAGAAGGTATAAGAGTAGTTATAGAACTGAAAAAAGATGCTAATCCTGAGATTGTTCTCAACCAATTATTCAAACATACAAGAATGCAGGACTCATTTGGAATCATAAACCTTGCACTTGTAAACAACCAGACAAAAGTCCTTAACCTGAAAGAGTTGATAATATGCCATATAAATCACCGCAGGCAGGTTATAAAGAAAAGAACACAGTTTGACTTAACAAAAGCAGAAGAAAGGGCTCATATCCTAAAGGGGCTTAGGATTGCGCTTGCAAACATTGACAGTGTTATAACACTAATAAAAAAATCAGGCTCAACAGAGGATGCAAGAAAATTATTAATCTCAAACTTTAATCTGACTGAAAAGCAGGCAAATGCTGTTCTTGACATGAAACTGCAGAGACTAAGCTCACTTGAGCAAAAGAAAATAAAAGATGAATTTGAATCATTATTAAAAATCATAGAGCAATTAAAGGCAATACTTGCATCAGAGCAGAAGATTCTCAATATAATAAAAAACGAGCTTTTAGAGCTAAAGGAAAAATATGGTGATGAGAGAAGAAGCCATTTTATAGACATGGAGGAAGATATTGAGATAGAGGATTTAATAAAAGAAGAAGAGATGGTTATCACAGTGACTCATGCAGGGTATATAAAAAGGCTACCTTTAGATACATACAAGCAGCAGCATAGGGGAGGAAAGGGTGTTATAGCAACAAAAACAAAGGAAGAGGATTTTGTTGAGGATATTTTTATTACATCAACTCATTCATATTTATTGTTTTTCACAAACAAGGGCAATGTCCAATGGCTTAAGGCATATAAGGTGCCGGAAGAATCAAGGATTGCAAAGGGAAAGGCAATTGTAAATCTTTTGAATCTCAAGGATGAAAAAATAACAGCAGTTATTCCAATAAGGGAATTCAAAAAAGGATATTATTTGCTTATGGCAACAAAGAAGGGGATTGTTAAGAAAACAGATTTAGCTGCATATTCAAATCCAAGGGCAAATGGCATCAGGGCAATAAATCTTGACCCTAATGATGAGCTGATTAATGCAGCTCTTACAGACGGAACAAAGAATATACTTTTGGCAACAAGAAACGGAATGGCTGTTAAATTTAGTGAGAAAGATGCAAGGCCAATAGGCAGGACTTCAAGAGGGGTTAGAGGCATAAGGCTTAAAGCAGGGGATTATGTCATTGGAATGATAATTGCAGAAGATAACCATACATTGCTTACTATCACTGAAAACGGATATGGGAAAAGGACAATGATAGAGGAATACCGTCTTATAAACAGGGGTGGTTCAGGGGTTATAAATATACAATGCACAGAAAGAAATGGAAAGGTTGTTGCTATAAAATCTGTTAATGGCGATGATGAAATCATACTGATAAGCAAGAATGGGATTGTTATAAGAATGCTTGCAAACGGCATATCTGTAATAGGAAGAAATACCCAGGGAGTCAGGCTTATGAGACTTGGCCAGGATGACAAGGTTGTTTCGGCCGCAAAAGTAATAAATGACTAAACATTTAAATAAGTTGAATTCTTTTTTATTATTATGAAAGCAATTGCAATAACCCATAAGGGGACAGAGGACATAGCTGCTTTAGAAATTAAAGAGCTGGTTAAAGCTTCTTCCAAAATTAGTGAGACAGTTGTATTGTTTGAGCCGAAGAATATGATTGACTTATGCAAACTGGCTTATAAGGCACAGTCAATATCCAGGGTTGTCTATTTATTTGACGAGCTTAAAATCCAGGCTGATTTTAATAAAATCCTTAAAACAATAGAAACAGCAATCAAAAAAATAAGCTTTGATAAATGGCTTGGTAAGGACAAGAGCTTTAAGGTATTGTGCAGGCATTTAACAAATAACAATTTCAGCAGCCAGGACATGGAAAAAGAAGCAGGTGCTTTTATAATAGAAAATATAAAACAAAAAAAAGCATATGAACAGAAAGTTGACCTTGAAAACCCTGACCTTATATTTTATGTTTATATTTTTGGTGAAAGATGCTATTTAGGGATTGATTTCTGCGGATTTGATCTTAGCAAAAGGGATTACAAGGTTTTCAGCAGCGCATCTGACATAAAAGGAACAATAGCTTATTCATTACTGAGGATTGCTAGGTATGAAAAACAAAAAAAGCTTCTTGACCCCTTCTGCAGCTCAGGGGTTATCCCTATAGAGGCAGCACTTTACAGCAATGGCTCTGTCAACTATTACAGAAAGGATAATTTTGCTTTTCTTAAATTAAAGCCATTTGAAAAAGAAAATTTTGATAATTTCTTTAATAAGCTGAATAAGCAAGACACTAAAAATAAGATATTTATTGCAGCTTCTGACCAGCAGCTATACCATGTAAGGTCTGCAAAAAAGAATGCAAAGATAGCTGGGGCTAACAAGGATATAGAATTTTCAAGAATAGACCTTGAGTGGCTTGATACAAAATTTAATAAGAATGAAATTGACCTGATTGCTGCAAAGCCGCTATTTTCAAAATATGATGTGCAAAAAATAAAAAAAACATATGATGAATTCTTTTATGCTGCAAAATACATTCTTTCAGAAAAAGGAAAAATTGCCTTAATATCAATATCAATGGATTTACTAAAAGAAAGCGCAGAAAAGCATGGTTTTAAGATCGCAGAAGAGAGGATTGTCTGGCAGGGCCAGCAGAAACTTGAAATAACTGTTTTTAAGAACTAAAACATCAAAAGTTTTATATATAACTCATGTTATTAAATCTATATGAAAAAAAGAGGACAAATAACACCATTCATTATTCTTGGATTAGTGTTCCTATTGTTCTTTTTGATTATTTTGTTTACCAAGAGCTATCGCATTGAAAAAATAGGCGTCATCTCCTCAGATGAGTTAAATCCTATAAAATATTATGTTGATTTATGTGCAAAATCATCTGCATCTGATGCATTATACCTTCTTGGTGTACAAGGTGGCTATGCAGCTCCGCCAAAACTTTATTTCCAGTCTGCTTATGCAAAGATAGCTTACTGGTATTATCAAGGAGAAGATACTTCACCAACAATCGAAGAAATGGAGCAAGAGCTTTCTTCATATATAAACAGAGCACTGCCAGAGTGCATTGAAAACCTTGATGCCTTTAGTGTTATGGGCTTTGAGTTTGAATTTGGCGAGATTAATACAGAAACAAAAATAAATGAAAATAATGTTGAGTTTAGGATTGATTACCCAATAACAGTCATAAAAGGAGAGTCTAAATCAGAAATAAGTGAATTCTATAAAATGGTTCCAGTAAGGCTAGGCCATATACACAGCATAGCAGAAGAAATAGTTTTAAAAGAGGTTGAAGACCCTGATTGGGTGGATATGACTTATTTGGTTAACCAGGACCTTAATTTCAAAATTTACCCTTATGATGAGAATACACTAATATACTCTTTATTAGACAACCAGTCCGTAATAGATTATGGCACTCAGTTTATGTTCTTGTTTGCAAATGGCTTTAAGGAAAGCGAGGAGCTATCCGAGGAAAATGAATAAAAATAATCTAATGAACTTGATTGTTTTGCTGTTTATTTTTTCTTTACTCATTGCTATGCCAAGAGTAAACTCAGTTCTTGAGCAAGGAGCAGGCTTTGGAGGTTCCAGTGATGAAATCTCCCCTGCAGATATAACAAAACCAGTTGAATTTCCTGAAGGTTATCTTGACCTTATTGATAAAAAAGAAAAGACCTATGAAGATTTTGAAGCAATAGAAGAAATTGAAAAGAACAATAATTTAGGATTTGTTGAAGTCGGTGATGTTAAGATACCCCTTAATACAGAGACACATGATGGCAATGTAGGAGGAGCTACAGCAAGCACTTTTGAGCTGAAAGGGGGTCTTGGCGGTGACCTAATTTCATTTAAGACACTCACATCAAAAAGCGGCAATGTCCTTGATGTTTCAAGGGCAGGAGACATAGAAAAGGTTATTATCAAGGACGGCGAAATAGCTGAGATAATTTTCAGCAAGATTGATGAATCAAATGAGAATCTCAATGAGGTTTTGTATTCTTCTGGAGAAGGCAAGGGACTTTGGTTTTCCCCCTCAACACCAGAAGAGGGAGAATCTGAAGAAACTAATATACAGATAAATGAATTTGGAGAAGGAACTATTGGTATTAAGGCTACAGCAGGTGTTAATATAGATATAAGCGGAAAGGAAAATTCTGAAATAAAGGCAGACACAGATGTTGAAATAAATGTTGATCCACTTGGAGATGGCTCATCTTATATTGAAGGAACACATATAACTGCAATTAAAGGAACCCTTTCTGTTAATGGAGAGGTTGAGGATTTAAAAGTTACGCTGTTGCCAAGCACTGAAAATGAGGCCAAACTTGTAATTTTTGAAAAATATGATGATAAGATAGTTACACAAACAATAGAGATATTGCATGAAGAAGATGAACCACAATCACCTGGAGAATCTGAACACAAAAAAAATATTTACATGAATTGCGACGAGGATAAGATAGGGGATGATGAGGACAAAATAATATATTCTTTTGGTGATATTAAGGAAGGAGCAAAAGAAGCACAAACCCAGATTGATGCAACTCAAGCCAGTGGAGTTGAAATCACAACAGCTATTGAAGGGGGAAATGAAGTAACTGCAAAATGTGAGGAAGATAAAACAGTTAAGGTTAGTACTTGGGATATAATAAAAAACGCCGCTAATAAAGCTATCAGTGATATTAAATCTTTTTTTCAACCAGGAGAACCTGATGTTGAAGAAGAAAAAACTCAAACTACAATTTCCTTTCCATTTACACAACCAACTAGTTCAGAAGGGGGAGGGGGTGGAGGAGTAGGTGTAATAGATTCTGCTGAAAAAGAAGAGAAAACTAGTGAAGAAGCCCCTGAAGAAATTATAAAAATAGATGTAGAAGCTTCTGGTTCAATAAAAGCAGGAATAGGAGCAATTAGTGAAAAAACAATTCAAATAAATGACAAGGTAACCATAGAAGAAGGTGGAGATAAACTTGATTCCACGCTTAGTGAAACGCTTGAATCAATAGAAGATTTAACCCAATCTTCTTTAGAATTAACTGAAAATACTGAAAAGGCAAAAGCAGTTTTGGAAGCAGCTTATAATAGAGCAGAAGAAGGAGAAAATGCTCAGCATTGTTGGGATGCATGTGCAAAAACTTATGAAGAGGCAGGAGCAGGGTGGCAAACAGTTTTTGTTAACCTACCGGAAGGAGATGATAGGATTGTATCTGTCAATTCCCCCCCTGATGAACAGAGAGACAATCTTGTTCCTGGGGATATTGTGGAATATCACATACCTGGAAAAGATTATGGTCATAATGTGATATTTATAGAATGGGAAAAAAAGGAAAACTGCATAGCTAAAGTTGCACAACAATCAACTAGCACATCCCCAATAACCCTCCGTGACCAATCTCTTTGTGGTGATTATGCACCAATTATTATATGGCAGCCTGTATAAAATAGATTATTAAATTATATTCAAAAACTTTAAATAATCCTTCTCTTACCAGTATAATATGAAAAAGAAAGTAAGCAATAAAAACAATTTACTTAAATTTCTTATTGCCTTAGTTATGTTTCTGATAGTGATTATTCCTTTCATATCTGCTCAACCTCCTGATATTCCTTCATCTGAAGAGGGAATTATAGTGGAGCTTAGTGATGGAAATGTTAATCTTAATGATCTAACTGGTAAACTTACTATTGCTGGAACAGAAGGCATTGATACAATAGAGCTTGCCAATGGAGATATCCCAAATATAAAATTTGGGGATATTGTTGTGGAAGATGGAAATCCTGTAAGCGGAAAATTATTTTTTTCTGCTGACTCCAGCTTTGACTTAGATGGCAAGCACATCACTGTCCCAAAAGACGGCTCAATTGAATTTAAAGATGGAAAGATAATAGTCAGCAAAGGCACTTCTATTGAAGTAGACGACAATAAACTTGAAGCATTGGCTGATGATACAGAAATCAAGATACAGGGAGATATTATTGAAGCTAAGGGACATATTTCTGTTGATTATGAAAACAGCCCAAACAAAATAATTCTTACTGGCAAGAATACTGTCCTTGAGCTGCAAACAGAAGAAAAAGAAAAATTTGAGTTTAAGAATTTAGATGATAAAGAGATTATAATAAATATTGGCTCATTTCATGATAGTGAGGACTACATTGAAAAAAACTGCATTTCATACCAGGATATGGGTGTAGGCGTAAGCGGTGAAGAGTGGGATAAAATAAAGGTTGATGGAAATGCATTAATAACTAAATATTATGAGGGAGAGCAAATATACCAAATAGAATTTGAGGAGGGAAAGGCAAGGCTTAGAAGGGATAGCTTATCAAAGATTGAAAATATAGAATTTGATAAAAATACAATTATTAATTATGATGATGGAAATATTGAATTTCGTATAGATAAATCAAAGGAATCAAGCCAAAGGATAAGAATACAAACAGTAGACAAGTCAAATGTTGAAATAGGCAGCCTTACAATATCAGAATATCTACAAGAAAGAATAGAAGAGCTGCAAAAACTGGTATCATCCTGGTTGCAAGAAGAGCAAGAAAATATTGAGCAGCAAGAAAGCCCAATAGAAGGTGAGCAAGGGCAATATTATGAATACTCTCCTAAAACAACCAAAGCTATGATAGAAGAATCAAAAAAAATAAAAGTCGAACTAAAGGACGAGGAGTATACAACAATACTTGAATTAGCTGAAAGACATGCAACTGATTATAAAAAGGTTGCACTTTACCTTGCTCTATGGGAAAAAGAATCAAATTGGAAAGAATGGGGAAAAGAAGGATCAATATGGGGCCCATATATTGTCAATGAAGCGGGATGTATTGGAATTGGACAGCTTAAATTATCTGCATTCCAAGATGTTATAGATTGGTATCCTGAACTTTTTCCTGAATACCTAGCATACCAGGATAATGATAATTATTTGACAGAAGTGTTAAAGGAAGATATAGAAGTTAATGCAAAGGTTTCAGTATATTACCTTGAACTGCAGGACATTAAATATAAATTTGGAAAACTTGAATATCAGCTTACAGGCTATAATGCAGGTCCCACTGTAACAAAAGACCTTCTCTATGCGTTTGAAAAAACAGGAAAAACCAACTGGAAAGATTATAAGGCATTTCTTAGAAGCGAAGAAGGGGGATTGAAATTTATTAGCTCTGATAAGGCTGAAGAAGTAATAGACTATATAGAAGTGATATGCAAAGATATTGGCTATGCCCTAGTATAAAACCCTAAGATATAAATAAGATAATCTTCTTCTTGACCTAATGCTTAAAAAGGAATATATATGGCTGGCCTTAATATTCAGTCTTGTTTTGGGTATGAGGCTTTATTTTGCTTTTCAGGCACCATACTTCAGTGAGGATGCCTATTTTAACATAAGGCAGGTAGAGCACATAAGAGAAACAGGATTGCCCTTGTTTAAAGATGATTTAAGCTACTCTGGGAGGAATTTTCTTTTCCAGCCGTTTTTTCAGTATATTCTGGCTTTTTTTAACCTTTTCATGCCCTTAAACCTTGTTTGCAAGCTATTGCCCAATATATTTGCCTCATGCCTTATCTTTATTGTATATCTTATTGCAAAGGAGATAACCAAAAGCCAGGGTGCAGCACTATTTTCATCATTTATCTCTGGCTTTATCCCAATATTTTTTACTGAAACAGTAAACAGTGTTTCAGTATTTTCCCTGGTTATACCCCTTATGTTCTTTTTGATATACTTCCTGATAAAGATTAACAAGGATGCAAAATATATTAATCATTTTGTTGTTTCTATTATAATAATCGCATTAATGCATGCATCTGCGTTTTTATTAATCATGGCTTTTTTACTTTACGTTTTGTTTGTTAGGATAGAGCATCTGAAACAAAACAGGTCAGAGCTGGAGTTGATAATATTTTCAACAATTCTTGTTACCTGGCTTAACTTTATTATATACAAAAACGCATTTCTGGCTCATGGCCAGTTTGTCATCTGGCAGAACATACCAAAAGAGCTGCTTGGCCAGTACTTTTCACAGTTAAGCATACTGAATGCGCTGTTTTATATTGGAATAATACCTATTATCTCAGGGATATACCTAATTTATAAATATATTTTTAAGAAGAAAAACAGGAAGATTTACCTTCTAATGGCATTTGCCCTTTCAGGGCTTTTTTTACTGTGGTTTAAGCTTATACCATTAAAGACAGGCTTTATTTTCTTTGGTGTAATATTTGTTTTATTATTCAGCAAGGCTTACTCTGATTTCCTTTTGTTTGTAGACAAGACAAAATTTTCAAAATACAAAAGGATTTTTATTGCAGTGATTTTCCTGATTTTTATCCTTAACTCAGTCATTCCTACCATTAGTTACACAACCAGTATTATTAAAGAAGCAGCATCAAAGAATGAAATAGACTCTTTTTTATGGCTAAAAAACAACAGTGATGAAAAAGATGTTGTCCTTGCAAGCCTTGATGAGGGTTACATTGTAAATGCTGTTGCAGAAAGAAAAAATGTCATTGATAAAAACTTCCTGTTAATAAAAGATGCAGAACAGCGCCTTGAGGATGTAAAAAAAATATATACTACTTCTTATGAAACAGAGG
>PCYE01000033.1 GCA_002762865.1 Candidatus Woesearchaeota archaeon CG10_big_fil_rev_8_21_14_0_10_33_12 | reverse complement strand
CATAAAAAGGGAGTATATTAAAATCATCTACATCCTTGTAATATTCTTTGTTTTCTTCTGAATTCCATGCAAGCAACACATTTGGGCAATCAACCTCAGATGATATATTTTCACCTGGCTGGCAACAACAGGATTTACATTCCCCATTTGAATAAACTGTTTCAGGAGGGCAGTATGCGCAGCATTTTACATTGTCTTCATAATCAGTGCCGCCATACATCTCTTTGCACCATTGGTTTCCTTCTTCTATATTTTCTCCAGTCCACACATTTTCTACTGTTCCTGATATGTCAGAACATGCCGTTTGGCATACTGAAAAGCCGCTTTCAACATAGCTGGCATCACCTGTATCTGTAGAGCCGCCACCTTCCATTGGATCAGAATAAGGAAGTCCTGAAGCCTCTCCGCAAGAGGTTGCTTTTGTTGGCCCGCATCCTCCATTGCAGCCACAAGGAACTGTCTGTGGTGGGCAGTAAATACAGCATGTTGTTGCAGAAGGTTCAGCACATTCCTGGCACCATGTACTATCCTCACTCGCTCCCTCTACAGCATATGTTAGGTCATAACATACATCTAAGCAAACAGAAATCCCTCCCTGGTCAATTAGGGCTTGGACTCCTGCACTGTTCATGTCTGATTCTAAATCATCCATCAAGTCAGCTAGGTTTAATCCTAATTCAGTGCCATAACTAAGGCCTGAAGTAGAAGAAGTCTTATCATCATAATTTCCACAAGGGAGAACACATTCAACAGAACAGCATCTGCACTCTCCTGTTAATGGATTTAACCAATTACCTGGGCATATCTCTCCATCTTCACATGTGTATCCTTCCATCTGCTCACAGTTATCTGGGCAACAATTACCCCCATCACATTTTTTAAACGGATGAAGAAGAGTACCACAACCATATTCGCATGACCCCTCTAAATGCCAACCTTCTGAACAGCTGCCTTCACAGCTGCTAGTCTGACATTCATGCTCCTCTGCAGGCTCGGGGTTCTCAAACTCACATTTCCCATCAGGAGAAGGATCAGGTGGAACAGGAAGTCCTCCACTAGGACAACCAACAATCCCAAACAATAAGAAAAAAAGGCAGAACAAAGTAACTATAGTTTGAATCTCTTTTTTATTAATCATAATTTCATCTCAAAATTAATTTTAGTTTGGTTTATTTGAACTCTTGGTTATATTAATCTTTTTTAGTTCTATGATATATAAATCTTTTTATTTTTTATTATTAATTAGTCATATTGATTAATGAAGCCAGTTACAAGTATTACAAGATCCTGCCAGTCTTCTAATAATCCATCATTCACAGTAACTGTTAAATAAAAACGACTATCCTGCCCCAAACTTGCCACAGGGTAAGACAAGCCAGGGTCATATGTAAATTCAAGTTCATCTTCATCAGCATCATATGCTTTTGGGTTTATATCCTCCACTGTTATATCATCCTGAACATTTCCTTTAAAAAGTGTAGGCAAATAAATAAGATGCAGGGCAGGATTTCTGTTTTCACGAGCAAACTTAAATGTATAGGGTTTTGCATAAAGCATTGACTTATCATCATTTATTATAATAATATCATCATGCTTAGAAGGATTTGCATCTGCAAATTTTTGAATAGTCATGCCATCTTTATCATTGTTTGGATTATCAATATCAAATGTAATGTTTACAATATCATTCTTTATAATATCCTCAACAAACATATAAACCTTTTTCAGCCTTATCTGAGGGTTTGTGTAAAAATAGGTAACATTGGCTTTCATACCTATTGATTCTTTAGTTATAATTAAAGGGTATTCTAAAAATGCAGTTACATCCTCTTCTCCTACCACAACAGAAACATTCATCTCTCCATAGGTTATATCAAAGCCCTGCTCATCAAAAATCGTTAAATTAATGTTTGCCTGTAAATAATTAGTTATGTAAGTTATAAGCTGTGACTCTATTGAAGAATTCAAAGGGTCAGAGCCATTTAATGGGGGAAGGTTATAATCTCCAAAAGAGCCTATATCAAGCATAATCCTATCACCAACACAATCCTCATAAAACAGACAAGGAAAATATCTCCATGGATAAAGCCATGGATCAGGAAAATAAAAATATGATGTCTCCTCAGTCTGCCTGTATATACCATAAGAAACCTCGTGCTCACCATCAAAAATAGTTTTGGTATTATCGGGCGTTAAACCACCCTGGCTCTCATAAATATAACCTCCCTGCATGCCAACAAGATACAATCCTTCTCTCGCAGCAGTATCAAGGCTTGCTGTCACATAAGTTGTTATTGGCTTTATTTCATTTGGTATTTCCTGGGATTTTATAAGTTCCTGCACACTAATCTCTTTTTCAGTTGTGCCCTTTAAATAAAACATAAGAATAGCCAAAAACAGAATGATAATCCCAATTATAATATATACTGTAACCTGGGCCCTCTTTTTTTTATGCATTGTTATACCTTTTTGTATATTAATATATATATTAAAGAACTTTTATATAAACCTTTTGATTTTTGAAAATAATATTTTAATAAGAATTAAAGAAAAATTAGAATTAAATTAATGATTCTTTTTAGAAGAGACACACTAATAAATATTCTTTGCTTAAGATAAGTGTTTGTATATGTTTTCCAATGAATCATTAGCTTCTTTTGGGTGCATTACCAAGCTAATAAAGACACTTTTCAAATCAGGGCATGGCCTCAAGCCATATGGCTTTTCAGCAAATGATGCAATTATTGTTTTTACATTGTATTTTCTGCAAAGCCTTATGTTCTGCATCATCCTGCCTAAAATCTGTGATCTTATAATTCCCTCTGTGTTTAATATAGTGGAAAATGAAAAACCTATCATAATATTATTCTTATTTGCTAGCTTGCATAAAACCTGGTTAAGGCCAGAATTCCTATGGTGCATGGAATCCCTGGCTGCAATTGTCTCAAGGCCAAAAACAACATTTGCCCTGCTCTTTTCTATGGCATGCCTATCATTTCCTGTTGATCTGTAAACAACAATATTTGCAAGTTTTTTTACCTTAACAATATTTTTGGAATCTGCAACAAGGCCGCTAAAAAGCCTTATTTTTGTTTTTTCCTGCAGTTTTTTTATTTTTTCGTTTTGTTTAAAAAAATTATCTTTGTTTCTAAAAGCATAAATAAAACACAGGCCATCAATATTTAACTTTTCTGCTATTTTAATAAACTCTTTCTCATTGTCTTTTGGAAGAACAAAGTCAATAAACATATAATACCTTAATTGTGTTTTTTATTTAAATCTTTTTGTTTTAGGTTTGAGATTATTGTGCATGCATTGCAGACTGCTTTTTGTGAAGGCTCTCTGCAAATTGTGCAGTAGGTTATTTTGCTTTTTTTAAAACTTTTTTTCAATTCAGGCATTATTTTTAAAAACCAGTTAATCATGTTTTCCTTTGTTTTTGGATATTTTTTCTCAAAATCAATCAGCCTATTTCTTACAATCTCCCTGTAAGAGGACTGTGCATAAGGGCATCTTTTATATGCCACTGGAAATTTCTTAAGTTTTGAGTATAATTCTATTTCTTTTTCTTTGAAAAGATACAAGGGTTTTACTCTTGGAACAAATCCTTTGCTTTTAATTACGCCGGTTATTGGGCCCAGCCTTGCCATAAGCCCTGTGTTCCCCCTTAACAGGTTCATAAAAACTGATTCTGATTCATCGTCAAGGTTGTGGCCTGTTGCAATTTTGTCTGCCTTAAGCTCTTTTGCCTTTTTGTTCAGCAAATAGCGCTTCAGGATCCCACATATTGTGCAGTAAGGAATTTCAATTCCTTTTGAATCAAGCTCTTTTTTTATATCAGCAAGGGTATACCCTATTTCCTGCTTAAATGAAACAATATGAAGCTTTACATTATTTTTTTTGCAGAAATGCTTAAGGTTGTCAAGATTTTCCCTGCTTGAGTTCTTTATTGACGGGTCCAAGGTTATGGCCTCTATATTATAATCAAGCTTTTTAAGAACATAAAGCAGTGTTGTGCTGTCCTTGCCCCCAGAGCATGCAACCAAAATTTTTTCTTTTCTTGTAAAGAGTTTGTACTTTATTATTGTGCTTTTTACTTTTTTCAAGATAGCCCCATTGCATTCCATAAACAAAATAAAAAAGTCATTATTTATAAAACTGCTTTTTATGCAAAAAGATTTATATAGTTATGATTTTAAAGTGATTAAACACAGAAATGAAAAAAAACATAAGAGAAATAGGGTATAAAGAACCAAGAGAAAAGGTATATAATTTAGGGGCATTGCTCTTGGAATTTTATAAAGGAAAGATTAGAGTTGAGGGAGCAGAAAAAATACCTGAAAAAGGCCCCATGCTTATTCTTGCAAATCACACAAACTACGCTGATCCTGTTTATCTTGCTTATGCTTTCCATAAATACACAAAAAGCAGGATACATCTTAATTTCATGATGCTGGATGATTTCTTCGGAGAAAATACCTGCTTTACCAAGGGATTCAATAAATTAGTTAATTTGGTTAATAGCTATCAGGTAAACCGTGAAAGAATAACCAAGAATCAGCGTAATTTTTTTAAAAATATTTTATTGGATGATTTTCTGGCGATTTTTTTTACAGGAACGCGCTCCAGGGATGGAAGATTTAACTACATGCTCAGGGAAGAAAGGCCTCCGACAGGCCTTATCCATCTTGCAGAGTTGGCACAGAAAGAAAGCAACAATCTGGTGAAAATACTGCCGGTTGCAATAACCTATAATGTGTTAGGAAATGTCACAGTCACTTTTAGCAGGCACAGGACGTTCAGTCCGGAAAAAGATTTTCCAGAGCAAAGAAAAAAATTCGCAGAGGAGGTTATAAGCACCATCGGGCAGAATGTTAAGGTCAATCTGGACAGCCTGTTTGCAAATTATCTTGTGCAATATGTAACCCAGCATGAGAATGACAGCAAATCAGCTAAATTAAGTTTAAGCATTGAAAAGTGCCAGGATGACATATACTCAATAGTAAGCTCTCTTAGTGAAAAAAATAAAATAAACCTTGATATGGCCCTGTTAAATGACAGTTATTTTTCAGATAATTTTTTTGCAGTTTCAATGTACTTCAATAAGAAAAAAGCAATTGAATTTATGCCTGGTGGAAAATATGCCCTTGATAAAGAAAAAATAAAAAACCCCCCTTGCATAGCAGAAGGCAGAACAAAGGACGAAGTAAAAAAAATAGGGCCAGTGGAAAAAATAAGGTATTTAATGAATGTCAGAATAATAGACAGGAATATAATGTACAACAGCAATAAAATAATTCACCTTGATGAAATTACTAAGGAAATTTATGAAAGAGTCAGGAAAAATAATTAGAAAATTCTTTAATGATTTTTTTATCAAGCCCAATCAAAGGCCTCAAAACCATTGCCTTAAGTTCCAACTCTTTAAAGCTTTCAAGGGTCTGGCCAACAACAACAGCCTTTGCATTATTTTCTTTTGATATCTCATCCAATTCTTTAATATTTTTTATTATTATTAATTCCGGCTCAAACCCATAGGCAAATTTCCTGATTAATCCAATATTTGTTTTTTTCAGTGAAACAGGAATTACAAAACATCCGCGCTTCATCATCAATAATGAAGCAAGCAAAGAGTTTTCATCTTCTATTAAAGAAACAACTTTTCCTTCAACACCAACAGGAAGTCCATTAAATCCTTTAATTTTTTTAATAAAAACATAAGCATAATCCAAAATCTCTATGCCTATCTCCAAATCAAAATCCTTTAAGCTGACTTTTTTATTGAATTTTTTGCATACAAATGAGCCAATTTCTCTTTCTATCTCAGGGGATGTTAAGGGAAAATTCTTGTTAAGCCTTTGCGCAGAAACCCTAAAGCTCCTGAATTTCTTGTTTTCTATCAGCTTTGAAACTGTTTTTTCTATTTCCTTTATCTCTGGCTCAATAACCAATGCATGGCTAAAAGAAGAGATTCCAAAAACATATTTCAGGCAGTTCAATTCCTGCTCTGCAAAGATGATAATTCTTCCTCTAAGTCTGTCTATTTTTTCATATTTAACATTATTTTTCTTAAGGCAGTCCTTTATGTTATCAATAAGCTTTTTCTCAAAAACTATCCTGTTATTGCCTTTTAGGCTGATTTCAGAATACCTTACTATAACAACATTTTCCATCCAGCTGGAAAAAGATTTTTTGTTTATATTCCTTTGGTTTTTAAATTAAAGCTGATTTATTGCCTTGAACATAGAAAACTATTTATATGAAAATCTATTTCCATCCAATAAGATGTCAAATACAGGGCTATCTAAACTGAGTATTAGAGTGTTATCTAAACTATTTGCCCATGATAATATGACATTAATTTGTTATAAGAAGACATGGTAAGACCCAAATTTTTCTGGGCCCGTGCAATGTTTTCTTGATTTCTGACAAAACCTTTTCAGATTCTTTGCAAAGCCCAGTTAAATAAATCCAAAGGTGAGTGCAATGCAAAAAAATAACTGGGATGCAACATGCCCCCTATGTAAGGATGTAATAGACAACCCAATATGCCCGGAATGCCTTGAAAGCGAGATAGAACAATGGCTCTCAGGCAAGGATCCAATCTATCTAAACAAAATAAGAAAAAGCATTGCACACTTTGACAATAAAGAAATCAATGGTCCAAAATGCATCAAATGCAACAAGCAGGTCGAGATATGCCCATACTGCTTCATAAAGGATATTAACAATATAATCAAGGAAAAACACCCGGAGCTGTTGGATGAGTTTCATACTTTCTTTGGGTTCAGGCATGATTACCAGGAAAATAAGATAGGAGGGGATAATAATGGATGAAAAGACAGTATTGCCGCAAAAATGTATAAAAAACCTTGATGAAATAAAAGAAGACCTGTCTTTTAATAAAGTCATAGACAATGTAATTAAAATTTCAAATAATCTAAAAAAAGGAGAAAGAATGATTATAGAACAAAAAGACAAGGGATATTTAGCAACAGTTATCAAATTAAGAGAAGGGTCTCCAAATGATTGCCATTATGATACTTCAGAAGGGGAGGTTAAGTCAGAATACCAATTTTAATCTGGTTTTTTATTGCTGGATGTTTATTGTTATGGATTTTTCTGCTGTTATATTTTTGTAGATTACATCACAGTTCAGGCTGTAATCACCTGCACTTATTCCGCCACAAACATTACATTTAGGCAGATTATAATTAAATGAGACTTCATTTATTCCGGTTTTTAAATTTAAAATTTTCTTTTCATTTAATCTTCCATTTATTCCCGTTGCAATGATTGTAACATTCTTTAAATCTGATTCTGAGTAAATCATGGCAGTAAAGTTTACATTTTCTGAGGAATGATATAATACCTTGTCTGTGGAAAGATTTTTCAAAGAAATTGCTATTCCTTCTTCTTGTTCTGTAACACATCCAGGAATAAGGGCTAATCCAATTATTATTAAAATTATTAAAGATACTTTTTTCATTTTTTCGCTTTAATGCTTTTGTTCTTAATAATATGTTATGACCCTTGATAAATCAAAAAGATTAGTAATATAAAAAGTATGTGTTTTTAAAAATTGTATTTAATCAATATATTTCCATTATAAAAATATATTAAACAAGTATCCTAAAATAAGGATTTGGGGAACAGTTATAGCTGGAAGCCATAAAGCAGATTTTTTCCCAATGTTGCTCCATATAAGGCCTATCTCTGTGTAATCAGTTGCAACCCCTGCCATCAAGAATGTAAAGCTGTTTCCAAAAGCCCCTGTCTGTTTGAATAATTCAAAAGCCAGAACAGAACTTCCCTCAGAGCATACCTCAATTATTGTTGCAAATGCTAAAGTAATTATCAAGCCAAGCAAGGTTGGGCCAAGGTAGCTCATAAAAATATGGCTCGGGATAAATGCCCTTGCAAAAGATGCAAGAATCATTCCAATCAGTATCCACCAAACAACCATTTTTGCCAATGACCATGAGCCTTTTGCAACTCCTTTTATATCCTCAACTGAAAATTTGTGATTTTTAAATCTTTTTTTGAAATCCTTTCTTATTGAGAATTCATCTGAAATAGTTATAGTATGAAGATTTGTTTCAATTAAACCCCTTTTATTTAATAGCATGTAAACAAAACCAGTAATTATAGCTATGATAATTGCAGAGCCAACCAGAAACAGAGCCTTGACTCCAAAAAAGCCAAACAGTAAGATTGTTATCGGCAGATTAGCCCATGGTGAAGCCAGAAGAAAAGCAATTACAGACGGAACAGACGCCCCTTTTTTGTATAACTGAATTGCTATTGCCAGGATGCCGTGGGAGCAGGCGCTCATTAAAAAACCAAAAGCAACAGCATAAAATATGCTTGTTTTTTTATTGTTTGCCAGGAATTTTGAAATATACTCCCTTGGAACAAAATGATCAATTATTCCCCCTATAACCAGGCCAAGAAGAATTGCCCACCAGATTAATTTAAAGTAATCAATAAAAGCTTCAGATAGTTTATTTAAAGCTGGAACTAGGTAGCTTATTATTATTAAAACTAAAGTAATTAAAATAACAATATAAAGCCTTTCTTTATACCATGGCATTTTTTTATTGGAAGCGCAACTAGGGCAAGATTTTATTTTATGCTCTTTTTCGTATTTCTCAACGCAGTGCTGGCTACAAAAATAGTGGCCATGCGCTTTGATGTGGCCTTTCATTCCGCATATTGGGTCTGTTTTATCTTCTTCCATATTACAACTTATATAATCCTTCTTTATTTAAGGTTAATCATCTGCATTATGAATTTTTTTATATTCTGCCTTGCATGTCTTTGAACAAAACTCACTGCTTTCATCCTCCAAAGCCATGCCGCACAGCATACAGCTTTTTCCTAATTCACTATACACTTCTTTGTTGCATATTGAACATTTTTTATTTTTCATTTTTACCTCCTACTTACCACAGCAGCTTCCCACAGCAGCTCCGCAAGCACTGGCGCCACAGCCACATCCACTTTCTGCAGGAGGCTGATTGCCAACTTGCTGTATTTCTTCTTCTGCAGTATATTCGTCAATAACCTCAGCTTTGTAAATTTCAAAAACTCCTAATGCTAATATTTCCTGTTTTGATGTTTTTATGGAATCATAATTCACATTAAAGACATTAGGAAAGCTAAACCGAGACCCTAACACTCCATTTACTGTCTTAAGTTCTTCACTTATCAAAGGAGCATGCCCTGAACATGGGATATCCACCTTAATTGTTAATTCTGATGGAGATATTCCAACAAGGGCAGCATTTGATGTTGCTGATGTTATATTTGCTGCCAAAGGAAAAATAACAAGAAACAAAACTATATTAACCCCAATTGATGTGCCATAAAGAATTGAAAGATATTTCCATTTTGTTTTTATGCCATTTGGAGACAGGAGCTTATTTTTTCTTAAGTATATTATTGCAGAGATTGTTGCGAAAACAAATGACAATCCAATCAATGCATAAAAGAAATAAGGGCTCAACAACAAAGGCTTAAAAAGAGCAGTTGCTGCAGAAACACCCACGATGGTGAATATAATAAATGCAATACATCCTGTATGAGGGATTAATCCATAAATTAGTCCTGACCAAAAACCTGTTGATTCTTTTTTTTGCTTTGGACTGCAGCAGGCTGGTTCTTTTTGTTTGCGATAATTATTTTTTTTCATTTTATTTTGCCTCCTTTAACAGCTAAAAGCCCTGTTTGATATATATTTTAGCCATGAAACTCATAGGCTGAAAATGCCTATAATGCCAGAATTATAGTGTATTAACGTTTATAACGCTATTTTAAGAAATACCTGCTTTGTCTTTCCTTTCTCTTTTCTTGCAATTAACCCTTTTTTCTCTAACCTGTCAAGAAGTATGCTTAATTTGGATTTATGAATATCTGTTCGAAGCCTAAGTGTTTGCTGGGTTATTCCATCCTGCTCTTTAACTGCTTTAAGAATTTTCTTTTCATCATCATTTAATCCTTTAAGCAGAATATCAAATTTTTCTTCTTTTACCTGGATATGCTTTTGTTTTTCCAGGATTTTTGCTATTTCTTTCTGTGATTTTTCAAAGAATATGAGATATATACCTAATGCAGCTATTCCGCTTACTAAGATTATCCCTAAGTATGTTTGCCAGGGGGTTTGATTTTCCATTGGGCATACACCTGATTCCTGCATTTCAGTGCAGCTGCAGCTTGCTTCTGCCTGGGCATTTAGGATATTGTTAAATGTAAAAATCAAGAAACCCAATACCAAGCATACTGCAATGAGAATTGTTCCAATTGTTTTATTTTCCATTTTTCTTCTTAGCAATAATGTTTAATTCCTCCAATAGCTTATTAAGGTTAATGCCATACATACTGCAGATATCACCTAACTTCAGACTGTCCATCTCCATCTGGGCCATGGCGCAGCCTAAGCAGGGCATCTGAAACTCTGAAAGAATCTTTTCAGCTCCTTTAATGTCTAAAACCTTTGCTAATGTTGTGTCTTTTGTTATTTTCATTTTTTTGACCTCTGATAGTTTTCTATTGCTTTTTTTAATGCCTGTGTTCCAAGTATTGAGCAGTGGTATTTTATTACAGGCATCTTTCCAAGCCCTTTGACAATGTCATCTGCTTTTATTTTCAATGCTTTATCAATTGTTTTTCCCTTTGCAAGCTCGCACATCATGTCTGATGCAGCAATTGCAGCTATGCAGCCAAATGTTTTGAATTTGATATCTTTGATTATATTATCTTTTACTTTAAGGAATATTTTCATTACATCGCCGCAGCGGGGATTTCCAACCTGGCCGACTGCATCAGGATTCTTGATTTCCCCTGCGAACTTCGGGTTTTTGAAATGTTTTAGCACTTTTTCTGAATACATTTTATTCCTCCCAAAAAGGCGAGATTTTCCTCAGGCTTTTTACTACTTCAAGCAGAACTTTTAGTGTATAATCAATTTCTTCTTTTGTTGTAAACCTGCTTAATGTTAGTCTTAAGCTGCTGTTTGCCTGCTCATGGCTCAGGCCAATTGCCATCAAAACATAGCTTGGCTCAAGTGTTCTTGCAGAGCATGCAGAGCCTGTTGATGATGCAATCCCTTTGTTGTTCAGATAGCCGCCAATTGCCTCTCCTTCAATGCCCTTAAATGTAAAGTTTGCGCTGTTGCAAAGCCTTTTGGCTCCGATTGGCCCGTTAAGCTTAACTTCTGGTATTTCTAAAACTCCTTTGATTAATATATCTCTTAAATTTGCCATGTAAGCAATATGCTTTTTATTCATGGCAATTTTTACTGCCTCTGCAAAGCCAACAATTCCGGGAATATCTTCAGTTCCTGCTCTCATTCCAAATTCATGGTCGCCGCCGTGCTGCCATGGCTTTATGCTTGTGCCTTTTCTTATGTATAAAGCGCCGATGCCTTTTGGGCCATGTATTTTGTGGGCATTTAAGGTTATTAAGTCAATGTCCTGGTTTTTTACATTTATTTCTGTTTTTGTATAGCTTTGGCAGGCATCTGTGTGAAAATAAACACTGTGCTTTTTGCAGACATCTCCTAATTTTTTTAAGTCATTTATTGTGCCTGTTTCATTGTTTCCGTGGATTATTGAAACCAGTATTGTTTTGTCTGTAATTGCTTTTTCAAGATCATCTGGATTTACAAAGCCCTCTTTGTCAACACCTAAATATGTTATGTTAAAGCCCTGTTGTTCGAGCCACTTGCATGCCTTCATAATGCATTTGTGCTCAACCTTTGATACAATTATGTGATTGCCTTTGTTTTTGTTTGTGAATGCTATGCTCTTTAAGGCAAAATTATTTGACTCTGTTCCGCCTGAGGTGAATATTATTTCATCTGGGTTTGCATTTATTGATTTTGCAATTACTGCCCTTGATTTTTCCAATGCTTCGCTTGCTTCCTCTCCAAATGAATGTGCTGATGACGCATTTCCATACTTGGCAGTAAAATAAGGCAGCATTGCCTCTATTACTTTTGGGTCAAGCATTGTTGTTGCGCCATTATCTAAATATATTCTTTTCATTTTAACACCTAATTATTTTATTTTTTTTATTTTGCATATTAAGCAGTTTTTTTGAACATGATTTTTGACTATCTTAAGGATTGGGACAACTGTTTCGCTGTTTAAGGAATAAATCCTTTGCTTTCCCTTTTGCCTGACATTAAGGATATGGCACTGAAGCAGTTTTCCTAAACTATGGGATATTTTGCTTTGCTCCCCCTTAACCTTTTCTGTGATTTCATTTACGCTTAATGGCCCGTTTTCCAAAGCAAGGATTATGTTCAGCTTTGTCTTGTTTGCAAAGTTCATGAAAAAGTTATTATATGAATAATATTTCATATGAATAGATATTCATAGGTTGTTTATATAGTTTTTGGTTTTAGAAGTCAATTGGGCTTTTGATTTTTGATATATCTCTTTTTGAGACATTTGTGTATATCATCGTGGTTTTAAGGTCTGAATGGCCAAGAAGCTTTTGTATATACCTTATGTCAATGCCATGCTCCAGCAAATGTGTTGCGAAGCTGTGCCTTAATGTGTGGGGTGTTACATGCTTGGTTATTCCTGCTTTTTCAGCGGCCTTTTTAACAATAACCTCTATTGTCCTTAATGAATATTTTTTGTTCCTGTTTGTTTTAAAAACAAGGCCTTTTTTCTCAATATCCAATGCTTTTAGGTTTTTCTTTAGTTTAGGGGATAGCATTACTATCCTGTCTTTGCCGCCTTTTGCAAGCTTTATGTGGATTATATTCCTGTTAAAATCAATGTCTTCCCATCTTAAATTGATTATTTCACTTGCTCTCATTCCAGAACTGTACAGTAACATTAGTATTGTCCTGTGACCAAAGTTCTTAGTGCAGATAATCATATTTTCAATTTCATTTTTTGAAAGTATGACTGGAAGCCTTTTGTCTCTTTTTATGTTTGGTGTTTTTTCAATAATTTGGTTTATTTCTTTGTTTTGCCTTGCCTTGATTGACAGATAAAACTTGATTGCAAATCCTGCAACCCTTACTGTTTCCTTGCTTTTTTTATTATTGATCAGGTTCAGAAGAAATTCTCTTGGATTAAGGCCTGATTCAATGAATTTAGTTACATGAAAAAGATAAGCACTTACTGTTTTTTTAGAATAACCCTTAAGCTTAAGCTCATCTAATAATAAATTTTTCCAGTTAGCATCAGATAAGGCTTTGTTCATTATGAGAAGGCCCAGCCACTGCTAATTTATAAACTTTTATCACTTTTTTTCGGATTATCCGGCCCAAAACCCGAAAAATAATCCTGTTTAATAGGTGTTGAGGCGAAATTTTTTGCCAGCAGTTGAAAAAAGAACTAAAGAAATTGAAAAAGCAAAAAACTTACCCTTCCCCCACTTCTGTCTTATAA
>PCYE01000019.1:4963-18359 GCA_002762865.1 Candidatus Woesearchaeota archaeon CG10_big_fil_rev_8_21_14_0_10_33_12 | reverse complement strand
TTTCTTTTCCATGGTGGAAGTACCTCTTCCACCCCCAATTAAGCCCATCATGGGCTTGTTGGGTTATAAATCTTTCGAGATTTTCAACGGTGCCGAAACTTCGCAAGTTTTATAAAAAAGGTTTTACTGCTTATTTCCCTATAAAAATCAATAGGGTTAATAAAATGATAATAAAATATAAACATAACAAAACAAAAGATGGGGCTTATGAAGCAATTGATGGATTTTTGGGTAAATTAGAAGAACAATATAAAGACAAGATTCAAAATTCTTCAAGGAAGTGGAATTCTTCTAAGGATGTTATGGATTTTAGCCTTTATGCCAGGGGCTTTAAAATATCAGGGAAAATTCAATTATATGACAATCTTATTGTGTTAGAGGGAAATCTGCCTTTTTTGGCTAAAATTTATCAGGGGAAAATAGAATCAATGATTAAAAAAACATTAAAAGAGATTTTGTGATGATTTTTATTTCTAAAATAAACTTCATTAATGTTGCAATACAAAAACTTCGCAAGGTTTATAAAAAAGGGTTTTTATTATATTAAAGATGAGATACAAAAACCTAAACATAATCGGAACATCGCACATTGCAAGGCAGAGCATTGACAGCGTTAAAAATACAATTCTCGAGGAAAAGCCAGGTATTATTGCATTGGAGCTTGACAAGAACAGGCTCTATGGGTTAATGCATAACCAAAAGAGAAAACTAAGCATTTCAGACATTTCAAGAATAGGATTCAAGGGATTCTTGTTCAGCTGGATAGGCTCTGTTATACAGAAAAAACTAGGGGATTATGTTGGAGTTGCTCCTGGCTCTGAGATGAAAACAACTATAAGGCTTGCCAAGAAACAAAAGGCAAGGATTGCCCTTATAGACCAGGATATTGAGACAACACTAAAGCGTTTTTCAAGGTCATTGACATGGAAAGAGAGATGGAACTTACTGGTTGATATTTTCAAGGGGGTTGTATTAAGGAAGAATGAACTTGAAGATTTAAATATTGAAAAATTTGACCTTACAAAGGTTCCAAGCCAGGAAGTTATCAGGGTACTAATCAATAAGATGAGAGAAAGATACCCAAATATATGCAGGGTTTTGATAGATGAGAGAAATAAGATAATGGCAAGAAATCTCTCTTATTTAATGAACGAGCATCCTGAAAAAAGCATTTTAGCTGTTGTTGGAGCAGGGCATGAGGAAGAGATAATAGATTTAATCAAAAAGGATTTGGATAATAAGATAAGTTACAGTTTCAGTGTAAAAAATAGCAACTAAAACAAAATACTTAAATACAAACTTACCTTTAATAAGAAAATGAGTGACCTCACAGATAAAATAAAGAGGTATTTTACCTTTAACAATGAAGAAATAAAGGGAATTATTGGCTCTACATTAATAATTGCTTTTATAATATCATTCAAGTTATGGGGACCTGGAGAGGAATTTAATTTTGCATATGGCCTGAAAAACTTCTTTAATTCTATTCTTATAACTTTATTAGCAATCCTTGTTCATATATCTGCACAAAAAATATATGGGCTGCATATTGGCTTTAAAGTTGAGTTCAAGACCTTCTGGCCTGGCTTGATAATAGCCCTTGTATTCTGCTTTGTTTCAAGAGGGGCTATATGGCTTCTTATTCCGGGAGGCATTGTGATTTATCACATGGCCCAGCACAGGCTTGGATTTTTCAGGTATGGATTGAATTACTGGTCTTTGGGCATGATATCAGCAATAGGGCCATTAGCTAATGTTATACTTGCAGCATTATTTGCAGTAATAGCATATGGAGGAGTTATAATCCCTCCAATGACACCAATAGCAGCAACAACACTTGTTGGAAGGGCAATAATCCTCAACCTCTGGCTTGCAATATTTACCATGCTGCCTATCCCGCCATTAGATGGAAGCAATATGTTCTTTGCAAGCAGGCTGTTGTATGCCTTTGCATTTGGCTGCATTGTTGGGTATGCAATGCTCGTGCTGTTTTTAGGATTTTATTCATTAGTCTTTGTAATACTTATGGGAATCATATTTTGGTTCCTAGCATATCAGGTAATGGAGAAAGCAGGATGATAAAAACAAAAAAAGGAGTATTGGACATGGTGAGCATGTGGGTTGAATATGTTGCATTAGTTGTACTATTTATTGGATTTTTTATTTCAATGTCATCTGGCTCTGCTTTTTTAAGTTATTTGGTTATATTCTTATCAGGGCTTTTGACAGGAAGGATTGTTTTCCAGTATAGGAAGGCCCTTCCATTCAAGTATTATATCCTTATGCTTGTTTTCCTTGTTGGGTATATTCTTGGAACATATGTTTCTTTTGGAAGCAGAAAGGTTATTGTGGTTGTTTTCATACTGTCAAATATTCTGAGTTATTACATCCATGATAAGGGTTATATCAAAAACTGACTATTTTTAATTATAATTTAAATCAGCAACAAGGTCTACCTTATTAGGATTTTTATTTATAAAGTCAAGGGTGTTTGCCAATCTCAAGCTTTGTTCAACTAAAAGGTCAACATTCACATAAGCATATTTATAACCTTCTCTTACTTTAGTAACAAATCCTTTAGAATTGTATTGATATATTATTCCTGGAACATCTCTTTCAACTTTTTCCTTAAATTCTTTAAAATCAAAATCTTTTGGTTTTGTTATTTGTATTTCAGCTTTATAATCTCTGGTAATGTTGCTCTTGTATAATTTTACCTCTTTAACTGCCCAAATCTTTGCAGCCATGCTTACCTTAGCAGCAAGATTATCAGAACCCTCAAGCTCCTCTCTTGTGTATGGATATTCTAGTTTGGTGTATTCCTCAAGACCTCCATCTCTTAAACGCTGGTATATTATCTCAAATTCAGGGTCTTTAGCAGGGCCTGGATCTGCCCAGCCATAGCTATTTCTTACCTTTTCAATAAGATCATCAATGTTTTCTTCATTATCCATAATATTACCTCTTATAAGTAGAAAAATCATAACTTCTATAAATAATTTTCTTCAGACATTGTATAAAATAAATAAAACTAGGCTATTGTTTGAATAACTCTGGATTTTCTAAATGTATTAAAGCAGTTATTATTGCCTGCTTGATGTATTCTTTTCTTGTTAATCTGCCTTTTGTTAAATAGCCTATGACCCCGCCTGATCGGCCAATCCTTTTATCCTTAGTTAAGCCTGTTTTATAGATTGCCTCGTCAATCTCAAGCCCCTCTGAGAATACAAGCTTTGTTACATTGGTTGGATATTCAAATGCAGATGAAATCCCAAGATGGTAATTTTTTCCGTCATAAATAGCGCATGCACAAATATTCATATATCCTGTTTTGCTATGCGGGACTTTTATTAATCCGCTCTCTATGCCAAAACTATATTTGCAGTTCTGAAAAGCACTTTTAGCCCTGTTCTTAGCACCCTGGATTGTTTCATCCATTGATGTTGGCTGCTTGTAAACCCCTGATGGAACCTCTAATGAGAAAACCTCTGCTTCTGACAGAAAATCATAATCCTTGATAATCTCCCTGACAGCATCAACCTTTACTTGGTTTTTTGAGCCAACATTTATTCTCATAATAAAACAGGAAAAATTCCGAATTTTATAAAGTTAATGAATAAAACCAATCAACAAACTATTTAAAGCCAAAAGATTTCTTTTTAGCTATGATAAAAGACTTTGAGCCAAGATTATATCAGCAGACTATCTTTGCAACATGCGCTGAAAAAAACACATTGGTTGTCCTGCCAACCGGCATGGGCAAGACAAATATTTTTCTTATGCTTGCTTCCCACAGACTAAAGCAGTATCCAAACTCAAAGATTCTTTTTATTGGGCCGACAAGGCCATTGATAGACCAGTATAAAGAGGTTTTCAAGAAGCACTTTGAGATTGAGGAGGATAAATTAGTCATATTTACAGGAATGGTAAATCCAGAGAAAAGGGCAGAACTCTGGAAAGATGCAAAGATAGTCTTTTCAACTCCGCAAGGGCTTGAAAATGATATAATTGCAAGAAGAATAAATCTTGAGGAAGTAAGCTTGCTTGGATTTGATGAAGCTCACAAAGCTGTAAAGGATTATGCTTATGTATGGATTGCAAAGCAGTATAACAAGCTTGCAAAATTTCCGAGAATAATTGCATTAACTGCCAGCCCAGGCTCTGATATTGAGCATATTTCTGAGGTATGCAAAAATCTTTTCATAGAGGACATTGAAGTAAGGACAGACCAGGACCATGATGTAAAGCCATATGTCCAGGAGATGGATGTGAAATGGGTTGAGGTCGAGTTGCCAGAGAGTTTTAGGCAGATTCAGAAATATCTAAAAGATTGTGTTAAATCAAAATTAGATGAAATAAAAAAATATGGTTACATGCCCCAGATAAACGGAAGCATGAGCAAAAAGGATTTGCTGGGATTGCAGGGTAGCCTGCATTCAGAAATATCTCATGGAAACAAAGATTTTGGAATCCTTAAAACAATCTCATTATTGGCTGAGGTAATGAAAGCAGGGCATGGGCTTGAGCTTTTGGAAACCCAGGGAATAATTGCCTTATACAAATACCTGAATAAGCTTAATGAGGAATCAAGAACAACAAAGGTAAAAGCAGTTAAAAATCTTGCAATAGATGTTAATTTTAAATCTGCTTTAGTAAAAACTGAGATATTATTCAATGAAAAAATAGAGCATCCAAAGCTTGGTAAGCTTAAAGAGATTATAAAAAAAAGCATAGCTGAAAATAATGATATAAAAGCAATTGTATTCAATCAGTACAGGGATAATGCCCTGAATATTGTTGATGAGCTAAACAAAATAGAAGGAATTAAGTCACAGCTTTTTGTAGGCCAGATGAAGAAAGGCGATACAGGATTAACTCAAAAAAAGCAGAAAGAGATTTTAGATAACTTCAGGGCAGGCGAGTTTAATATTTTAGTTTCAACTTCTATTGGAGAGGAAGGCCTTGACATCCCAAAAGTAGACCTTGTTATTTTTTATGAGCCAATTCCAAGCGCAATAAGAACAATACAAAGAAAAGGAAGAACAGCAAGGCAGGGCAAGGGAAAGGTTATTGTCCTTGTTGCAAAAAACACAAGGGATGTTTCTTACAGATGGTCAGCTTTCCACAAGGAAAACAGGATGTACAGAACTCTTGAGGAACTGAAGAGAAAGATAAGCTCCCCTTTAATGGAAAAAAAAGAGCAGACACTGGAAAAATTTATTCCGGAAGATGACAAGGTAACAATATTTGCAGATGTAAGGGAAAAAGGCTCAGGGGTTATAAAAGAGTTAATAGAGCTTGGCGTTAATATAAACTTAAAAACCCTTAAGGTTGGAGATTATATACTGAGCGAGAGGGTTGCTGTTGAGATAAAAACAGTAAGGGATTTTGTTGATTCAATTCTTGATAACAGGCTTTTGCAGCAGATAAAGGAATTAAAGGTTAATTTTGCGAGGCCGATTGTTCTTGTTGAGGGAACTGAGGATATTTACTCAATGAGAAAAGTGCATCCAAATGCAATAAGGGGCATGATTGCAACAATTGCTGTAAGCTATGGCATCCCAATAATTTATTCTAAGAATTACAAAGAGACTGCATCTTATCTGCATATAATTGCAAAGCGCGAGCAGGAAGAGGGCAAGCGGGACTTTAATCTGCATGGCGAGAAAAAGCCATTGACATTAAAGGAGCAGCAGGAATATGTTGTAAGTTCTCTGCCTGGTGTAGGGCCTGGTCTGGCAAGGCCTTTGTTAAAAAAATTCAAGACAGTAAAAAAAGTTATTAATGCAAAGGCCGAGCAGCTTGAAAAGATTGAGAAGATTGGGCCCAAGAAATCCGCAGAGATAAAAAAGGTTACTGAAAGCGAGTATGAATAACTAAAAATTCATGCCCTTCAGCTTCGCTTTAATTAATAATAAAAATATTCAAAAAAATGTAGAAATATTGTGCTCCAAAAGAATTTGAGATTTCTTGCTTTTTATATATAATACTTTTCGCTGATTATTTTTTTGGCTTCTTCTTGTTGCCTTTGACTTTCTTCAATATCGGATTGAATATCCAACATTGCAAGTCTTGCTAGTTTTGGCATATCCCTATCAAGTTTTTTAAGAAGATAGGATATAGATATTGGTTTTCTTTCCTTTGCTTTTTCTGATAAAAATTTACTAAAGTTCTTAAAAAATAATGATTTACCTATTAAATATTCTTCATTTTTATCAATAATTATGCCCTTGTTGATCTCAAAAGTTTTGTCCTTAATTTTTTCTTTTTTTGTTTTAATATTTATAGGATTTAAAAGATAATCAGTAATTTCTTTGCGCTTATTTTTAGGATAACTATTCAAAAAAGAAGAAGGATATTGATTGTACAAAAGCATGAAATGTTCAGTAAATTTTGGTTTTTCATCATCAACAATATTTTCAATATTATAAACTTCATTAAAATATTGAGTCATAGCATCACTAAGATTAAGATTAACAAAATTTTTTGGTGTAAACCACTTTGATTCTGAATAAAGAACATTTTCCAGTTCTCTATGTGCACCATTTAGTATTTTTCTATTTCTTTCCAAATGTTTAAGAAATAACTCTTCTGTGATGATATTTAATTCTAAAGTATCCAATTTCTTTATTTTACTTTCTGATACCAAAGAATAATATTTTTTTTCAGAATATTTGTCTTTCTCTTCAACAAAAACACCATAATCAGTCATATTTAGAGTAAGCCATTCTTGATTAACTATTAAAATATGGGAATCAACAAGACCTAGCTTTGTGATTTCTTCTTTTTTCATTTTAAACGCCTTTTAGTTATTTATTCATTTTATAGTAATAACTATTTAAATCTATTGTTTTTTAGAAATAAATGAATTAAAGATTCATGCTCTTCAGCTTGTTTATTCTTTCGGCCATTGGTGGATGGGTTGAGAAAAAGTTTAACAGGCCTCCCCTGAATGGATTTGAGATGAATAAGCAGGATGTTGCCTGGCTGCCAAATCTCAATGGATTTTTCTTAACACCTTGCTCTAATTTTTCTAGAGCGTTTGCAAGCCCAAAGCTATTATGCAGTGTTTTTGCAGCTGACTCATCTGCCAGGAATTCCCTTGACCTTGAGATTGCAAGCTGCAATAAGGTTGCTATTATTGGTGTTACTATCGCAAGAAATAAAAGCTCCATTCCTGAGCCGCCATCTCGGTCTCGGCCGCCGAAGCCGCCGAAGATTGCCCCCCATCTGGCCATCATTGCAGCATAGGATATAACTCCTGCTATTGTTGCTGCAACAACCTGTATTAATGTATCTCTGTTTTTGATATGGCTTGCTTCATGAGCAATTACTCCTTTTAGTTCATCATCATTCAATAGCTCTAAAATACCTTCTGTGCATGCAATTGCTGCATTTTTTGGATTCCTTCCTGTTGCAAATGCATTCGGGTTTTTTGTTGGTACTATGTAAACCTTTGGCATTGGTAAATTTGCAAGCTGTGTAACTTCTCTCACAAGTTTATGAAGCCTTGGAGCCTCGCTCTCGCTTACCTGTTTAGCGTGATACATCCTAAGAACTATTTTATCTGAGAACCAGTAAGAGCCGAAGTTAAGAACTATTGCAAATATCAGGCCAATAATTAGCCCGGAAGTGCCCCAAAAGGAACCTATCCATAGCAATAGGGCTGTTAACAGGGCCAACAAAACAACTGTTTTTAGCTGGTTTTTTATCATGATTATCAAAAAAAGAGATGTGTTTTGTATATTTAAGGTTGTTGGTTTTTTGTTTTCTCCAGGCAGTTAGTTTATTGCTTTCCTTTAGTTTTTCTATAAACACATTTAATTCTTCACTATGTTTATTCATCAAGCTTCTGATAATTCTTTTTTTTAAATAATTTTTGACTTATAAATATTTAATTTAAGAGTAGTATCAAAATCTTTATATAAAGTGTTGATTATTGTAAGTATAATTTGATCAAAAATAGTGAAATCTCTAAAAATTTCGTTAATTTCACTAATTATAATTCTATTCCATCATACACCTTCCAAAACAGGAAATACACTATTTTGGAAGCTTTAATTGTTTATTTAAGAGAAAGAAAAAAGCTAAGTTTTCGTAAAATTTCTGCACTGATTAATAGAGATTTGAGATATACTTATCATTCTTATCAAAATGCAAAGAAAAAAGAATTAACCACACAATACACTATTCAAACCAAATTTATTTGGATTCCGCTTTCTATTTTCACCAACAGAAAACTCTCAGCATTAGAAGTTCTTGTCTCATATCTCAAAGAAGAATTTTCTCTAACTTATCATGAAATTGCTCTCCTGCTAAAGAGAGATGATAGAACAATCTGGACAGTTTATCAAAGAGCTAGAAAAAAGAATGTCAAACCAAAATAAATTAAGGAAGCTTGAAAATAAGAGGATTGAACTAGTTAGAAAGCTCCAGCTCTGCGAGCATTACAAAGAAAAAATAGTTAGGTTTGTCCAGGAACTAAATAACCAATACAATAAGGGATTAATTAGTTACAAGGAATATTATCATAAACTGAATAGAGCATTAGAGCAGAGAACACCAGAGCAGTGGATTCAGAATTATGATAGCTCTATATGGTATTATAAGCATGGTCTGAATATTTGTGAAAGAGAGATTAAAAAACAGGAGAACAAGGCAAAGATTGTTCCTCTTGTAACAATATTAGCTGTATTTATAATTCTGGGATTTGGTTTCTTGTTCTTAAAGCCAGCTATAACTGGCTTGATTGTTGGAATTGGGGAAGAGTCTTACACACAGGATATAAGCTTAATAGTAAATGAAAGTACTGGTTATGAATGGCAGCCAGATCATGCTGGCATATTAAGGTCTGTTTTGGTAGATGGTAAGATATTAGGAGATGGCAGTGTAAGGGTTTATTTAGATGACAAGCTTGTTTTGGACAGCTCTAAGCTGGAGAAATCCGGAATCAGCATGATAACTGGCTTGGCAATAAGTGATTTAGCTGAAACAAATGAAATCGCTGTTTTCAATGAAACTAATGAGGGTATAACAAAGATAACAGAAGAAACAGAAAATATAACTCTTGCAGAAATATCAGAAACCATAGAGAATATTACACAAGAAGAAACAGCAAACATAACTGCTCCGGAAGAGATTGAAGCTAATATCACAATTCCTGAAGAAATTAATGTTAGTGAAAACATAACAATGCCAGAGGAAAATATTACAGAGATAATCTTTACAGATATCTGCATTGAAACCTGTAGCTTAGACCTTAATAAGACAAGCTATGACTTAAGATTTGAAATAGAGAATGCTGTGTTATATCTTGACAGCATAAGCTATACAATAAAGCCAACTGAAATACCAGAAGTGCCTAAGATTGTTGAGAACATCAGCAAAGCAGAGGAGATAACACAGGGTCAGGCTGAAATCAATAAGCCGGTTAAATGGACTAAGAAGATTACATTAAATGAAACCATTAGTAATCTAACAGTTAAACTGCCAAAGAATATCTCTAATGTTAGGGTTAGCAAGATTAAGGATAAAATCAAAGAGGAAATTAGTTCAGACAAGCTAAAGATAAGAGAAGCTGAACAGCTGAAGCCAATAAGCCTGATAACAGGGTATGCTGTGAAAAGAACTGAAGAGGCTGAAGAGGAAACAGAATTAGTTATAGAGGATAGTGTAAAAGAGATTGAGATAGAATATTATACAGAAGCTCCAGAAGTAACTGAAAAAGAAATTAATGCTCACAGAAAAGAAATAATAATTTATTCTGATGTGCATTATACAAATATAACTGCATATACAACAATTACAGAAGCTCCAGAAGCTTCAATTAAGCTGTATAGAACTACTGGAGGAATAAGGGAATTAACACAAATAATTAATTATACTGATACTAACAACAATTCATTAATAGATAAGATTAGCTGGGTAGTTCCTTCATTGTCAAATGAAACTTATGAAATAGAAATTATAATTTTAAATGTGCAAAGCTATCCAACTGTTGGAGGTAATTGGACTGTTAGATTTAATACAACAGGAAGAGCTAATTTAACAATAAGAGTAGTAGATGGAACAACTTGGAGCAATGTTAATGAAGACAATGATTTAAGATTCTTAGAAGTCAGATGTGGTAGTACTGTACAAAAATATGAATGGACTAATAGTTCTTTATTCATTCAAGATTATGAATGTAATGAAACAGGCTATGAAACTTCTAAAGTTTTAACTGCGGGTAAACATTCTTTAGAATTTAGATTTGGTAATAATGTTGAATATGCCTTTAATTGGGCAACTACAAATTGTAGTTACAGAGAAAAATTAACTTTTGATAATTCGGCTTCTTCAGAAAATTTAACCAATTTCACAATTATGGTAAAATTAAACTCATCAAGAATAGACTATGATAAAACTTCAGCTACTGATATAAGATTTTACGATGACGATGATGCAACATTGTTAAGTCATCATTGGGAAATTTGGAATGAGTCTGGTGATTCTTTTGGTTGGGTTAGAGTTCCTCAAATAGATAATACCAATAGCGATTACATTTATGCTTATTACAATTGTACAGACACAGCAATTATTGATGTAGAAGGAACTTATGATGATAATTTTAAAATAGTTCATCATTTAAATGAAACTACTGGAATACATTATGATTCAACTTCAAACGATTGTGACGGAACCCCAAAATATGGAGTAACCCAAGATGCTGCTGGAATGATAGATGGTGCTGATGATTTTGATGGGATAGATGACAATGTCCAATGTTGTACCCTATCTCCTGTTCCGACCCAATACACTGCCGAAGCTTGGATAAAGGGAGATACTTTTACAGGTACTGGTGACCACTCTACTTATGGATATACGATTATGGCTACCTCTTCATTATATGGTATATGGCTTTTGGCTCGGAATGGAGAGATTCGTTTTTATGCTTTCAGTGGTTCTACCAGCACTTATGGGCAGACAACAACCACCCCATTAAGTGTGGATACATGGCATCATATTACAGTCACTGCTATCAAAGACGGGGGCGCGGCTAAAATATATGTTGATGGTAATGAAGAACTTTCTTTTACTAGCAGTACTCAAGCTTGGGCGGGATATTTTACAATTGGCGACCTCAGAGATAATAGAAAGATTACTTTTGATGGCATAATTGATGAGGTCCGCCTTTCGAATACAGTTCGTTCAGCATCGTGGATAAATGCTTCTTATTTAACTATGGCAGACGTTTTCATAACTTATGAACAAGAAGAATCAGGTACCATACCAATAGTAACCCTAGAATCACCACCAGAGAATTATATTAGTGCAGCTGACATAACATTTAATGCCACAGTAACAGATGATTATAATTTAGTAAATTGTAGTTTGTGGCATAACTCAACTAGCATATGGCATTTGAACCAAACACAAATAATAATAGGAACATCAAATGTTACAGAGTTTAATCTAACTAATTTGGAAAATGTAGCATTTGTATGGAACATACAATGTTTTGATAATGAAAGCCAAGCTGGATGGGGAAGTGAAAATAGAACTGTTATAGTAGATGTATCACCTCCAAGTGTAACAATAAATTTACCAAAGGGAACGCTTGCAGACCCTACTCCAACTTTGAATGTAACTGTTAGCGATACAATCGGTGTGATAAATACTTTATGGTATAATATTAATAATGGAACAAATGTAACTATTTGTAACGATTGTAGTGGAGAACAAATAAAATTCTTACATGAAGCAGAAGGTAGTTATGTTGTTTATGTTTACGCTAATGATTCTCTTGGGCATCTAAACAATACTGAAAGTTCTACTTTCACCATAGACATGAATGAAAATTATTATGATAGTTATGATGACAACTCTTCTATCACAATTTACAATGATGTTAGTTGGCAAAGTGGTAGTTTAAGTCTTACAGGTTCTGGCGATTGGTGGAACAATGGTTGGGAATATAGAGAACAAATAGATATAAAATATTATGGTTCTTCAGTACTTTCAAACTTCCCGGCATATATCAGAATAGACAAAGAAACTCAGATGCAGGACGACTATGATGATTTAAGATTTGTTAGTGTTGCATGTGATCAGACCGGAGGAGAATTGATGGATTACGAAATCGAATACTATAATTTGACTGAAGTTGATGTGTGGATAAAGATACCAACACTATCAATTGGCACAAACTCAATTTGCCTGTACTATAACAATTCACAGGCAAGTTCAGGAGAAAATGCTACAGGTGTCTGGGATGAAGGTTATCTCGGGGTCTGGCATATGATAAACAGCTCTGGTTATGTTAATGATTCTAGTATGTATGAGAAGGATGGAACAAATGATGGAGCAGTCCAAACAAATAATACACCAGCAGGTCCTGGTCTTACCTTTGCTGAAGTTAATGATGATAACATTGCCTTGGGAGCCTTTGATGAGTACGAAGGTGAGATAAATGTAACTTTTGAGGCATATTTTAAACTTGATGTTTTAAGTGATGATAACATGATATTCGCAAAAAGTGATACTTATGCTCCATTGATGTGGGGTGATACAGCTGCTAGTCCTGCAAACAGAGTAAACACATTTGCCATGGCCGTTTCTGGTGACGGAGGCGCGGATAATAGAATGATCGGACAAGATAATGCACTTAATGATATTACTAACTGGCACCATCTTTTAATTGTCTTCGACGGAACCAATCAAAAATTCTGGGCATATTTAGATGGTGTTGAAGATCCCTATAGTGGTTCTACACACACATATTCAACTTTTCCAACTTCAACTGCTGATTTATACATAGGAACTTGGTCAGGTAATCCAACTTATGCCTTTGATGGTACAATAACAGAGGCTAGAATATCGGATGTGTCAAGAAGTTTGGATTATGCAAATCAGACATATCAGATGATTACAAATCAAGATAGTCTTGTAACCATTGGAAATAAAGAAGATTATACTGGTTCTTCGGGCAACTTTACCTCAACTGAAATAAACACAACTCAAAACATAACTTCAATCAGCAACATAACATGGACAGAAGACAATACAGATTCTAATAATAACATAACAGTTGAAATAAGTGTTGATAATGAGCAGAACTGGTATGCTGCAACAAATAGTTCTGGGATTAGTGGCTTTGCACAAGATAATTCTTTAGTTTATAGAGTAATGTTTGCCACAAATGAAACAAAAACAATTTCTTTGTTAGATATGAATATTACCTGGAGCGAGCAAGCAGTAGAAAATCAACCTCCTGTAATAACAGATATTTCAGATATTCCAGAGCAAAGCATTACAGAAGCTGGAATAAGTTATGCTAATTTTTCAGTATTAGCATCTGATGCCAATGGAGTAAATAATTTAGATGATACAAGTCTAAATGCAACATTCAGCAAAG
>PCYE01000019.1:3939-4857 GCA_002762865.1 Candidatus Woesearchaeota archaeon CG10_big_fil_rev_8_21_14_0_10_33_12 | reverse complement strand
TAACTGATACAAATGTTTTATCAAATAATGATCCTGTTACAATAAATAACACAGCAAACAAGGATATTACGGCCGGCAATGTTAAGGTGACTGCAATTGACTTGCAGGGTGAAACAACAGCAACACAATACATCTATGCAGGTAATTTTACAGTTAATATAAATGATGCTTGTGAGGGCACAGTTATGGCAAATAATACAGCAATAGCAGTTAGTGGAGCAACAATACCCAAAGGAAATAACTCAAAGGGAGATGGGCAGGAAGAGTTATACTTTTGTCTAGAAGAAATACCACCAACAATAAGCTCTCAAATATATTCAACAACTGGCTTAGGAGCATGGACTATTTCAGTAAGTTAAAAAAGATCTAAAATTAGTTGTTGATATAATTTGAAAACCCTATTAACTTTTGGATGATAAAAATCAAAATATTTAAATATAAGCTACCTAACTAATAAAATGATGAATAAATCTAAAAAGAGAGAGATTCTGATGCCTGTAGTGGTTTTATTTATTTTATTATTAGCTGTTCCTGTTGTTTTTGCAGGATTTTCTGATATGTGGAATAAAATTACTGGTTGGGCAACATCTGAAATAACTACTGTTTCAATAAGTGTTGGCAATAATGCTCCAATACTTGAATTTGTATCTGCAATCCCTGCTCAGAGTGTTACTGAATCTGGCACAGCCTCTGTTGTATTTTCATTTACAGCAACAGATATAGATGGTGTAGGCAATTTAAATGATAATTTAGCCCAAGCCAGATTTCAAAGGGCTGGTGAAACAACAAGAGAGAATTTAAGCTGTGCATGGGTTTCTGATATAGACACTGATACTGCTAATTACACCTGTACAATAGACATTTGGTATTGGGATGGTGCAGGTTCATGGACAATAAATGCTACAATAGAAGATATAA
>PCYE01000019.1:0-3898 GCA_002762865.1 Candidatus Woesearchaeota archaeon CG10_big_fil_rev_8_21_14_0_10_33_12 | reverse complement strand
ATTTAACTGATACAAATGTTTTATCAAATAATGATCCTGTTACAATAAATAACACAGCAAACAAGGATATTACGGCTGGCAATGTTAAAGTGGCTGCAATTGACTTGCAGGGTGAAACAACATCAACAGACTTTATTTATGCAAATAACTTTTCAGTTAATGTAAATGATGCCTGTGAAGGAACAGTTATGGTAAATAATACAGCAACAGCAGTTAGTGGGGCAACAATAACTGCAGGAAATAACTCAGCAGGACAGGGACAGGAAGAGTTATATTCCTGTCTAGAAGGAATGTTGCAAACAATAAGTGCTCAGACATATTCAACAGCTGGCTTAGGGTCATGGACAATTAGTGTAAGCTAATTATTGTTATAAGTTAAAAAAGAGGTTAAAATGATAAAATTAAATTTTGGGTTTCTAATAGCTTTATTATTAATAAGCCCTTT
Organism: Candidatus Woesearchaeota archaeon CG10_big_fil_rev_8_21_14_0_10_33_12; assembly: GCA_002762865.1. Taxonomy (GTDB): domain Archaea; phylum Nanobdellota; class Nanobdellia; order Woesearchaeales; family CG1-02-33-12; genus CG1-02-33-12. The sequence continues at coordinate 3,453 of PCYE01000019.1, read as the reverse complement.
AGTAAGTGCCTTTGGTGCTACTACTCCTTATTGGGATGACAATCCATTAATAATGTATCCTGGTCAAACCAAGGATTTTGCATTAATACTGCAGAATATGGTCGGAGATGAAGATTTGGTTTTAGAAGCAGAGCTGGTTTCAGGGGCAGAGATAGCAACTCTTGTTGATGAGGAGTTAGAATACTCAGTTCCTTTTGGCAGAAAAGATATTAATGTTAATCTCAGAGTTACTATTCCTGAAGATGCCGCTCCAGGAGAAAATTATAATATAGAAGTTTCATTTAAGGAAACACCGACAGATGAAAAAGGGGAAATGGTGCAAATGGCTGGTCAGGTAATAACAAATGTTCCAGTCATAGTTAAATCAGAAAGTGAGGTTCCACCAGAAGAGGAAACACTACAACCAGAGGAAAAAGAAAAAGTATTTCCTACTACAGCAATTGTATTGCTTTTAGTAATAATATTAGTAATTTTAGTATATATTCTCTCTAAAAAGAAGAAGTAGGCAAATGAAAATAGTAAATGAAAAAAGAAAACAAAGCATTAATTATAACATTCTTTATTTTAGTTGGATTATTATTAATTTCTAGTCCTGGTTTTTTAAATATAACTGGGAAATTTTTAGTTAGTATCAAGGCAGTATATGAAAAGGCTAGCATATCTATATCAATTGTTGATAATATTCCACCAGATATTATAATATACTATCCATTAAATGACACTTACAATTATAAAAATAATATTTATTTATATTATTCTGCTTCTGATCAAGCTTCTGGAATAGATAAAGTCTGGTATAATTTAAATAATGGAAATAATATTAGTTTAACAGGAAATATTACCTTTAATGTAACTGATGAGGGTAGCCATAGTTTGTATATTTTTGCTAATGATAGCTCTGGAGTTTTAAATAATACAGAGAGTGTAACATTCTTTATTAACACCAGCCTTGGGTATGAAATTATTTCAGATTATACTGGAACAACAACAAATTTTGATTCTCTAAGCAAAACAGAGCAAGAAAATATCAGCAATATGACATTAGAGCATAACAACTATGGAAAAATCTTGTTTAATGAAATAATCAATATAAGTAATGATGGCAAAGAATCAGGGGAAGGGTCAAAAAAAGTCATTAACCTAAGTGTTTATACTAACATTTCTTTTAACAGAATTTTCATTAACACAACTGAACTACCCCAGCTTAATAAGTCAGCTACCTTAAGATTATATAACCTAACCTTTGCAAATCCAAGAGTATTAAGAGATGGCTTGCTATGCCCTTCAACAATTTGCACTAAAATAAGCTATGCAGCAGGAACCTTAACATTTAATGTAGCCTCTTTTTCAACTTATTCAGCAGAAGAAACAACTGTTACGTCAGGAACAGGACCTGGTGGCGGTGAAGGCAGTGCTATTGTTAAGGAAAAAGTTTCTGGTTTTACAGTTGATAAAAATCTAATCAAGTTTATATTAAAACAGGGTGAAACAAAAAAAGAATTTTTAGAGATTAAAAATACTGGTGAAAAAACATTAAATATTACAATTAACTTAGAAAATCTAAAGAATTTTGTATTTTTCCCAGAAGGGGTTAGTGAATACAACCTTAAATTAAAAGCAGGAGAAAAGCAGATTATACAACTAATTTTTAATATAAATAAAGACCAAAAGCCAGGCATTTATCCTGGAAAGATTATTGTTAAAGGAGAGGATTCACAAAACATTGTTACAACAATAGTGGAGATTGAATCAGAAAAACCTGTTTTTGATATTGAAATTGAAATTCCACTAAAATTCATAGAGATTGTAGCTGGTGAAGAATTATTAGCAAAAATAAATCTATACAATCCTAAAGGGATTAGATTAGTAAATGTAGGGGTTGATTATGCTATTAAGGACCTAGATGGAAAGGTAATAAGTACAAAATATGAAACCATGGATATTGAAGCAAAAACCAGTTTTTTACAAAGTTTTGTAATCCCTAGTGATACAAAACCAGGGGGTTATATTTTTTATGTAAAGGTAACTTATAATGATATTGTCAGTAGCAGTAGTTCTTTATTTAAGGTAGTTGAAAAACCACATGTTGAAATACCAAAGGTAACAGAAAAATATTTCTATATGCCATACTTAATAATAGCAATTATTGTTGTTTTTGTTATTTTAATGTTTTACCAATACAAAAAATTAAAAGAAAAAGTAAAAGAAGAAGTAGAAAAAGCAGTAAAAAAGGAAGAAAAGGTAATTGAAAAGGATATTAAAACAAATATTAAAGGTGACAAACTTACAGAGATAAATGAATTAATAACCAAGTTGAACAGTTGCTTGGATGAAAACAATAAAAAGGAAGCAATACAAATATATAATAAGATAACCATACTTTATAAGGAGATTCCAAAAGAGTATAAAAAAGAAATATTTAATAAATGCCAACGTATATTAAAGAGTATTAGAAAAATAGAGGAATAATTAACAAGCAATCACAAAATTAGAAAACATTAATTTACTTTTTACTTAAGAATTTATTATTCAAAACCAAAAACTATTAAATACAGCAGTTTCTATGTATAGTTATGATAAGCTTAAGCACTGCCCTGAAGCATTACAAGAGAAAGGATATGCAGGATGAAATACTTCTCGCTGCCCAGGATAAAGAGGTAGTTGCAAGGTTTGGAGATAAGGGATTTGGAAAAAGGCCAGATACTTTAAAGTATCCAAGCGATATTCTCGAGCAGGTAAAAAATGGAGCTACTTCATTTCATGTTTCTGAAGAGAGATGGAAAAATCCGCTGCAGATAACCACCCAAATGACCAAAAATGAAGCAGATAGCTTAAGGAGCGGCTGGGACTTGGTAATAGACATTGATTTTGAGGTGTGGGAAATAACAAAACTCATAGCAAATGAAATAATAAAAGCATTAAAAGAGCATGGCGTAAGCTCTGTAAGCTGCAAGTTTTCAGGCAATAAGGGGTTTCATGTAGGCGTTCCGTTTAAGGCATTTCCTAAAAAAGTGCATGAGCAGGAAATAAGAACCCTGTTTCCAGAAGCAACAAAAAGAGTTGTAAGCTATCTCGCGGATTATATTGACAGCAAGGAGAGGGGTTTTGCACTATCAAAAAAAATAATTAAAAGCAAGGAGTTTAATGATTTTCTTAAAAAAACAGGAAAAAATGCTGATGAATTCACAAAAAGAATATGCCTTAAATGCGGTGCGAGGTTAAAATCAGAAAACAAAAAGCAGGTTGAGTTTATATGCTCAAAATGCGGAAAAATTGTAAATGCAGATGAGTCTGTTAAGTATATGATTTGTGACAAGGATAATGTTTACATGGAAAGGATTCAAAATACCATGATAAAGAAGTGCCCAAAATGTGAGGGGACAAAATTTGGAAAAAAAGTCAATCTTTTTATCGACACTTTACTGGTTTCATCAAGGCATCTTTACAGAATGG
>PCYE01000053.1 GCA_002762865.1 Candidatus Woesearchaeota archaeon CG10_big_fil_rev_8_21_14_0_10_33_12 | reverse complement strand
AGCACAAAGATAAAGACATGGGATAATGATATTATTATTATACCAAATGGCATTATGGCTAACTCAAAAATACAAAATTATGTCCAGCCAAGCATCAAATCAAGAGGAGTTATTGAATTTTGCGTTGCATACGGCTCTGATGTTGATAAGGTAAAAAAAGTGATAATCGAAGCAATAAAGAAAGTTGAAAATGTTCTTGATGAGCCAGCTCCTTCTGTCTATTTCAGTAAGATGAATGATTTTTCTCTGGATTTTAATGCAAAGTTCTGGGTTGATGATATTGCGAAAAGATATGAGACACAAGAAAACGTAACTATTATTATCTACAAAACCCTTAATAAAGAAGGCATAAACATACCTTTCCCAACAAGAACTGTTTATTTAAAAAAATAAAACAATAAGTTTAAATAATTGCTTTTCTAAGATAACAATTGGGTGGTTATTATGAAATTTAACTATGGAGGAATAGGTTATTATAGGCCAGATTACTTTTGTGGAATCTTGCCTAAAATTAATGAATCAAGGCATGAATTTAAGATAGGATCAAATCTATCTAAAGACAAAAATATTGAAGATAAAGTAAGAGAACAAGGAATATTTAAAGGGCCGCATATCCATTCAAGATCTTCAACAGAAGGAAAGATGCAGGGTTACAGGTGGTGAGGTGATAAGATGTTTTTCAGGAAAAAAAGAAATCCTTTTCTGACAGTTGGAATATTAACAGGAGCAGTTTTAGGCTTGTTTTTAGGCAATATTCTGTTTTGGATTATAATAGGCGGCCTTATCAGTTACCTAATAGAGAAAAAAGGCTTCTCCCATAATAAAAAGATAATTGATGTCAAAAAACCCTTTACAAAGATTGGCTTTTGGATAACAATAGTTATATTAATCCTTGTTTTGTATTTTTTCAGGACATGGTTTCATCCGTTTGTCATAGGCCTTTACACTTATCCTAGCATTATATTTATGATAGTATTTGCATTATTTTCTGCATTTGCTTTTATGAAAAAAAAGGACAAGTTAAGATATGGTTTAATGGCTATATCACTTATGTTCTTCATGGCATTTGCATTAAATGATGTTATTGTTGAAAGATACATTGTAAGCGACACAGATTATTATATTATAAATGAACTTCCTGACTCATCACAGGTCAGGATTGTTCCGCTTGCAGTTGCTGAAAGATATGCAAAGGACAGCCTTCAGAAATCAAGAGAACGCCTAGGTGATTTTGATTTTGTCAATATGAACAATAGCCTTGTATGGACAACCCCAAGAGTGCCTGATGGATTTATACTTCATTTTACGCAGAAGGTTCAGGGCCTGATGACTGTCAATGCAGAAAAGAGCAGCAGGCAGACAAAGATGATAAGCAAGGAATTCAAGATAGGTGAGGATATAGGTATAGCAGACAATATCTACTGGAAACTCTATAAGGAAACCTATTTCATGGATGTTGGCGAGATATATTATATAATAGAAGATGAAGATATTCTGACAATAGTACCTATAATAAAATATCACTTCAGGTTTCCTGTAATGATACCTTATTTTGATGGGGTCTATGTTGTTGATTCTGCAGGGAAAATAAACAAGTATCTGCCTGATGAAATAGAATATATTGATTATCTTAAAAATAACAGGGCTTACCCAGAGGCGCTTGCAAGATTGTATGTTGAATCATACCAGTATCACCTTGGTGTTTTTAATGCATGGTTCTTCCACAAAGACCAGATAGAAATTGCCGATGTTTATGGCCAAAAGAACAGGCAGCCATTCCTGATGCCAACCAACGACGGCCTTAAGTGGATTATAGCTGCAGAGCCCTATGGAGAGAGTTATGGTGTTTTCAAGGTATTTGTTGTTGATGCAGTAACAGGCAAGATTGACATGCTTGAGATGGATGAGGACAAGACATTAACAGGGCCTGTCAGGGTTGTTGATTATGTGAGGAAAAGATTCCCGACAATAGACTGGGGCGAGTTCACGATAATTGAGCCCAGGCCTTATGTAATAAATACAAAGCTCTATTGGATGCTGTCAATTACTCCTGCTGACTTTGCAGGAATATCAAACACAGTTTTTGTTGATGCAGAAACAAATGATGTTATATCATTTGAAACAGATGATGGTGTTATTGAATTTGTAAGCAAAGGAACAATAGCTATTGAAGATGAAAAAGAAGGGCTAACAACAAAGGATAAAGAAGAGCTAATAAAAGATATAGAGGAAAAGCTTGAAGAGCTTAAGGGATTGATAGAAGAGGAGTAATCAAGCAAAAATGGAATGCAACAAACCGAAAAATTTAGCTAAGTGCAACTGCAGTTATGAGCCCTGTGAAAGAAAAGGAAAGTGCTGTGAGTGCATAAGATATCATCTAAACAGAGATGAGCTTCCGGCATGCTGCTTCCCAGATGAGATTGAAAAAACATTTGACAGGTCTGTAGCAAGATTTGTTGAGGTAAACAGATGAAAATAATCAATGTCAAAATAAAAAAAATGAAGGTTAGTTCTTTCTCTGCAAGAGACTACTCTGTTGAATTGGCAATTGATTTTAATGACGGTGCTGACAAGCAGATAATGAGGCACACTGTAATAGATTATCCTGAAATGGTTGCAGAGCATATTTTTAATGACCTCAAGAAAATGGAAAAAAACATTAACATAAAATTCGATGGAACATCTGTTTTAGATAGCTATGTTAATGTTGTTATGCAGAATGAAGATGAAGACAAGAAAAAGGTAGCAAAGTTTCTTCAAAATGTCAGCGAAAAGATAAACAAGATAAAAAATAAGAGGGTTGTTGAGGGTTACATTAACCTGATAAAAGAAATAAACCTTATGAAAGTTGAGTTATAATCTTATCTGTGATTTATCTTCTTTTTTTGTTTTAGCTGATTTTTCTTTTTCTCAGTCAGGGCTATAGTGCTCCAGAATTTCATCAGGGCCGCAACAAACAACAAAACCATGCTCAAAGCAAGAAACTGCTCAGCCACAAAAAGGTTATTCATAAGTCCCCCAAAAAAAGCACTTGCTGCAAGGAATATAGCAACAACAGAGAATAGTATCCATGACTCTGTTAGCATTTTGTTTTTATGAAGTATAAAAGTTACTATCATATATGCCATGCTTATATACAGGCCGGATACAACAATAAGGTATGTAAGAAGTATTGTTCCTATTGTGCTCATTGTATTGACAACAATTATTGACAGCACAACAAACAAAAACAGAAGTATGAGCTTTGTCCTTAGTTCTTTCATTTTAACCCCTTTTAATTTAATTATATTTTTTCCTTTTTCCGATATTTAAATCTATTGTTTTTGAATCTTTTTATTTAGTGGAATCAGAAACTTCTTGTTTTTATCAAGGTCAAAAAAACTGTCTGCATCTTCTGTAAGCTTTGATGATGCAGTTCTTCCAAAGGCTATTACTTCAACCCTGCATCCAATGGCCCTTCTCAGATGTTGCAGTAAAGGGCAGAAATCTCCGTCACCGCTAACTAGGATAAGAGAATCAAGCTTTGGCGCAAGCTCTATCATGTCCATTGCAATGCCAATATCCCAGTCGCCTTTTTTTGCACCTCCTGGAAATATCTGCAGATCTTTTGCCTTTACCTCAAAGCCTATCTGCTCAAGCTTGTCAAAAAAGTTTTTCTCATCCTTTATGTCTGCCTTTATGCAGTAGGCTATTGCCCTTATCAAAGATCTTTGTCCAACAGCTTCTTTTAATATTTCCCTGAAATTAACCTTTGCATGATACATGTTTTTTGCAGAATAATACATGTTCTGCACATCAACAAATACTCCAACTCTCTGCTGCTTATGCTGTAATGTCATTTTAACACCTCTTTATTTTGGAAAAAACATTTCAAAGCCGCATTCTGTGCAGAAAACACGCCCTGTTTTCTGGTCAAACTCCAGGCTTAGTGAATTGCATTTTGGGCACCTTTTTACTATTGTTGGAATTTTATCAAGCCCGACTTTTCTTAGTTTTTCCTCAACATCTTTTTTCCATTCTTTATAAAGATTCATTTTAACCCTTGTTTTTCAAAAACTCATAAACAGAATGTGCTGCTATGGCCCCTTCTGAGGCTGCTGTTATTATCTGCCTGAATTTATTAGAGCTAGTGGTTATGTCACCTGCAGCATAAAAACCCTCAACATTTGTTTTTTGTGAAGAATCAACTACAATATATCCTTCCTCATCTAATCTTATACCCAACTTTTTTGTTAAAACAGTTGATGGAACAGAGCCTATTTCAATAAACAAACCATCAAGGGCTAGCTCTGTGCTATTATTAAATTCCTTGTCAAGTGTAACTGAATTTATCATTTTATTGCCATTAATAGCAATAACCTTTGTGTTGTTTATTATAATAACTTTTTTGTTTTTTTCAAGCTGGCTTATTCTTAGTGGTTCTGCCCTTATTCTTTCCTTTCTGTAGATTATGAAAACCTTTTTTGAATACTCTACCAGTAATAATGCAGACATTGCAGCAGCATCATTGCCGCCAACAACTCCGACAGTCTTGTCCCTAAAAAAAGCAGCATCACATGTTGCACAATAACTTACTCCGCGGCCAAGAAATTCTTTCTCTCCTTTAATGTTAAGTTTTCTTCTTTTTGTGCCTGAGGCAATTATAACTGCTTTTGATTTGTAAACTTCCTCTTTAGTTGTTATCATAAAATTATTCTTTTTTTTAAATTCAATAATATTTTCCTGCTTTATATCAACCAATCCCTTTATCTGCTCTTTAAATTTGTTCATTAACTCCATACCTGAGACAGACTTAAAGCCAGGGTAATTCTCTATTTTACAGGCCTCAGCTGCCATTCCCCCAATCTCCTCACCTATAATAAGAGTATTCAGATTGTATCTTGATGCGTAAATTGCTGCTGAAAGGCCAGCAGGTCCTGCTCCTATTATAATCAAATCATAAACCATAAAGTCTAATAAAAAGAGAATTATATTTAAATGTATTGTAAATTTATTTTATCATTTTCATATTATTTCATCAGAAATAGTTTCATAAGCTTTATATATAAAGTAGTCTTATAGTAGTAAAATGGCAGAAATACAGTTTTATCCAATAGACATAAGCTATAGTGTAGAGCAGGGCAAGGCAGTTATAAACCTGTTTGGAAGAACTACTGATGGAAAACAGGTTTGTGTTCAGGATAACAACTTTGAGCCATATTTTCTGGTTATCCAAAAAAAATCAAACATTGAAAAAATAAGGGAGAAAATTGAAAAAACAAGGGTTGAGAAAAACGGAATAACAAGCATAGTAACAAAAACAGAGCCCTGCAATAAAAAATTGCTTGGAAAAAGTGTAATTGCACTAAAAGTATTTACAAAGCTGCCAAGGGATGTTCCAATTATAAGAAATGAAATAAAAAATCTTGATGTTGAAACTTATGAGTTTGACATTCAGTTTACAAGGAGATACCTCATAGACAATGAAATAACTCCCTTAACATTATGCAAAGCAGAAGGCGAATTCATAAACAAAAGGTCAAGGGTTTCTGTCATGAAAGCAGATAAAGTAGTGCAGATAACTGATGAGGTAATAGAAAACCCAAAAATCCTGGCATTTGACATAGAAACATATAATCCTTTAGGAGCTGTTATTGATGCAGAAAAAAATCCAATAGTAATGGTAAGCTTTTATGGTGATGATTTAAGAAAAGTAATAACATGGAAAAAATTTAAGACAAAAGAGGATTATATAGAATTTGTTGGCAGCGAGCTAGAACTGTTAAACAAGTTTAAGGAAATAATAGAATCTTACAAGCCAGATATTATAACAGGTTATTTTTCTGATGGTTTTGATTTTCCATATGTTGAAACAAGAGCAAAAAAATACAGGATAAACCTGGATATTGGCCTTGATTACAGCCCTATAACAGTCAGCAGGAAAAGGGTTACAATCTCAAAAATTGTGGGTATTTCACATTTGGATATATTTAAGTTTATAAAAATGGTTATGAGCACAACACTTGAAACAGACAGTTATTCATTGGGCTCTGTTGCAGAAGAAATATTGGGTGAAAAAAAGAGGGATATAAATATTGAGTATCTCGCTGAGGCATGGGACAACAAACCAGAAAAACTTGAAGAGTTCTGCGACTATAACCTGCAGGATTCAAAACTGACATTCATGCTCTGCAAGAAAATTCTGCCTAATATTATCGAACTTGTTAAGATAATTGGGCTTCCAATAGCTGATGTAAGCAGAATGAGCTTCTCAAAACTTGATGAAGGATATCTTATAAAGCAGGCAAAAAACCTTAATGAGATTGTTCTAAATAAGCCAACATATGATGAGATAAAAAAAAGGAGGGAGCAGACATACACCGGAGCTTTTGTTTTCAAGCCTACACCTGGCCTGTATAAAGATATAACTATTTTTGACTTCAGGAGCCTGTATCCAAGCATAATAACCTCTCATAATATATCTCCAGACACGCTTAACTGCAGATGCTGTGAGGATGAAAAACATGTTCCAGAGTTTGATAAATACTGGTTTTGCTCAAAGAAAAAAGGCTTTATCTCAACAGTTTTGGAAGGCATTATAACAAGAAGGATGAGAATCAAGGAAATTATGAAAGGGGTTGATAAGGAAAAGCTAAAACTGTTTAATGCAAGGCAGTATGCACTAAAAACAATTGGAAACTCGATGTATGGTTATATGGGCTTTTTTGGAGCTCGCTGGTACTCAATAGAATGTGCAAGGAGCATAACAGCCTACGGGAGGTATTACATACAAAAAGTTATTGAAGATGCAAAAAATGCCGGCTTCAAGGTATTGTATTCTGACACAGACTCTATATTTTTAATATTAGATAAAAAAACAATGGATGATACAAAGAAATTTATTGAATCAATTAATGTCCATCTCCCAGGTCTGATGGAGATTGAATATGAAGGATTTTATCCAAGGGGGATTTTTGTATCAGCAAAAGAGGGCGCGTATGGTGCAAAGAAAAAATATGCCCTTCTGTCAGAAGATAATCATATAATAATTAAGGGTTTTGAAACAATAAGGAGGAACTGGTCATTTATTGCAAAGGAAACACAGAGGGAGGTTCTAAATATAATTTTAAAAGAGGGAAATCCAAAAAAGGCATTCGATTATGTAAAAGAAGTTATTATAAATCTTAGAGAAAAAAAGATTCCTATTGAAAAGGTTGTTATACACACTCAACTGCAAAAAGCAATAAGTGAATATGATTCAATTGGGCCTCATGTTGCAGTAGCTCAAAGGATGATTGACAAGGGAATTCCTATTGGCCCTGGCTCGCTTATAAAGTATGTGATAACAAAAGGGAAAGGCAAAGAAAAAATAAGAGATAGGGCTAAACTTCCAGAAGAAATAAGCCAGGATGATTATGACTCTGATTATTATGTAAACAACCAGATAATTCCTTCTGTTGAAAAGATATTTGAAGTTCTGGGATTTGAAAAAGATGATTTAATTAATAGCTTTGACCAGAGCAGGCTTGATACATATTTCAAATAATTATGATGGCAATTGACGAAAGAGTAGATGCTCTTATTGACTTTGATGGCACATTAATCAAGAAGCATATAGTCAATGATTTCTTTAAGATTGCTATAAAGTATCAGAAAGACAAAAAGAAAGTTAAGGAATTCCATAAAAACAAAAAAATATACTTATTAAAGGAAATTTTTAGGAAAGACAGTGAAAAAGAACTTATTAAAATGCTCTCTGTTTCAAAAGGTCTTCCTTATTCTATTGTCAAAGAAAATATAAAAGATGTTAAGCTAAGAAATCTTTCAATAGTAGGTGAGTATTTAGGAAAGAGTGAAAAAACTTTAGGAATATTAAGCAGGAATGATTCCTATTTAATAAATGATATATTAGAATCATATGGCCTTAAGAAACAGCTGTATGATAATTATAACATTAGGATAAGTGATAAAATTATTGCAAACCATTTCAAGCAAAAAAATGGTGTTTTTACAGGAGAGGTTGACATTATAGTCAACAATAAAATGGAACATCTGATGAAATATCCTGATTTGCTTTTCTTTGGTGACTGGGGGGATTGGCCTTCGTGCAGAAGGTATAAAAATTTTAAGAACATAAGTTGGTTATTTTAACATTTTAATGTTTATCTTCTAATGCTTCTTTATTTGCATATAATTCAATTACATAATTGCTTCCTTTTATGTTATATGTTCTAAGTAATATAAATTCAGGACTTACATGCTCTATTATATCATCAAGAAATTGTGCATTTATCTAGAACCCTCTTTCTGTGTCTATATAATTTAAGCTTATTGGCTGTTCAATTTTTTTAGCACGTTCATTATCTCCTATGTTATAAAAAGTTAAAAGATTATTGCATTTAAATCTTATGTTTTTTAAAGGGATTTCGAAAGATTTATATAATAAGATTCCTATGGTTTAGCTGTGGGGATCCTAGTTGGAAAATCTTAATTTATTTGAATCTGTAGAGTTTTTAGAGCCAAAATGCCCGAAGTGCGGGACTGTGCTAGATTATGGTATGAACACCAAGTTTGATGAAAAACTTGGAGCACATGTCTGCTTGAAGTGTAACTATATATTAAAATAAATTCTTTGATTTTTTAAACAAAAGTTATAAATATAAGATTATTATTAAATTATTTAATCATGAAAAAAATATCAAAAGACATTCCTCTTTCAGAGATAACATTAAGACGCTATGAAAGGCCTCACAAAGAGACAAGAAGAGATATCATTAGAAAGTTATGCTTAAGCATTGGGCTTTTGCAGCCAGGAGATTCCAGGGATGTTATAGTTGATGTTCTTTATGTTTTATTAAATGCAAAAAAGCAAAAAAAGAAACTGACCTCAGAAGAGGTTAAAGATAATGTTATTAAAGTAAGAAAAAAACACAAATTGCCACTTATAGGAATAGCATCATCAAATATAAGGAGACAGTTAAGAAGACTGAAAGATTTATTTATAATTGAAAAAATAAATAATAGTTATAGGATTACAGAGTTCTTAAGCCTGAGTGAAATATTTGAGGAAAAGTTTGAAAGCTTTTTGATACCAACTGTTTCAGCCAGAGTTAGAGAATACTTCAATGCAGTCGATGAAAACTTCAAAAAAAGCAGTAAATAACTAAATCAGTATACTAATTTCTTATTTTTTCGTCAATAAGCCGTCATGAAAAACAGCAAAGTTTAAATACTAGCTCGTCAATAAACCAATTACCCTTGATTTGGTTTGGGGGAGTATTCTAAAATAAAAAGGAGGTCAAAAAATGGCTGAAAAAGTAGCAAAAGTAGGAATTAAGAAAAAAGCTGGATATCTGTACTTTATTGATAAAGCAGGAAATATCTCCAGAGTAGAGATGGCCAGAGGCGGAAGAAAAAAAGGAAAAAAGAAAAAAGAAATGGTAGAGAAGGTAGGAGTCAAAAAAGTAGGAGGATACCTTTACTTCATTGATAAAGCAGGAGATGTTTCAAGAGCAAAAATGGCCAGAGGCGGACACAGGAAGAAAAAGGCTAAGAAAGCAAAGAAAAAACCTGCCAAGAAAAAGAGAAGAAAATAAAGCTTTTTTAATTTAATTTTTCTTTTTTATTTACAAAAGATTTAATAACTAATTCTTTTTTATTTTTATTATGTTTGAAGTTTATGAGCCAAGGGAGGATTCTTTTATGCTTTCAGGGCATGTAAAAAAGTATTCTAAGGGTTTTGTACTGGATGTTGGAACAGGCTCTGGAATACAGGCAATAGCAGCCTCAGAAAAGGCTAAGTTAGTGATTGGGGTTGATATAAGCAGGGATGCAATCAAACTGGCAACTGAGAATGCAATTAAGCAGAATGTAAAAAATATTTGTTTTTTGGAAAGCAGCTTGTTTGGCTTCTTTAAAAAAATAGAAGCAAAAAAACAATTTAAAAATAATTGTTTAAAAAATTTAAAGAATAAAAAAATACAGAACTTCCTTGAAAAAAAGATTTTGTTTGATTTAATAATATTCAACCCCCCATATTTGCCGCAGGATGAAGGTATAGATGACAAAAGTATCTATGGCGGAAAAAAAGGCCATGAAACTCTAAATAAATTTCTTTCTCAAGCTGGTTATTACCTAAAAGAAAACGGCAAGATCCTTATCGTTTTCAGCTCACTGACAAAAAAAGAGAAAGTTGATGAACTATTGAAGGATTATTGCTTTGAATTCAAACAGGTAGATGAAAAAAAATTGTTCTTTGAAAGCTTGTTTGTTTACCTTATAAAAAAATCAAGCCTGTTGAAAACACTGGAAAAAAAGGGCTTGAAAAATATAAAAAAGTTTGCAAGAGGCAATCGCGGCCTTCTTTACAAGGCTATCTTAAAAAAGAAAAAAATTGTTATAAAAACAAAAAAGCCTGAAAGCAAGGCAAAGGGAAGGATTGCAAATGAAATCCGATGGATTAAAATATTAAACAGACATAAGATTGGGCCAAAGCTTCTTTTCTCAGGCAGGGGCTATTTTGCCTATGAATTTGTTAAGGGAGATTTTATCCTTGATTTTATTGAAAAGAACAACAAAGAAAATATCATCAAAACAATAAAAAATGTCTTTAATCAGCTTTATATCATGGATAGTTTAAAGGTTGATAAGGAAGAGATGCACCATCCATTGAAGCATATCATAATTGACAAAAAACCTGTTTTGATTGACTTTGAACGCTGCAAAATAACAGAAAAGCCAAAGAATATAACCCAGTTCTGCCAATTTATTATATCTGGTGGCACGAAGGTATTATTAAATCAAAAAGGTATTAAACTAAATAAAGATAAGATAATAAATCTGGCAAAAGCCTATAAGAAAGAGCAGACAAAAGAAAATCTTAGTAAGATTTTCAGCATTTTAAACTGAAGATGCAATTTAATGAAAAAGTCCTAAAACTGACAAAAAGGATTCCAAAAGGAAGGGTAACAACATATAAGATAATAGCTGAAAAACTTAATACACATGCTTACAGGGCTGTTGGAACTGCGTTGCATAATAACAAAAGGCCGATAATAATACCATGCCATAGAGTTGTTAATTCAGATGGGTTTATTGGAGGTTATGCAAAAGGAATAAATAAAAAAATAAAATTATTAAAAAAAGAGGGCATTAAAATAAAAAGCAAAAAAATAGAAGATTTTGAAAAGGCCCTGTTCAGGTTCTAGTCCTTTTTCTTCTTTAATTTCTTAATCTCTTTCTCAAGCTTAAGCTTGTCAAGCAACTCCTTGTATCTGTTTCTTATTGTGACTTCTGTTACGCCTGCAACATCAGCAACCTCTCTTTGAGTCCTTTTTTCTCCATGCAGCAATGCAGAAACATATAATGATGCTGCTGCAATCCCGGTTGGGCCTCTTCCAGAGGTCAGCTCTGCTTTTTGAGCCTGCTCAAGTATTTCAATTGAATTTGACTGCGTCTCTGCAGAAAGTTTTAATGCTGAGGAAAATCTTGCTATGTAATCAGCAGGATTGCTTGGAAGTATGGTTATTCCAAGTTCTCTTGTTACAAACCTGTATGTTCTTCCAATTTCTTTTTTCTCAATTCCACTTGCCTCAGATAATTCATCTAATGTCCTTGGAACCTCATGTCTTCTGCAGGCAGCATAGAGTGCTCCTGCAACAACTGATTCCATTGAACGGCCTCTTACAAGACCTTTCTGGACTGCCATAGTATAAACTCTTGCTGCTTCCTCTTCAACACTACCAGGTAGTTTAAGATAAGAGGAAACCCTCTTTAGCTCTGCAAGTGCAAGCTTAAGATTCCTCTCAATAGCAGTTGAAATCCTGTACTGCCATTTTCTCAATCTAAAAAACTTATTTCTATTTTTTGTATTCAGAATGCTTAAATCTGCTTTTCTTCCAATGTCAGTACCCAAACCCTGATCAAACTGGGTGTAGGTCATTGGAGCTCCAGCCCTTCTTTTCTTCTCACCTGAATCAGAGTCAAACTCGTGCCATTCCTGTGTAAAATCAACCATTTTGTCTTCAATGACTAGACCACAATCCCTGCAAATAATTTCTCCCTTATCTTTATTCCAGAAAAGGTTTATGCTTCCGCATTCTGGACATTTTTTTATATAACTAGGCATAATAAACACCCCCAAAATTTAATACTTTGAAGTTAAAATAATCTTTAAACCAAACTTTTATAAATAAGAATAAGAAGTTATATATAAAACTTTCTATTTTTAAAGAAAGATTTAAAAAGAATGAGGCTTTTAATCATAAAACTGTCTTTAAAACATTGCGAAAGCTTTAAAAGAAACAAACTATATAATGATAGTAATTATGCAGATTGAAGAACCAATTCCAAAAAAACTTTTTAAAATACTTGCATGCCCTATATGCAAATCTAATTTTAGATATAACAAAAACAAAACAAAGTTAATTTGTATAAAATGCAATACTGCCTACCCTATAGAAAATGGAATACCTGTCTTGATTCTCCCTGAAATGCAAAAGCAGTAAAGCAAAAGTTATTTAAATTTAAGAGAAGTTCTAAATTATTAAGCCGGGATCGCATAATCTGGCATTGCGCTGGCCTTGAGAGCCAGTTTCCGAAAGGATTTCTGGGTTCAAAACAGCTTCTTGCTAAGCTGGCACGCAGGAGCGACATTTTTTGCTTTGCAAAAAAGTCCCTCATGCTCGCTAACGCTCGCAAAAATGTGAGCCTTAGATTAAAGCCAAAATTGCAAAAGCTGGTGAAAGTCCCAGTCCCGGCGGTTTTTTATTGGGGGCAGAGATGAAATATGATGTTGTTGGCATTGGATATCCCCTTCTTGATAAGGTTGTGGAAGTAAATGAGGATTTCATAATAAAAAATGGCCTCATGAGAAACAATATGAACCTTATAGATATTGAAAAGAGCAAGAAGATACTCTCTATGCTTGCTAACAGCCATGTAAAAGATTCTGCAGGGGGAAGCGTCCCAAACACCCTTGCAAGCGTATGCTGCCTTGGAGGAAAATCGCTTTTCATTGGAATGATAGGCAATGATAATAATGGTAACAAGTACCGCAGGTTAATTGAGAAGTTAGGAATTACAATTAACCTTAAATCATGCGATGAAATCCAGGGCACATCTGTTATTATGGTGACTCCTGACGCTGAAAGGACAATGGCCACCTGCCTTGGAGCGGGAATGAATCTAACTAAAAATGACATCAACCTTGATGACATAAGCAATTCAAAAATACTTCATATTGAAGCATACCAGCTTGATGGTGAAAATCAGGCAGAGGCAATATTTCATGCAATGAAGCATGCAAAAAATAACAATATCTTAATCTCAATTGATTTGGCAGACTCCGCGCTGATAGAACGACACAGGGAAAAAGTGAACAAAATAATGAAAGAATATGCTGATATTATTTTTGTAAATGAAAATGAACCTCCTCGGACTGAAGTCCGAGGTATCTAGGCAAAGGAAGTAACTTTCCTTTGCGGCACAAAATTCCAAGCACCTTGCGATTGGG
>PCYE01000007.1:13985-16725 GCA_002762865.1 Candidatus Woesearchaeota archaeon CG10_big_fil_rev_8_21_14_0_10_33_12 | reverse complement strand
AACCTGGTTTCCAATTAAGGACAATATGTTTGACAATATTCTCTGTTTTGAAACACTAGAGCACTTGCCCCATCCAGAACTAACTGTTAAAGAGCTTGCAAGAGTCACAAAGCCAAAAGGAGAGGTTCTTATAACAATGCCAAATACATTGTGGGAGTTTGTTCACTGGTTTGCTGCTGTAACAGGAATACACCACAGCGAGGGCCCTCACTTATTCATACCAAGAAAAAAAATGATTGTATACATAAAAAATGCCGGATTAAAAATAAAAAGAGAAGAAACAACGGTGCTGATAGCCTTTGGTCCAAAATTCCTAGTAAGGCTTGGCGAGCTTCTTGAAAGGATTTTCAAAAACAGTTTAATGAAATACATTGGTTTGAGAAGGATATTTGTATGTGAGAAAATATGAGAATTAAGGGATTTATCTTGAAATTTATTGGAATAGTTCTTTTTGTTTTTATCCTGACTAAAATAGATTTAAAAAGTTTTTTTGGCCTATTAAAAAATATTAATTTATATTATTTTATTGCCGCTGCTCTGCTTACCTTGCCAATACTCTTCATAAAAGCGTATAGATGGAACTATCTCAAAAAAACCCAAAACATTAATTACAGGTTATCAGATTCTATCTTAATGTATGGGTCCGGGATTTATATCGGGCTTTTAACACCTGGCAGGATAGGCGACTTTATCAAAGTGCTTTATCTGAAAAATGATGGGAACTCAGCAGGAAAATCATCTGTAAGTGTAGTTGTTGATAGGTTGGCTGACCTATTGTTCTTAATCATGTTCGGTTACATAGGAATGTTTTTCTTCATACAGCTATTTGAAAGACAAATATACCTTTTCTCTTTTATTTTCATAATGCTGCTTTCAATAGTTATTTTTACAGTTGCAAAGAAAGAGCTTGCCAAGAGGTTGATAAGGAAAATATTTTGGTTTTTTATACCATCCAAATATAAAGAGAAAATTAAGATCAACTTTAATGATTTTTATAATGACTTAAAGGTTTTGAACAGAAAAAGGATATTTAAAGTTTCTCTAATAACAGTTTTGGTATGGATAATATATTTCATTCAGATATTCCTTCTTGCTAATGCATTAAGCATTAGCATTTCATTTGTTTACCTCTCGATTTGCGCTGCTATTGCCGGCCTGATAACCCTCATCCCGATTTCTATATCAGGAATTGGAACAAGGGACATAACACTAATAGTGCTGTTCTCATTCCTTGGAATTAACAGAGAATCAGCTGTTGCTATTTCAATGCTAATCTTGTTTATATCAATTTTGATGGCACTAATAGGCCTTGCATGCTGGCTCAAAAAGCCAGCAAGATTTTCGAAAGCTATTTAAAAAAAGTATAAAACATGGTTTGCATGAAAAAAGAACATATTTTTTTAATAATATTGTTGTTATGCACTTTTCTTATCAGAATCTATAATGCAAACGAGCTTTCTGGTGGAGATGACAGCCAGTTTGCACAGCTCTCAGCATTTGCAATTAAATCGCCAGCGAAAATAATCTACCCTTCTTTTTCAGATGAGCCGATGTCATGGGGCGGCCTGCATTACACAAGGCCTTTTGCGGTAATTCCTTTGGTTATATCAATACTGATTTTTGGTTACAATAAATATGCAGTTCTTATGCCAACCCTGCTGTTTAGTGTGCTCTCAGTATTGCTCCTTTATTTGATAGTAAAAAAGCAGTTCAACACAAAAACAGCTTTTGTTGCATCAATATTGTTTGCTTTTTCACCATTTCACATAGCTTTTACAAGAAGTGGATTTTTGCATGGAGCACTAACATTCTACTGCTTGTTAGCAACATTTCTTGTAATAAAAGCAATTGATGAAAGAAAAAACTTATTTATTTATTTGGCTGCTTTTGTCTGCCTGGCAAATGCCTGGACAACTGACTTCAGGGGGCTAATTCCTCTATCTGCACTGTTGCCTTACCTTTATTTCAGAAAGGTAAAAAAAGAGCAAATAAAGCATTTCTTTTTTGCAGCATTTATTGTCTTGGGATTGTTCTTTATTTATATGTTAATACCTTTAATATTTTTCAAAAATCCAGAATTCATCAATTCCTTCATAAGCATGTTCCTTTATGCACTTCCCGGCCATGGGGCAGTGATGGCTGGCTCAGGCATTTCAATACTAGGATCAGCAAAAACAATGCTTAACTATCTTGTTATGACCCCTTTCATGGGCCTTATCTTTATTCCGGTTTTGTTTGGATTTTTATATTCTTTAAAAAACATAAAAAAGCCAAAATATGCATTATGGCTGTTCTGGTTTTTGTCAATCATCATATTCTATATTCACGGGAAGCCTTATGTTGAAAGGCAGGTTGTAATTGTTCCTGCATTTGCTGTTCTGGCATCAATAGGCATAACACATTCTTTGGATTTTTTTGTTAAAGAGAAGAAAGGCCTTGCATTTGCATCTTTAATTGCATTAACCATTTCATGGATTGTTTTGCTGGCAGCAAGGTTCCCAATAACATATGCATCTGAATATATGTCCATAACAAAAACAAACTATTTTTTATCATTGATTTTTGGCTTCTTAAACAACTATTATATCTGGATAATAATTTTCATACTACTCTTAACAATGCTTATTTCTCATTTCTATTTTAGGAATATTAATATTAAAAGACAAAAGAATGTTCTTTCAATTATAGTCATAATATATTTACTACTAAATGTTTCTGTTGCATCTGCATTGGTTATTGG
>PCYE01000007.1:13623-13936 GCA_002762865.1 Candidatus Woesearchaeota archaeon CG10_big_fil_rev_8_21_14_0_10_33_12 | reverse complement strand
AGGAGTGCATGACAAATCATTTATTTTCTACACACAGAAAGTTTGTGCATCATGGCTTTTAGTTAATGTAAGCTGGATACAAGAGCAGGTGGAAAATAATAACCTAAAATATTTTGTTTTAAATCTTTATTTGTATGACGGCTATACACCTGGCTTTGGAAGGATTGACCAAAGCGGGGTTTTTGATAACACCAGCTGCACACAACCCAGTGAGTGGCACTGCAATGAGCCTGAAAAATACAACTGGCTTATGGAAAATACTGTTGATATAACATACAAGACTGGCCTAAAGCCAGATAACCCTTATTTCAGG
>PCYE01000007.1:0-13608 GCA_002762865.1 Candidatus Woesearchaeota archaeon CG10_big_fil_rev_8_21_14_0_10_33_12 | reverse complement strand
AAATAAATGCTTGCCAGTAAATATAAAAGCTTTTATATAATCTAATAAAACTTTACTTTGGGGGTAAGATGAACATACTAATAACAGGCGGTGCAGGTTTCATAGGGTCTCACTTGTGTGAATTCCTTTTGAACAATGGCAATAAAATAACCTGCTTGGATAATTTCTTTACAGGTCGCATAAAAAATATAAAACATTTGGAGGATAACCCTAATTTTAAGGTAATTTCACATGATATAACCCGGCCATTAAGAAAAGTCATCAAAGAGCATATTGACCAGATATATAATCTTGCATGCCCTGCTTCTCCAGTCCATTACCAGTTTGACCCGATAGACACTATTAAGGCAAACACTCTCGGCGTAATAAATGTGCTTGAGTTTGCAAGGCTTAATGGCTCAAGGGTTTTGCAGGCCTCAACCTCAGAAATATATGGAGACCCAGAACAGCATCCTCAAAAAGAAACCTACAGAGGAAACGTAAATACCCTCGGCCCACGTGCCTGTTACGACGAAGGGAAGAGAGTTGCTGAAACATTGTTCATGGATTATCATAGGAAGTATAATTTAGATATAAGGATTGTAAGGATATTCAATACTTACGGCCCAAGAATGGCTGAAAATGATGGCAGGGTAATATCTAATTTTATTGTTCAGGCTTTAAAAAACAAAAATATAACTATTTTCGGAGATGGCTCCCAGACAAGAAGCTTCTGCTATGTTAAAGATCTTGTTGAAGGATTATATAAAATGATGAACCAGGATTATATAGGCCCAATCAACCTTGGCAATACAAACGAAACAACAATAATTGAAATTGCCAAGAAAATAACCAACTACACAAAAAGCTCTTCAAAAATTATCTTTAATTCATTGCCAGAGGATGACCCCAAGCAAAGGAAGCCGGATATCTCCTTAGCAAAAGAAAAGCTTAGCTGGGAACCAAAAGTCAGCTTTGAAGAAGGCATAAAAAAGACAATAGAATATTTTAAGTCATCTCTTTCTTAAATCAATGAAAAACTATAAATTATAGTAAGTTTCGAAAATTATCGAAACATTTATAAGTAAAGACATATTTTATCGAAATATGAAGAAAACAGAAATAATCTATCGGGAGATATTGTTTGATACAATTGAAAGCAAAAAAAATAGATTTACCCAGCTTGAGCTGTCTAAAAGGCTAAATGTTTCTCTAAGCACTGTTAACAATGCATTAAGGCCGCTTGATAAAATAGGAGGAATAAGCATTGAAAAAAGATTTTTTAGTATAAGAGACATTGAGAAAATACTAGTCTTTTGGGCAACCAAGAGGAATCTTGATAAAGATATTATTTATAAAACAAATATTAATTTATCAATCCAGGATATTGAAAAAAATCTGCCGTCAAAAATTGTTTACACAGCTTACTCTGCATATAAATTTAGGTTTGATGATGTGCCTGCAGATTATAGCGAGGTTATTGTTTACTCAAATAACCCTGATGAAATTAAATCAAGGTTCCCTTTTAAAAAAGGGCATGCAAATTTAGTTGTACTCAATCAAGATAAAGAAATGAGCAGGTTAGCAAAGAATAATATTGCGCCATCAGCACAGATATATGTTGATTTATGGAACCTTGGAACTTGGTATTCAAAAGAATTTTTAAAGGCATTAGAGCAAAGGATTTTAAGCAGGTGAAAAAATGGAGTTTTGGCCGGAATTATTAACAAAGGCAAGCTGGGAAAGGTTGGTTTTGCTTAAAAAAGAATTTGAGTTTATACTGATAGGTGGCTGGGCAGCTTACCTTCACACTGGCTTGCATAAGTCAAAAGATATTGATATAATTGTTGATTACACTACATTAAAAAAACTGGAACAAAAATATGATTTGGTTAAAAATAGCAGGCTTAAAAAATATGAAATAAAATCTGGAAAATTTGACATTGATATTTATGTTCCATATTTTTCAGATTTAGCAATTCCTTTAGATGATTTAAGCAACCAGACGATTATGATAAAAGGCATTCAGACTTTAAGAGCAGAGCCGCTTCTGATATTAAAACAGGGTGCTGAGGTTGACAGGAGAAACAGCATTAAAGGTGAGAAGGATGCAATAGATATTATCACCATTATATTGCATTCAGATATTAATTGGAAAATATACGCAAAACTGCTTAAGAAATACAAGAAAGAAAAGTTCAAAGATGAACTTACATTTGTCATAAACAATTTTTCAGACAAGAACATTCATTATTTAAGGATTGATTTTAATGAATTCAAGAAATGGAAAAAGAAAATTATTCAATTACTAAAAAACATTTAAGTCATCTCTTTCTTAAATACCACCAAACTATTGAAGGAAACCTCCCAATATATTTCTTTCTCGTTTCCTCATAAATATCCAGCAAAAGATGGATTACAACACCAATAAGAACAAAAAAGACTAATTTAAAAGATAAAGATAATATTAACAAAACAAGCAAAAATTCTACTGTATGAAAAAACAAGAGAAATGACTTTTCTTCATTAAAAAAATAATTATGTGCCTTAACTATATCAAAAGATTTGAACTTAAAAATATAAAGAATGTAATGGTCAACATCCAATAAAATATTTGTAAAAAATATTATCAGAACATTAATGCCATAAATAGGATAGAGGGCTGATGATACTATCAAACCCATAAAAAAGTGATATAGTAAAAGCATTTTACTCAAAGTCTATCTCAGAGTTATCCCCAACATTAATCTTTTTAAAGGCATCTTTAATTAAGGCATCATCTCCAACAAGTGATTTGTTTAAGGCAGCATTTTCAATGACAGCATTCTCACCGACTATAGAATCCTTTACAATAGAATTTTTTATCACACAGCCAGATGCTATTGAAGCATTAGGCCCTATGATTGAGTTCTCTATTTTAACCTTATCTTCAATATAAACCGGGCCGATAATAACAGAGTTTGTTGTTTTTATCTCTTTGTTAAACCCATTTTTCAGGAGATAGCGGTTTGTGCTTAAGAGTGTTTCAGGCTTTCCGCAGTCAAGCCATTGATCAACCTCCAAGGCATTTAATCTTGCACCATTCTTTATCATCAGGCCGAGTGCATCAGCAAGCCTGAATTCGCCTTTTGATTTTAGTTTGCATTTTATTATCTCATCAAGGCAGTGGAACATCAAAGAGCTGTTTTTTATGTAATAAAGGCCTATAATGGCAAGGTTGGATATTGGCTCATCCGACTTTTCTATTATTTTTTCAATATGGTCATTTTTTAAAACAACAACACCAAAACGCCTTGGATCATCAACTTCCTGAACCCAGACAACACCGTCTGACTTAACATTTTTTATTTTGGATAGGTCTGTTTCAAAGATAGTATCAACAAACACAATAAGAACATCCTCTTTGACATATTCCTTTGCAAGATTTATAGCATAGCCGTCCCCTAAGAGTTCATCTTGTTTTATGTATCTTGCCTTATATTTATAGTTAGAATTTACATACTCCTTTATTTTTTCCTGCATGTCTCCTGTTATAAAAATGATTTCTTCGACATCCAATGGCTTTAGCTTGTCAATTATATGCCCTAAAACAGCTTTTCCGGCAACCCTTAGCAATGGCTTTGGTTTTGAGAATGTGTGCGGCCTTAATCTTGTTCCTTTTCCGGCTAATGGAATTATTACCTTCATTTTATCACCTATTTATAATTAATATTTAAACTTTGTTAAATTACCAGCAGATGCCCTCATAGTTCTTTGGCTTGTTATCATTATCAAATAAGTTTTTGCCGTCAATAACTAATTTGTCACCATAATTGATTCTCTTGAATTCAGGCCATTCTGTAAGTATTAAAACAATATCTGCATTATCAACAGCATCCTGCGCTGTTTTTTCATAGGTTAAGTGAGGAAAGATGCTTTTAACAAGCGGCATTGCCATGGGGTCATAAATATGCAGTTTGGATTGCTCCAATAAAAGCTCTTTTATGATGCTTAAGGCAGGGCTCTCCCTTATATCATCTGTTCCTGCTTTGAATGTTAACCCTAGGATTGCAATCTTCCTTTCTTTAAGAGGTCCTGTGTTTTCCAGAATCTCCAGCAGCCTTAATGGCTGGTCATTATTAACATCAAGCACAGCCCTTAATAATCTTGTGCTGTAGCCAACTTCAGTTGCCTTAAAAACAAGCGCTGATACATCCTTTGGAAAGCAGGAGCCGCCAAAGCCGATCCCTGATCTCAAAAAGTGAGGTGATATCCTGTAGTCAAGGCCAATTCCCTTTGAAATGACATTTGTGTTAATATTAAGCCTCTTGCATATATTCCCAACCTCATTGATAAACGAAAGCTTTGTTGCCAGAAATGAATTAGAGGCATATTTTATCATCTCTGCTTCCTTGAAAGATGTTTCAAGAACAGGGCATTTAAAGTTTTTGTAAAGCTGCTTTATTGTTTTTAATGACCTTGGGTCAGAAGAGCCAATAACTATCCTGTCTGGATTAAAGAAATCCTCTAATGCAGAGCCCTCTCTTAAGAACTCAGGGCTCATGACAGCGCCAAAATGAATTCCATATTTTTTTCCTGAATTTTCTTCGATTAAAGGGATAACCATTTTTTCTGTTGTTTCAGGAACAACTGTGCTTTTGACAACAATAAGATGCGGCTTATTCTTGTTTTTTAATGCAGTTCCAATCTCCCTTGAAACAGTATCCAGCTGCTTGAAATATGTGTCGCCTTTTTTTCTTGAAGGTGTGCCAACGCATATAAAGGTTATCTGGGAATTTAATATTGCCTTGTTTAGGTCAGTTGTGGCCTCAAGGTTTTTTGGAATTAGCTGGTTGAGCAGTTCTTTAAGCCCTTTCTCATAGATTGGCGGCTCCTTGTTGTTGATTTTGTTAACTTTTTCTTGGTCAATATCAACGCAGATTACATTATGCCCTAAACTTGCAAGGCCTGCCCCTGTTATCAGGCCGACATAGCCTGCTCCTATTATGGAAATCTTGAATTTTTTTGGTTTTTTAATTAATTTACTTATTCTCATTGTTTTCCTCTTTTAACATTTATTTCTCCAGCTTTTCAAGCAGGTAATCATAATTTCTCAATGAAGAGCTTATTGCAGCCCTTAGCTGCGGCCTTAAATTATTGAATTCAGATTTTAAATAGTCCTCTAAACAATCCTTTTTAAATTCCACTGGCTGTATATTGCTAAACTCTTTTTCATTATCTGGAATCAGTTTGAAAGAATCCTCTATTTCCTGCTTTTTCATGTCAAGAAATACGAGGTGTGTGAGGCTAAAAGAACTTATTTCAAGCATGTCCATAAGCATGTATGGCTCACAAAGCTTAATCCTGCAGTTAAGGTCAAGAAAATGCCTCTTTGCACTACCAGCTAGTTTAAGGTTTCTTTTCCTAGTTCTTAAAAATTCTATCTCAAACTTATCTTTAACTGCTTTGTATATTGGTTTCTTTTTCAATGCCTCTTCATATAATTCCCTTTTAACAGCATAATCAAGTCCAAAGTCATTTATTGGATTTATTTTTCCTGCTGGAAGAAGATGGATTTGTCCAGAGCCTATTTCATTTAATCGGCTTTTCTCGCCAACCCAGATCAAATATTCTTTTCCATCTTTTGAAAGCGTTATTCCAGAGCATCCAAGCCATTTTGCGCAATCCTTTTCATTATTAATATTTTTCCTTGTTGCAACATGGCAGAAATATGTTGTGTGCTGAAGGTCTAATGAGAGTATTCCGTTATCAAAAGAATAGGTTGATAATCTAATGCCTGGCCCGTCAAACAAGCTTGGGTCATCTCTTGCTTTCTTCCTCATTTCATTTATTTTGGCCTTGCTTTCCTGGCTGTAACCATTATAGGGATGGGGATTATAATTTACATTTACGTCCTTTATTCTCTCAGCAAGAATCTTATAATTGCCTTTTTCATTAACTATCTTATTAAATGCCATTTCTGAATAAAACATAAAGATTCTTTAAATATCTTACCTTTATCCTACTTTATGCGATAAGTTTATATATTAGCTATGTTTGTACAAGATTATGAAGCAGAAAATTTCCATAACAATTGACAGGGAAATGCTTAAAAGAATAGATTCTGTTGTTGATAATGTCATTATAAGAAACAGGTCTCAGGCAATAGAGCATCTTGTGAATAATTCTTTGGGAGAGAACAGGACAGCTGTTATTTTATCAGGAGGTGATGAGAAAAGCATGAAAATATCTGATAAAGAGTATAGGATAACAGCAAAAATAGGCAAAAACACTCTTGTTGAAAAAGCAGTTAAAAACCTGAGGCAAAATAGCTTTAAGAATATTTTTATTATTGCAAGGTCAAATATCCTTACAAGCGTGTTTGACATACTGAAAGACGGCTCGTCATATGATGTTAAGATAAGCTATATTGAGGAAAAAGAATCAAGCGGGAGCGCAAGCTCATTAAGGCTTGTCAATGGAAAAATAAAAACAGCTTTTCTTGTTGTATTTGGTGATATTATATTTGACAAAATAAATATTGAGGAATTATGGAACCAGCATGTGAGGCAGAATGCAATTGCCACTTTGATGCTGACAAGCTCTCCAAAACCATCAAGCAAGGGAATTGTAAAGATAGAAGGCAATAAGATACTAAAGTTTGAGCAGAAGCCAAAGCATTCTGAAATTTATATCGGGTTTTCATCAATGTTTGCTGCAGAGCCAGAGATTTTAAGCTACAGGGGCAATAGTTTAGAGTATGATGTCTTCCCAAAGCTGGCTGAGAAAGGGCTTTTGGAAGGCCACCTGAGCTCTGAAAAAGAAATACATATCCACACCAAAGAAGACATTAAGAAGTACTGTTAAAAATACTTTTGATTTTCTCGGAAATTTTCACTGGACATCTGAAAATCTTTTCCGACGATAAACATTAGACACTGGACACTATGGCGTGAGACTTATATACCTTATTTTATTAGTAAGGAATAGAATGGTATTGAGAATCAAAAAGTTTATATATTCTGGTTATATACACTTATATAACATGGTAAAAGCAATCAAAAAGCAGGTTCTGCACTACCCACAATTAGACACAGTTCTGATGGTAGAGGAATTTATAAGAAAGCGCGGAGGAGAGTTCAAAAAAAGAAGCTTATGGGAGAATCTTCCAAAGAAAATGATGTATCAAACCTTTTGTGTTATTTTTAATTACCTTTCAGAATCCAATAAAATAGCTGTTGACAGAGAGGGAAAAATCTGCTGGATATGGGACCCAGAAGGTGTAAGAAAATACTTAGCAAGACCAGAACTCTTCTGGAGAAAATGAAATCTAAAGTTGTTTTTGGAAACAGTAAATTAAGGAACTCCTTTAATAAACTAAAAAAGTCAAAAACAGAAGATAAAAAGCTATATGAATGGCTGGTAAGAGCATTTGAGGATTTGGAAAATGATTCCTTCTGTGGGATTCAGGTTCCTAAAAAGCTTATTCCAAAAGAGTATGAGAAAAGATTTGAAAAAATAGATAATTTATGGAAATACAATCTTCCTAATGCCTGGAGATTAATTTACACAGTAAAAAGCAATGAAATTATTGTTCTTTCTATTGTTTTGGAGTGGATGGATCATAAAAAATATGAGAAAAAGTTTAATTATTAATTTTCGCAGATTAGCAAACCTCGCTTCAGAAAGCAGGCATTAAGGCATTTGCTTAAAAACCTCAACATTTCTTGATTATATAATTCTTTTAACCTATTAAATAAGTGTTAGTTTCAATTAGCGGGCTCGCTTAGAAAACCTTATCTAGTAAAGTATATAATAATATATATTTTGCAGCTATAAAACCTCCTGTAAAAACATATAATCCGACTTTATTTTCTGGATTAATTTCACTTTCTAATTTAGCCTTTTCAATCACAATTTTATCTCCAAAATATGGAACCATAATTTTCCCAAACCATTTTAAAAAAAATCTTGCAGAATCAGAATCAGATAAGGATCCTTCATCTATTATAGTTCCATCTTCGGAAAACTTAATAGGACATTTCTCTGAGAGATCCTTCCCCATTATTCTTTTTCTAAAATCATTTATTCTATATTCTAAATCTTTCCCCATTATTATTGTTGTGACTTTAAAGTTTATAAATCTTTTGCTCGCCCGCCAACTCTTCAGACGAAATTTGATCCCATCTGCCGAACTACTGCTAAACCAAACATTAGTTCTGAAAG
Source organism: Candidatus Woesearchaeota archaeon CG10_big_fil_rev_8_21_14_0_10_33_12 (assembly GCA_002762865.1). Lineage (GTDB taxonomy): Archaea > Nanobdellota > Nanobdellia > Woesearchaeales > CG1-02-33-12 > CG1-02-33-12. The sequence continues at coordinate 5,424 of PCYE01000007.1, read as the reverse complement.
CAGGCATTAAGGCATTTGCTTAAAAAATTCCAAAATCACTTGGGCCACATAAACTTTTTAATTCACTAATAGATGTTAAATACAATAAATGCCCGGAACTTAGAACAGAAGATTTATATAGTTTATTATAATCTTATAATATTATGGATGTAGGTAATGTTGTAAAAAAAGTATGGAAAGAAATTATACCTGAATTAAAAGTAGACAGAGATACTAAACAAGTTTACTTAAAAGAAAATCTTTTTTTTAGCAACATTATTGAAGCATATCATACTTTAAAAGGATATTCTGTAGAAAGAGTTTCTCATATCCCTCAATACAGTTCCGAGCATTAACTCCTCCTCTCCTTGCCCTTCGGGTTGCGGTGCTCGGTCACGTTGCACTTTCGCTTCGCTTGGGTGATTTAACAGGAATTCTGATGTTAAATCCAATAATAAAAAGCCTTTTAAATGTATACAAAATAATCAAGTTATGATAGAAACACACGCATTTGGTAATTTTGTTCCCCAGGATGCAAAATATTTGATTTTAGGTAGTTTTACAGCAAAACAAGCTGCCAAAGAAAATACAGCTTATGATGGCTCTTATGACTGGTTCTATGCAACAAAAAGAAATCAATTTTGGCCTATTCTAGAAGCTGTCTACGAACTAGAGCTAAATAACAAGCTTAGTAAACAAAAGTTATTTTCCGATCTTGGCATTGCTATGGCTGATATAATTCTTCAATGTGAAAGAAAGGAAGACAATAATCTGGATAATAATCTGGTGAATTTTGTTTACAATATAGATGAAATTGCGAAAATCTTAGATAAAAATCAAATTGAGAAAATATTTTTTTCTAGTCGTTTTGTAGAAAAAAAGTTTAAACAAATCTTTAAAGGTATAATTGACCGCTATCCCAATATACAACTTATTACTTTGCCATCTCCATCTCCCCGTTTTGCGCGGATGAGTAAAGAGCAAAAAATTATGAAGTATAAAGAATTACTCCCTAAACTTAATTGAATTTTTTTAAGAGATAGGTAGGCTTTTTATTACTTTTCCATTCCTCGGGCTTCGCCCTGCGTTATGCTTTGCACTCTAAATTCCAGAATGAAACTAAGCCTCTGCAAGTTTTTGTTTTGATTTTTAGAAAATAGTTTAAAATAAAGGTATATTATATACATTTGTATGTCTATCTATGTATATCTATATATTATAATATATATACTAAATAACAGAAAGTGTTATATATTAATATACTTAGTAAGTAAGTAGAGGAGACTTACTGAGTGTAAAAGAGGCTATGCCTAATCCCAACCAAGAAATTGGTGTTTATCGGTTGCTCTCGATAAATCTCCTCAATTTTTCTAATTTTTTAAAAAAACAATCATAATATAATGATTTATTGGAATTTATAATTATGACTAAATCATAAAAAGATTTTTTTCTATGTATATTTTTCATCTTTTTAAAATTACGATTTATCCTTCTAGCAAAAGCATCAGCTTCGGATTTGTATTTGTTATTTCCAAGTTCTTCTCTTAATTCGGATAACGATTTCAAATGACCAAATACTAGTTCAGGGTGTAAACTACATATACAACTAAACACTTTTTCGATAGGTTTGATATCTGGACAAATTATTGCTCTTTTGAAAGGAATCAAATCTTCTAACAAAATTGAAATTAAACCTGCATGTAATTGAACATCAGTATACTTCTTCATTAGTTGATTTCTTAATGGGTCTGTTAATACAATGCCTTTTTTAAGTTGATTATCTTTCTTATTATTGGAATCAACACTAACCAATGCAATAGCAGTATAATTTTTTTGTTTATAATTATTTGACATGTCTATATGAAATATCATAAAAGCTCAAAAAAAGTATTTGTTTATAAATTTGATTATTATTTATTATATAAATTGACTTAAGTAATTACTTAACATTATAATATATTTGCAAAGCCTATAAATCCGTAAGTCTTTCAGAAACTCCGTAAAAATGCTTTATTTTAAGCTGCCAAAAACCAAAATCTTTATAAATAGGCTCCTACTCCTGTTATATGAGGACGGCCATAGTGGCTTGGAAATACCCGATCCCATCTCGAACTCGGAAGTCAAGCAGGCCTACGTTTTGAGGTGTACTGTTCTTATGAATGGGAAACTCAGAAAGCTGTCCCACTTTATATTTCTATTATAATCTTTCTTTTTTGCTTATTTTTTAAATTCCTGTTGATTCCCTTCTTTTATAATTTAAAAGTAGTAATAAAATAAAAAGATTTATAAACATAAACTAATTTTTTTGAGTTACTATGGAAAAAGCTGAACCTAAATCCTTAATAGAGAGGATAAACACAGAAAAAGCAGATATAATAGTAGCTAATAGATGCAATCCTAAATTTGGTAAAAGCCCAATAAGTAAGGAAGAAGAAAATAAAAGAATTGAAACAATTCTAAAGGACTTTTTTAAAGAAGACCTTTTATCATATGAGGTTGCATTAAGCAAAAAATCATATGCTAAGATGACTGAACCAATTATAAAAAAATACAGTTCATTATTGAATATACTTTTTGTTAAAAGGGACGATGAGTTTGATAAAGAAGCCATAAAGCCTCTTCAATCCATGACGAATGTAGGGTATGTTATGCCTGACTTAACAACAAAAGGGATGATAGAACACAGAAAAAGGTTAATAAAACATTCACTCTCATTTGGAGCAGGTCTTACGGTTGTTATGTCAATATTTGCTGGAGGACTATATGCAATAACACCAGAGTTGCAAGGTATTAGTTTAATTGAAGGGGCTAAATATGTTGCTATGGGTTTCCCAGCTTCTACTGGTTTATATTATTCTTTTAGTAGCTTAATGGAGATTCCTTCTATGAAAGTTGATATAAACAATATGAAGAGAGAGGCAAAAAAGGCTGATGAATATCTCAGAGAACAGTATAAACAGTATGTTAAATAATTGAGTTTATTGTATTTCTATTGTGATTTTGTTTTCTTTCTCATCTATTTCTTTTATTATCTTGTGGCCTTTCAGCTTCTCTTTAATCTCCTGCCAGGAATATTTCTCTCTGGCCTTTTTTAGCTCTGTGATTATGCTCTCTATTAGCTTATAATTAGTATATAGGAGTTCTGCCTTCTCATTGTTTGCCTTAACTGAGGCCTCCATTCTCTTAATCTGATTTTTCTGCTCATCAATTATCTTGTTCAATTTGTCAGCTTGCTTTTTATGGGCAATCTCTGATTCATCTGTCTTTTCTTCCTTAACCTGGCCTGTGAAATAACTATCCAAAGCTTCATTATAGCCCTTGAAATCTTTTTTTTCAAGTTCATTATACAGTTCCAGACTGAATGGAGTAATATTAACAAGTTCTTTTTTATCATAAACAGAGCAAGGCTTTATTTTCCCGCTGCACAGGTTTTTAATTGCTTTAACCAATTCATTTAAGCTATCCTCAGTTATTTTCTTTGGACTAATTTTCTTATCTATCCCTGCCAGCAAGCATGATTCCTCTGCATAAACCCCACCCAATCCAAGGTCAATTGCAAGGCATGTAACTAATGAGTCTTTTTCAGTACTTTTCAAAAGCTCTTTCAGCTCTGGTTTCTTTAAATCAAAAAAGTTTATTTCCCGCTTTGGAAAAGCATATTCAATCCCTCCCCTTATTGTCCGGTCTTTCCATTTTTTTGTTTCCAATGCAGAGATTATTATTCCATCTTCTTTGCATAAAACAATATTTCCCGGGCTGAAAAGCTCAATAAAGAGCTTATGCTTTTCCTTTTTCTCAAACAAAAGCTCGACAATCCTTTCACTTCCAAACTGCTTTATGGCAATTAATCTTGACTGCTCAAGATTTTTTCTTAACACCATGCAGAAGCCAGACGGATTTTCAGGGCTTTTCTCTTTATAGTCAGTAAGGTAGATATAGTCAGGAACAGAAATTCTCAATATTTTTTTGCCCTGACCAGTTATATGAAACTGCAGCAAAAGCATTTTTTTATCAGGATGATATATTTTGTCCAGCTTTGAATCTATTAAAGCATCTAATTCCTTAATAACATAACTTAACTCTAAAGCAGCAAGATTTTTCTTCATAAATTAGAAAAAAGATTAAGTATATTTAAATTTGTTGTAAAATTGAAATTGTTTCCTTATCAAGCAATTCATTTGCTTTTTTTCCAGTTGTATCAATTATCAGGATTGTGTGGCTTTTTTCAATTGCTTCATTAAGGCAGATGTCAAATATCTCTGAGTCAAGGTTTTCTCTTATTTTTGCCTTGCTGTACTTTCTTTTCTCAAGCCTTTTTTTGAGCTCTTTTAAATCACACTTTGTTAGTATGCACAAATTAATGTATTTTGCAGGCATGTAATGTGCCAAATGGGAATCAATAACCAGGTTTTGCTTTGACTTCTTAATAAAATCAATAAGAAATTTAGATAATTTTTCTGTATCAACAATTTCACACTTTTTTTTCCTGTCATATCCATCAGAAAGATTATTTTCTTTTATCAGTTTGTTTACATCAATATACTTATAATTCAGTTTTTTGGCCAGTGCTTTTGCAATTTCTGTTTTTCCTGTTCCTGGTGTTCCGCTGACTATTATTGTTTTCATTTTAATAAGGCCTTGCATTTGTTGTCAATACACTCACAAAATCCCTGGCCGCAGTCAAGTGTTCCTGGCTTGCATTCCATAGAGCACATCATGCCTTCACAAGTTGGGGCTTCTGAAGCTGGAACACAGCTATCAGAATGGCAACAGCTGGCTGGAACACAGTCTGAATCAGAAGAGCATTCTGCATCACCAGGCACATTAGCGCATCCACTAATAAAAACCATTGCAAAAACCAAAAACAATAGATATTTTCTCATTTTATATTAAACAACAACATAATATTTAAATAATTAACTATGCTTTTAACAATAATGCAAAAAGAGATAATATTAACAACAAAAGAGCATAATGAGCTGATTGATATAACAAAAGAGGTTGAAAAAATAGTTTCTGAGTCAAAAGTAAAACATGGCCTCTGCAATGTATTCACAATGCATGCAACAGCAGCCATACTGATAAATGAGAACTATGATATAAACATAAGAGAAGATATCATCAACACATTAAACAGGATAATACCAGAGCATAATAACTACAAGCATGACCAGATTGACAATAATGCAGCTTCGCATATAAAGGCTGCAATAATAGGCCCATCTGAAACAATACCAATAAAAGATGGAAAGCTTTTGTTGGGAACATGGCAACAAATTGCCTTTTGCGAGTTTGACGGCCCAAGAAGCAATAGAAAGGTTATTGTTAGTGTAAAATAATTTTTGGAAAGATTTATATTGCTCTGGTCAAAACAAAGCCAGATATGCCTAAGAAACCTGTTTTTCTTGATAAACTAAAAGAAAAAAAAGTTGTATTTATAATCTT
>PCYE01000003.1:52717-55807 GCA_002762865.1 Candidatus Woesearchaeota archaeon CG10_big_fil_rev_8_21_14_0_10_33_12 | reverse complement strand
GGGAAGTGTTTACAAGTACATTGAAATCACAAAAACAGGCATGACTGACAATGATATAACTAAGGGAATTATCAAGTTTAAAGTCAAGAAGGAATGGCTAACAGAAAAAGGGTATGGAAAAGATACTGTTACATTGCATAGGTATTACACTAATCAATGGAGCAAACTCACAACAACAAGAGATAGTGAAGAAACAGCATATTATTATTATAGTGCTGAATCTACTGGCTTTTCAACATTTGCAATAACAGCAGAGAAAGCGCCTGCTACACAAACTACAAAAAAAGTGACAACAAAAGAAGTTACCACAAAAGAGCAAGAAAAAAATGTAACAGAAACCCTACCTGAAGAGAAAATTTTAACTCAGGAAAAATGGTTTAATTTTAGTAATATACTCAAAAATGTTCAGTTTAAGATTAACTGGTTATTTATGGTAATAATCATCGCAGTGATTTTTATTGCTTATTTTATCCAGAAAAAGTGGAATGTGCTGAATATAAGTATTGGCATGGAATCAGAAGCAATCATAGCTATAACCACCAAGATGAAAAAAACTGAAAAGCTCATAGAAGAAGGGAATATTGATTATGCTAAAAAAACATACAAGAAGGTATTGAAGATTTATGATTTGATGCCTGTTAAAGAAAGAAAATGGGTCTATAAGGAAATACAATCCTTATATGACCGGATAAAAACTGCTGGTGGTTATTTAAATAAAAAATAATGATTATATGCTCACAACAAAATTAAAAAAATATTCAAATAATTTAACTATTGAAAAATTTTTTATAAATTTATTTAACCACTACATATTGAATATTAAACTTTTCATTCTATTTTAGTTTTTAATTTAAACATAAGACTTTAGTAAGTGAGATAATTCTTATAACCTTACAACAAAAAATAAGAATGTTTAAATAGTTTGAACATCTTAGATAAATAATATAATTTTTTAACATAAAAAAAGGTGATATTATGTATAAAAATAGATTTCTCGTTTTTGGCTTATGTACAATGTTCTTTATGGTCTGTGCTGTTGGTGTAAATGCAGCTACGAATATAAGTGTAAATAAAACCGCATTAAATGATTATGGAAATTTTGAAATAGACAGCATCATAATATTTCAGATTAATATCACAAATATTGGAACTGAAAACATAACAGAAATAAATGTTACTGATACCTATAATGAAACATATTTAATTTATAATAATTCTCTCCCTCCATATAACTCGAGTGGTACTGGAGAAATAAACTGGACACTTATTTCATTTCCTTTTCCTTCACCATTACAACCAACCAATACCACCCTGCTTTTTGTAAACTTTACAGCAATAGCAAATGGTTCAAGTAATAATTATATCAATGTTACTGCAACAAATGGAATTATAATCGCTAATAGCCCAGGTAGTTATCAAATTACTATTGGAGGTGGTGGAGGACCTCCAGGCGGAGGGGGAGATAACTGGAATGATGGTTTGAATCAATGGCAGTCAAGCATAGTGTCCCCTTATTTAATCAAAAATGAAGCCAGGCTGCTTAACTTCAGCATATACAGACAAGCAGGAGATGATTCTTGTCTTAAGAATTTAACAATTACTTATCCATCATCTGGCTTTACATTTAATGATTATACATCTTCAAGCATAGACCCCAGTAATTATACTTGGACTACAGATTCAAATAGCATTATTTGGACTGCAACAGGAGATGACTTTTTCTGTGGCTCCGGTCCAGAATATTTTATAATTAATGTTACTTCTACAGCAGATTATGGCAATGGCATATTCACAGTTAGCGGGTATTCTAATGAAAGTACATCAAATGATGAAATAAACCTTACCTTTTTCACAACAACAACATTTTCTTACTCAGGGATGGTTTATGATATAAACAATGCTGTACTTGAAGGGGCAGTTGCTTCTCTTACTGTTCTTAGTTTTGGTAATTCAGGTGATATTGCAGTAGGAACTTTCACAGATACAACAGATGAAAATGGGATATTCAACATAACAGATATTCCTGGCCTCAATGTATCCTTAGAAGAGGACGAAGGTCCAGGCGGCCCAGGCGGGGAAGGTAATATATTCTATAGATTAAGCGCAGCCCAGTACAATGATACACCAACAAACCATTATGCAATGTATGTTGGTCCTAGCTTGCCAGAGATTCCTGAAAACGAGTTAAGATCTGATTGGGGATTAAATAATGCAAGTATACATCTAAGACCAGCTGTAACCTTTTATATTAGGGTTGAAGGCAGGGATTACAAGTCCGGACCTAGTGATGAGGCTAAAAATAATGAAAGCTTATGTAACCAAACTTCTGGCTGTTCTGATGAGGCATTTAACTGGACAAACATAGGATTTAATTATGGGCTTAAAGACAAGAAAATGGGATTCCCTGTTTCATCTGATTCCTCTAGCAGTATAACAGAAAGATATTTTGCAGCACCAAGTGACAGAAACTATTCATTAATGGTTTTCCCAGAGGCATCATTCCCAATATACATTGATTTCACAAGTATAGAAACAAAATGTAACACAACTGGCTATGATATAAGCACAACAGGGGTTAATGCAACCTGCACAATAACTCAGGGAACTTATTTTATTAATGCAACAATAACAGCAGATCAAAATATAACACCATTAACAGGTTATATTAACCAAACTTCTGGAGAATTTGATGAGTTATGGATAGTTCCTTACATGTTAGGTGGAGGAAATATGCTCTTTGACCAGGATACACTGCCTTTTAACATGGGACAGATGAGAAGGTGGCCAACAAACGTTACAGCTTATGATGATTCATACAACAAATCAACAGGAGAATATTCTGTTTACCTTCCAGCAACAGAAGCTCATTCAGATATAATGCTGATGGCTTTTGCAAAAAAAGATGATAATTATTACCATGATTTATACAAATTATCTCTAGATGGAAAATCATTGGGCATATCAGAACTCAACTTTACATTAAACCCATTAATAAGCGGAACAAGCAAGACAATAGCATCCAATAACATTTCAGCTCAATGGAATCAGACAACAGTTGTCAACACAACAGCAGTTCAGTTTCAATTGGTA
>PCYE01000003.1:50005-52660 GCA_002762865.1 Candidatus Woesearchaeota archaeon CG10_big_fil_rev_8_21_14_0_10_33_12 | reverse complement strand
AATAGCATTGAATATATGAGAATGGTAAATGCCCAGAGTGGAGTATTCACACTGCCAATTATCAGTGGAGAAGGAATAAAAAAACTAACAGTATACTCACAAAGCTATGCACCAGTTTCAGAATCTGTTAGTGCAAGTGTTTTAAGCGGTGATAGTAGTACAAATACAATAAACTGCAACAGTGGAGTATGCAATATAACATTAGCAAGATTTGACACTTTTGACCCAAATAATCCTGATGAAGAAATAGATATTATGATGGATTTCTATAAATCAAATTCAACATGCGATGTTCCAAACCCACCGGAAGGATGCAATATGATGGGCGATGAAGACAAAGGAATGGACAAAACAGATTTTTCTCCATTAAAAGCAATTTTAATGGGGGATATCAGCCTGAGAATAACAAGCGGTAACATATCTGTGCATTATGTAAAGACAGACTTGCTTGCCTCTGGACCACCTGATGCAGCATTCTCACAGGATTTTAATGGAACTGATTCAAGTGCAGTATGGAAATTTGGAAGCAGTGGTCCTGAGATATATGATTATATACTAATTAGCATGCCATACTCAAATATTGTAGAAAATAATCAGATTAAGATGAAGATACCCTTACTTTATGACAATGACTTCAATGTATTTTGGAATAACATAGATAATGTTTCTTCTGATTTGGTTGGAACTGATTACAGTGATTATTTGAATAATTCATATGAAAATTATCTAAATGGAACTGGAGTAAGCTGTTCAGAGACAGATGAAAATCTGACAAATGGGTTATGCTACAAAGACACAGAAAATAAGGTTATATGGATGAAGATACCTCACTTTACAGGAGTTGGTCCTGAGGTTTCAGTTGGAGCACCGACAATCTACTTAATGAGCCCTGATGATAATAGCAGAACAAACAACACACTGCCATCCTTCACATTTAATTTTACTGAAGACATAAGCGACAGCGCAAACTGCACATTATACATAAATAATAGTGTTTACGGAATTAATGCAACATCATTTAACTATACCGCAACTACAATTACAGCAAATCCTTCACTAAACGAGGCTGATGGCTACAATTGGTGGATTAACTGTACTGATAATAACAGTGATGAAGGAAAATCAATTGTCAGGATATTAAGCATAGATTTAACAAAACCAATTATAATAGAAGTCACAACAGAAGATATTACATCAACTACTGCTACACTGACTGCAACAACAGATGAAAATGCAAACTGTGCTTATAATATAGCTAATACCTCATATGTTTCAATGACTGCATTTAGCACTACAGGAACAACATCACACTCAACATCATTAACAGGCTTGAGTGCATCAACAAGTTACACTTACTATGTGAGATGCAGTGATACTGCGGGAAACATAATGAATTTCTCAAACTCAACAACATTTACAACCTCAGCAGCTTCAACTGGTGGAGGGGGAGGAGGAACTCCTAGTGTAACTTATGATGAACAGACTTTTGGGACACTTGCAGCAGGGTCAACCAAGACCGTTACTTTCTCTAAGTCAGCAACCCTTGCTGTTACTGAAATAACAGTAACTGTCAAGAACAAAGTTACTAATGCAAAAATAAAGGTTGATGTTGGCTCATTGCCTTCAGGAGCTTCTGCTCCATCATCAGCAAATGGAAGTGTCTACAAATACATAACAATAACAAAAACAGATATGACTGATAATGATGTAAGCAAAGGAATCATTAAATTCAAGGTTAAGATGTCATGGCTAACAGAAAAGGGCTATGGAAAAGACACTGTTGCACTGCACAGGTATTATAATAATAAATGGACAAAGCTCACAACAACAAGAGACAGCCAAGATACAACATACTATTATTATAGTGCTGAATCACCAGGATTCTCAACATTTGCAATAACAGCAGAAGAAGCGCCTGTAACAGCACCAGCAGAAGAGGCAGAGGAGGAAGTGCCAGAAACTGAAGAAAATGCAACCACAGAAGAAACACTGTCAGAAGAGGGAGCTCCTGCAGAAGAGGAAGAATTAGAAGAAGAAGCAAAGTCAAACACTATTTTGATAGTTGTATTGATAGCAGTAGTTATAATCCTTGCAGTAGTTGGCTACTTTGTCTGGAAAAAGAAAAAACATTAATTTTTTATTTTTTAATCTTTTAATTTAAATTTCTTTTGGAGGTTATTTTCCATCTCTTAATAATATGGTTCTCTTGTTTAAAAGCCTTTTTATAAAATAGATATTTTATTGGTTATATCAAACAATAAGAATATATTTAAAGTGTTAGAACTTTAAAGTTACAATAAAAATGGAAAAGAAAAAGATATATTTAGCAGGAAGCTTTTTTGATTTCAGGGATAAAATCATTTCTGAACTTAGTTATAAGTATGAATTTGCTGATCCAAGGAAGAATAGACAGTTTTCAATAGCCACTTCTGTTGTAGATGATATGAAAGGAGTAGAGGAATCCCCTATTATGCTTGCCTGCTTTCCCAAAGAAAATTCAAGAGGCACAATGACCTATGGAGAAATAGGTGGTTCAAGAGCAAAGGGAAATTATATAATAATTGCAGATGAAACAGATAAAAGGGATGAATTCCTTGACAGTATTTCAGATTCTAATCTAAATAGCATAGGTGATGCAATTAATTTTTTAAAAAA
>PCYE01000003.1:47422-49985 GCA_002762865.1 Candidatus Woesearchaeota archaeon CG10_big_fil_rev_8_21_14_0_10_33_12 | reverse complement strand
AGATAATAAATTAAGGATATTTCTGGCAACAAATATCAACTACTTTAAAGAGATAGAACAAGTTTATCAAAATGATGAAAACAAAGTTCTTATGTATGGAGAGTTTGGAGATTTAAACAATTTTGGTAATGCAGATTTGACAGTTGCCCATTTTCCAGAAGGAAAAGACAGAGATAGAAGAGCCATTTTCTTTATGGGCTTGTCTTATGCACTGGAAATCCCAAGCATTGTTATTGATGAAAATATTGCTCTTTATCCCCCTTTGGAAGGTTTATCAAAAAGAACTTTTCCTTATAAACCTGCTGGTTTGGATTATTTGGTAAATCTTAAATCACTGGAAATACAAAAGGAATCAAATGTATATTACTGGGTTTCTAAGAAGTATAATATTTTAAAGCCTTAATCAGAATCTAATTTTTTGCTTAATATTATTATATTACCCCTGCCTTTCTTGATTCTTTTTACAATACCCTTGTCCTCTAATTCAGTTATCATAAGGCTTATCTTTGCTTCTGAGAGTGGAATCTGCTTTCTTATCTCTTTCTGGGTTACTCTTCCTTTATTGTCTTTAATAATCTTAATTATTCCATCCAGGCTTTCAGGAGATTCAATATCTTTTTCTTCCTCTTTTACTATAACAAAACTTTCAGAACTCTCCTCTTTTTTCTCTTGAATATGTTCTTTTTTCTTGGTTTTTTTTAATATATAAAAAACAAGCAGGATAGATACTATAAAAACAGATCCAATAATCACAAAAAGAAGAATATCTTGTTTTTTGTTAGAACCATCTTCTGGTTCTTCCAGTGTTTCATTTGTTACTCTTTCTTCTTCCTCAGGACTGGGATACATTACAATATCATGTCTAAATTCACCCTCATCTTTTACAGTTATTATTTCTTCAGCAATATACTTTACTCTTCCATACTGTTCATATTTTGCTTTGATAGTATACTGTCCGACCAGCAGAAAAAAAGAATATGCCCCGTCTGTAGAAACCTGATACTGCCTTGGCGAGGAATCAACCTCTACCTCAACTCTTTTCTCCAGTTTGTTAAGGTCTGGACCATAAATATTGCCATAAATAGTGGCAGCATAGCAGGTTTGTATTGAAACCAGCAGCATTAATACAATCACGAGTTTTTTAATCATAAACCATGGACTTCGGTTTGACTATATAAACATTTCTAAATTTTACATGGCTAAAAAAGGCTTTAAAAAATTAAAAAAGATTTTATTTTGGCTTGTTTAGTAATATAACCTATTATAGATGTTCATAAAGTTTTAAATGGCTTCATAAAGCTTTAAATTAGCTTTTAATAAATTATCTTTATAATCAAGAATATATTCTTATTATTTCAATTGGCTATATTTTTGTGTTAGAATCAAAGTTCCACACATTTCTTTTTTATTATTCTACTTAACACTTATAAGTTAAGAGAAGCAAGCTTGATATCTGTTTCTAGAGATATAATATCATACTTTATGGATTCTTTATCCTGCTTATTTAATTTGTTATAAAATTCCCTTACCTTTGATAACGCATTTTTTGCTCCTGCTATATCCCCTTTTGCTACGTAATCACTAATTTTCTTTATCATAGATAATACATCATCTTTTCCAATCTTTTTGGTTTCTTTAGATTTTTTCTTCTTAACATCTTTAATTGATTTAGTTTTTTCTTTTTTAGTGCCCTTCTTTACAGCTTGCCTGGTTTTCTTTGGTGCCTGAATCTTCTTTTCTTCTTTTTCCTCTAACAAGCTTTCTTTTTTTGATAATTTCTGCTCTCTTATCATTAACATGTTTTCCAAATCAACCAAACTTTTTTCCTTTGACAGTAAATTTTCTTTTATTTTTTCATTTTCATCAATCAGGTTTTTAAGTAACTTGCTTTTCTCATCTATTCTTTGCTCTTTTTTTAGAAATAGTCTTGCTTTTCCTGTTAATATCTCCTTATTTTTTTCAATATCTTTTTGTTTTTCTTTAAATTGGTTGAGCTCTGTTTTTATACATTCAAATTTTTTCCTTTTTCTCTCTAACTTAATTTCTTTTTTTAATAATTCCTGCTCCTTTTTCCTTGATGCATCTTCTTTGCCAGCAAACAATTTTTCTTCTGACAATAAATTGCCTTTTATTTCTTTATTTTCATTAATCAATCTTTCAAGAAATTCATTTTTCTCTGCTATTTTTTTTTCTTTTTTTAGAAATAGTCCTGCCTCTTTTTTCAATATCTCCTCATTTTTTTTAATGGTCTTCTGTTTTTCTTTAAATTCCTCCAGCTCTTTTTTCATTGCTTTAAATTTTTCTTCTTTTTCCTCAATTCCTGCTTCCTGAGCAGGAGCATGCCTTTTAGACAGTTCATCTACTTCAGCCTGTTTTTTTCTTAGTTCTTCTTCATCCTCAGATAAAAGTTTTTCTTTCTTTTTAAGCTCATTTTCAAGTATTTTGACCTTATTTATCATTTCTTTTTCTTTTTCCCTGAACTCAAGATGATTCAACATATGCTCTTTATTGCTTGCTTTTTCTATTTTTTCAGCAAGATCCTTGTCTTTTACAATGTTTTTAA
>PCYE01000003.1:0-47393 GCA_002762865.1 Candidatus Woesearchaeota archaeon CG10_big_fil_rev_8_21_14_0_10_33_12 | reverse complement strand
TTTACATGATGATCAAATGTGGATTTATCCATAAACTTAATTGACTCTTTAAGTTCCTTCATGTTTTTAATCCTATGGCCTCCCTTTAAGATAAAATGGTGCTCTGGTTTTATCTTTTTCTCCATTGGTTTACTTTTCAATTTTTTTTCTTGCACTTTTTCTTTAGGGAGTTTTTTTATTGATTTTGGTTTCTCAACACTTTTATCTAACTCATTTTTTTCAATTGATTTAGAAACAGGAATTTTTTCTTTAACTTTAAAATCAGGAAGGTCTGGCAATTCTAAGTCTTTAAGATGTTGTTTAACTATAGGCATATGAATAACATTTTTTTATTTATTTAAAAACTTTTGTTATACTTTTTAAATAGTAATTATATTATAACTACTTTATATAAAATCATAAGGTTTTTAAGTTAGCTAAAAGAACCATTTTGTTATATTATACTAATTGAGGTAATTAAAATGGATGAAAAAGAACTTACTTGCTCTTCTTGCAATAAGAGAATGACAAATAAAGAAGGAGCGGCAGTATTTAAGTGCCCTAACTGCGGTAAATCTGAAATAGTACGCTGTAAGCACTGTAGGGAGATAGCAGCAATGTATACGTGCCCTGAATGTGGTTTTACAGGCCCAAACTAGAAAAATGGCAGATGTAGTAATAACACTTAGGATAATGCCTGAAAACCCTGAGACAGACTTAAAAGCAATAGAAGAGAAAGCTAAGATATTTATTGCAGAGTATGGCGGCGAAGTGGGGAAAGTTGAAATAGAGCCCATTGCATTTGGCTTAAAAGCCCTTAACCTGATATTTGTAAGCAATGAAGACATTGGAAGCACTGACAGGCTTGAGCAGAACGTGTCATCAATAGAAGGAGTAAGCTCTGCCGAAGTAATAGATGTCAGAAGGGCTATTGGTTAGTTAAAAAAACTTTTTCTAATTTTTATCAAAATTCTTACTCATACCTAAGCGTCTGTCACTTCGTTCCTTGACATTAGCGATACTCATTTCACTCGTATCGTAATGCATCAACCGGCTTTAGCTTTGAGGCTTGGTATGCAGGAACAAAGCCTGCAATTATTCCGATAATTACTGAGACTGAAAGTGCTATAATTATTGAATTTACTGAAACAAATGTTCCCCCTCTGAGCATACTTGTTTCACCCATCAGCGCCGGCAACATCGCGGAAAGGATTGTTCCAAAAATAACCCCGAGAAATCCTCCGACAAGACCGATAAGTGCAGCATTGAACAGGAAAATAGACAGGATATCTTTGTTCCTTGCCCCTATAGATTTCATTATACCAATTTCTTTAGTTTTTTCAAGGACAGAAGTGAACATTGAATTTGCTACTCCAACAGCCCCAACAATCAATGAGACAGCTGCAATAGCTATTAAAAAAGAATTCATTGAGGACATCATCTCTGATCTTGTTTCCTGCATCTGCTTACTTGAACTTATTGAAAAGTCCTTTGTTTTTTCAGTGACATGCCTTATCATCATTAGTTTTGTTTCTATCTTTCCAATAGTTTCATTTAACTTTTCTTCGTCTTTTACTTTTATGACAATAGAATCATAAATTCCATTTTCTTTGTCATCAAGCATTTGGTAAGCCATTTGTATTGGCATATAGATGTTAGTGCTTGTATCATCAAGTATTCCTACAACCCTAAAAACATTTTCTTCTATTGTAACCATCTGATTAAGCCCAATAGGCTTATCAAAATAGGATTCAGCTAATTTTCCACCTATAACAATTACATTTTGGTCAGCAGAATCAAGCATTCTGCCTTCTCCTATTTCTGAAGTTGTTACCCTTGACCAGACTTTTTGGTCAACTCCAGTCAAGCGGACAGAACCAGATTTCCCAAGGTAACTCACTTCAACACTTCCGCTAATCTGGGTGTCAAAGGCTTCAATGTCAGGTATTGCTCTCAGGGCCTGGACATCAGTCCTGTCAAGAACAGGCTCTTCATCAGTTGCTGTTGAACCTCCTCCTTCAGGGCCTTCACCATCACCCATACCAAACATGCTCATCCCTCTTGAAAAGCCCGCAGTCAAAGTCAGAATATCTCCGCCAAGCCCGCCAAGCTGCTCAGTCATTGTATCTTGCATGCTACCGCCTATGGACATGATTGCTACAACTGAGGCAACGCCTATCACTATTCCAAGGATTGTCAGCCAGCTTCTAACCTTGCTGTGCAGCACCATTCCAAAGGCATGCTTCAGGCACTTAATTAGCTTCATCTTGCTTTGTTCTTTTTCTTGAAGATAGTCTTAATTTTAAAGACATCCTTAAATTTAAAAGTTGGATCAAGGAGTTTTTCTTTTCTGTATTTCCAAAACGCTGAGCCAAAAACTACCAAAACAGCCAGTACCATAATATACCATTTATACATAGAAAAGAAACTCTTCTGCTGAACCATTCCTCTTCCTCTAAAGTTAGCCATTGTTGCTTGAGTTGTTGTGGCTTCTGAATCTGTTGTTGTTCCCACTAAATTTTGAGAGTTCATGCTTACCTCTTTCTCAACTAATTTTCTTTCTCCCATTGTGTCTGTGTAAGCTATTTGAATTTTTAGATAGCCTTGTGTTTGCGTTCTTTGCGCCATTAATTCTTCTTGTGTCATATTCTTTTGCTGGCCTGTAGCATCCATCCCTGATTGTGAGGATTGCAATTCAAAGCTAGCAACAGTGTAGTCTCCTGTATTCAAGTTTCCAATTATCATCGAATTAGAGCCAGAGACTGTCCATCCTTCCTGTTGAGGAACAATTACTGAAACAGAGGATGCAGGATTGCTGCCGATATTAGCAATAGTAAATGAAGTCTGGCCACTTGAGGTTTCAGAAAATGCAATATCAAAATCAGTTCCTCCACCGATATACACTCCAGCAATTGTGTTAATCTCTTTTTCTGTGTCGCTTGCAGGATCGTCATAAACTAAGGTCAAATCTAACTTGTATAATCCTGCTTCAGCATTTGAATCAGCAATAACCTGATAGTCTAGTTCAGCACTGTCGCCAACATCAATGTACTTAACATACTTTGTGTTATCGCTTCCCACAGGAAGAACAATGTTATCTTCATTTACCCAGCTGAAAGTAAGGTCTCTTAATGAAGCGCTGCCAACATTGTTTATAGTGAACTTAAGGCTGGTTTCCTTTCCAGGGATAAGTGTTGTTTTGTCAATATGGATTATTTCTGCACTCTCCTTGCTTTTTACTTCTATATTAATGCTCCTTGTAGAACTAACAGCTGTGTTTCCTTCTTCATACTCCTTTATTTTCATTTCATATTGCCCAGCAGTAGCATCCCTGTCAACCCTTACTTTAAATTTTATAATCTTCATATCGGCATCATACTGATATGCGCTAAGTGTTCCGACTTTTTTGACATTGTTTTCTCCTGTAACTGCAATAAAAGGATATTGGGGGACAAACTCTAATACAAGATCTTCTGCAGGAACTCCTCCCCTGTTTTCAACACCAATCCTTACTTCAACAGTATCACCTGCGATTGCTGGGTCTGGATCCTGGTTTACCAAGCTAACAATAATTAGTTTAGTATCGCTCGCTGCTTGTGCAAAACCTGAAAACATACCTATAAGCACTAACACCAAAACATACATAACAATTGTTTTTTTCATATTTATCACCTACTTTTTATTTATTGTTTTTATCTGACCATCTTTTAGTTCAATGGTCGTATGAGCATATTCAGCTAACTTAAGGTCATGAGTTACCATAATGACTGTCTTACCTTCCTTTTTCCAAAGATTATAAAACATATCCATAATGCTTTTTCCTGTTACACTATCCAAATTTCCCGTAGGTTCGTCTGCAAGAATTATTTCTGGATCTGTAACTAAGCTTCTTGCAATAGAGACTCTTTGCTGCTCACCACCAGAAAGCTGGGTAGGCAAATGATGCATATATTTTCCCAAGCCTACAGTCTCCAGAATTTTTCTTGTTTTTTCTGAAGCAGTTTTATCATCATATTCAAGAAATTCCATAGGCAAAAGAACATTAGCATAAATAGTCATGCTTGGAATAAGGTTGTATTGCTGAAAGATAAAGCCTATGGTCCTGCCTCTAAGAGTCGCCAAGTCAGATTCCGATATTTTTGTTATATCCTGATTTTTCAGAAGTATATTTCCTTTTGAAGGGATATCTAAACAACCAATTAAGTTCATCATAGTTGATTTTCCACTTCCAGAGGCTCCGATTATCGCAACAAAATCACCTTTCTTAATCTCTACTGTAACACCTCTTAAAGCAGGAACATCTACCTCTCCCATCTTGTAAATCTTCCACACATTATCCAGATGCAAAATAATATTATTTTCTTTCATCTTCCATTTGTCCCATTGGTCTGTCTAATTTACAAATCAAACCCCCATTTATATTACTGCAAATACCTTCAACTTCTTCAAACTGTCCCTGAAGTTGACAGCTTTCTCCCTCGCTTTTGCCTTCACAGGCCATTTTTAAATTTTGCTGCATTTCTTCAGGAATCTCCTGATTTTGTTCTTCAGTCATATTTCCCTGCCTTCTTTCATCTGGCGTTGGCTTAGTTTGATTTAAATAACCTTCTCTTACCCGATTAAACTCTGGTTTTTTATCGCTAGAAGAACATCCTGAGATTAAAGATATAAAAACTATAATGATAATTATTACAAACATGTTTGTTTTATCCATCTTTGTTACCTTTTATTGTTTTGCAAAAGATTATTTTAAACCATCAAGAAGGTTATTTATAAGGGTAATGGATTTACAGTCCACTTTTTAAAATAGTTAACTTACAAAAAATCCTCAATCAAGACTGTCTATTAGCTGATAATAATCAAGCTCTTCAAGACTATTCTTTATTTCAATCCAGTCATCATTTGGATGATTATTTTTTTGTTTAACCTTATTTTTTATTTTTTCAAGCATTTTTACCTTCTTCCTAAACTATTCTATAGTTTTAAAAAATAAAAAAATAAAATTTATGATTTATTCGCTAGGCATATTATGCATTCTATGACCAAACCTTCCGCCCATCTTGCCTTCAGGCTTTTCAAGGCCAAGTTCTTCAGCAAGTGCTTTGGCTGTTTCAAAGTCCTTATCTTGCATTGCGTTATGCATTGCAACAAAGGTTTTGAAGTTTTCTTCTGTCACAGTTTCTGCAAATTTGTTTTCTCTTGGACAGGTTTCAACTGCTAGAACCCATGCATCATAGTCTTCTGCTTCAATAGCAGCTTCAACTGATTCTCTTTGTTCTTGCATCCCAGCTTTCTTTTCAGCCATCTGGTTATGGTTTTCCTTCATCTGATTAAATCTTTCTTCAGTCAGCTGTGAAGTCATGGCTTCTTTCCATGTTTCATAGTCCCCGGATTCAATAGCTTGTCTCGTTTCTTCATTGCCAAAACCTCTGCCTGAAAAAGCAAAGACACTGCCGGCCAGGCTTACCAAAAGCAAAGCCACAATTCCAAATTTTGTTAAATTTTTCATTTTCCATACCTCCATGGTTTTTAATCATATAAATAGCAGGTCATATTTAAACAAAAAGAAGCATAAATGTACACTTTAAATCCACATTTTTTATATACCTTTAAATATAACCGAAGCTTAGGTGATTAAAAATGATGCCCCCTTTTTTAGAAAGCGGATTTGAAGCAGAGTTCTTTTATAGTCTTATAGTTGTAGTACTTTGCTTTTTAGTTTATCATAAGACTAAAGAGATTTATGAACTAACCAAGCATCAGGGAATCAAATACTTTCGCAGTGCGTTTCTTTTCTTGAGCCTTGCATATGTTTCAAGGTTCCTACTTCATTTGGTGATTCTGACAGGCATATCATTCAGATTTATAATACCAAGAAGAATAATGTTTTTGCCTGTACTTACAGTGCCTGTAACCTACTTAAGTACAATGGCTATATTCTTTTTGATATACAGCACAATATGGAAAAAAATCCAATACAGAAATTTTATAATTTTATCAAATGCAGTTGCAATCTTCATTTCTATTACAGCATTTTTTTCAAGGTCACTTATTTTAATATCCCTTCTTCAGCTTGTACTACTCTTGTTTACTGTAATAATAAGTACAAGAAATCACAAGAAAAACAAGAAAAAATATACCAGAACATTATACTTTTTGATATTGTTGCTCTGGCTGATAAATTTATTCTTATTGAGCCCTGGAAGAATACTGCCTTTTGGCTCTAAGATTTTTTTTCAGGCAGTTTCAATAATTGTTTTTGTCGCTGTTTACTTTAAGGTTTTGAAGTGGATAAAATGAACAAGAAGAGAGACCGGCTGGAGGTTATATATGACTTTCTGAGGATTATTCAGGATAACCATAACTCAATAAAACCCACCCCTTTATTAAGAAAATCAAACCTTTCAAGCCAGAGTTTTAATGATTATTTTGAGGAGCTTTTAGGCAAGGGATTTGTCAAGGAGATATATGACAAAAAGAAAAAAAAGTATATAACCCTCAGTGATAAGGGCTTCCATTATCTTGAGAAATACAATACAATCCTAGGATTCATAGATGACTTTGACTTATGATTAGTTCAGTTTTTTTATGATTTTTACCAAGCCTTTTATTGTTATACTGCTTCTTATTGAGTTTGGCCTTATGTGTGTTTCAGCAGCTTTAAATCCCTGTTTTTTTATCTCATCAATTAAAAGTTCTTTTTTAGGGACATTTTTCAGCTTGTTGTGTTTAACAACTTTTGCTAAATCATAAAATCCAACTTCATTTATTTTTGATTCATTGCTTATTATTTTCATTAGTTTAATCAATTCCTTGTTTTCGCTTTTCTTGGCCTCCTGATTCATCTTGTCTGCAAGATTTTTGTCATACAATTGGCCAAGCCAAATCTTTCCTGCATAGTCAAGTTTTGATTTGCACAACGGGCATTTTTCATCATTGAATATGCTATCTGCATTTTCCCTGAAAAGGCATTTTTTGCAGTGAAGAATATAGCCATAGTTTTTTATTATTTCATCTGCTTTTTTCTTTCCCTTTTCGCATTCAAAGAAAACCCTGAAGTAATGCTCTTTTGAGTATGAGAAGACTGGTATCAATGCCTTGTCATACTGTGCCCCAGCTGACTGGACTTTTGAAATAAGAATCCTTAATCCTGTTTCGTGGCAGAACTCATTTTTCAATGGCTTGCTAGAGTATTTTCTAAGGCATGCATTTTTTGAGGTCCCGCACAATGCCGCAGTGTCAGTTGCAGTCACAGCAAGAATTCCCCCGCGGGCAAGCCTTTTTATTGCACTGTCTAAAAAAAAGTTTGGCGAGCCGAATGGGTCAATGTCAATATAATCAAATCCCTTGGAGCTTAAAAGAAACTCATTTGCATCGAGATTTGTTACAATTATCTTTTTGCCTGATTTAATTTTGTTTAGCTTTAAATTGCCCTTTATTAGTTTGAATGCATCAATACTCCTGTCATTGAATGAGATTGTTTTTACTTTTGCTTTTTTTAGTTCAAGCAGAAACCTTATCCCTCTAATTCCTGTTGCAGCCAGTGGCAATGCAACCTGCATATTTTTTTTATTAATTGAGTTTAACAGCAAAACATTTATGTCCCTGTTAAGATTCATAGCAGGGTTGTAAAATACAGGCATATCTCTTGATACTGTTTCAGCTGTATATGTTTTTATTCTTGCTTTGCCTTCTTGTATTATCTCCATAGAAAATATAAGAACCCATATTAATATAAAACTTTTGGAAAGCTTTAAAAGTGAATATAATTTCCTGGTAAGTAAGATGAACACTATCAGATCTCCTGTATGCACTGTTGTGGGACATGTTGACCATGGAAAGTCAAGCCTGCTTGATTATATCAGGCATAGCCATATTGTTAAGGATGAGGCAGGGGCAATAACACAGGCAATAGGGGCTTCTTTAATTCCCCTTGATACTATTAAGAAGGTATGCGGGCCATTGCTTGATTCATTAAAAATAAAATTCACAATTCCAGGGCTTTTATTTATTGACACTCCAGGGCATGCTGCATTCACAAACCTCAGGAAAAGGGGAGGAAGCCTTGCAGATATAGCTATTCTTGTTGTTGACATTAATGAGGGCTTTAAGCCCCAGACAGAAGAGGCAGTTGAGATATTAAAGCACAAGAAAACTCCTTTTATTGTTGTAGCAAACAAGATAGATTTATTACCTGGATGGAACTCAACTAAGGACAATATCTTAAAGAGCATTTCTAACCAAGGGCAGGATGTCCAGAAAAGGCTTGATATAAAGCTTTATGAGATTTTGGGAAAACTGCATGAGTTTGGATTTGCAAGTGAGCGCTTTGACAGGGTTTTAGATTACACAAAAGAGATTGCAATAATTCCAGTTTCATCAAAAACAGGAGAGGGGATTCCAGAGCTGTTGATGGTCCTAACAGGACTTGCACAGAAGTATCTTGAAGGCCGCCTGGAGTGCGATATTAACAGGCCGGCAAAAGGAACTGTACTAGAGGTTAAAGAGGGAAAGGGTCTTGGAGTGGCCATAGATGTCATTATCTATGACGGCACATTAAAAAAAGATGATGTTATTGTTATTGGCGGTATAAAGAAACCAGTTGTAACAAAGGTAAGGGCATTGTTTGAGCCAATGCCATTGTCAGAGATAAGAGACAAGAAAGCAAGGTTTAAACAGGTTAGCAGTGTATGTGCTGCCAGATGCCTGAGAATATCTGCCCCTGAAATAGAGAATGTTGTTGCAGGAATGCCGTTAATGTCTAGCTCAAAAGATTCTCTTGAGAAAACAAAACAGGAAATCCAGAAATTAGTTTCCGAGGTTATAATAGAAACAGATATACAAGGAATTATTTTAAAGGCAGATTCACTTGGCTCTCTTGAGGCATTAATAAATATATTCAGGGAGAAGAATATCAATATAAGACGGGCATCAATTGGCAATATCTCAAAAAAAGATGTAATTGATGCAGATAGCAACTACGAGAAGGACCCATTAAAAGCAGTTGTAATCGGCTTTAATGTATCTTTAAATGATGATGCAAAATCAGAAAAAGTAAAGATTTTTACAAGTGATATCATTTATAAGCTTATAGAAGATTTTGAAAAATGGGTTGTGGGTGAGACAAAAAGGCGTGAGGCAGCTGAGGTGGAGATGCTTATCAGGCCTTGCAAAATCAAAATAATGCCTGGCTATGTTTTTAGGCAGAATAACCCTGCAGTTGTTGGGGTAGACATTCTTGAGGGCAAAATAAAAACCAATATGCGGCTAATGAAAGATGTTATTCATCTCACGACAATAAAAAGCATACAATCTGAAAAAAAGAAAGTTACAGAAGCTGAAAAAGGGAAGCAAGTTGCGATATCCTTAGATAAAGTTACTGTAGGAAGGCAAATAAATGAAGGTGACATACTATATTCTGTAATTCCAGAAAGCGATTTCAAAAAGCTAAAAGAGCTGAAAAAACATCTGACAGAAGGGGAGATAACCCTCTTGAAAGAGATTGCAGTAATGATGAGAAAGGAAAATTCTCTCTGGGGTGTCTGACCAATGCTTGAACTAAAAATACTAAACAGAAAAAAGATTAAAGAAATACTAGCTTTGATAAAAAAACAATGGAATGCTGATTTCAAGACAGAACTTGCTTTCTTGATGAATACCCAAAATAAGATATTTCTTGTAAATAAAGAAGTGTTTAATTTAAACCTTGAAAAACTAAGAATTAATTCAATCGGCCTTTACTTTGGAGAACTTAAAAACAATGAGCTAAGGCTTAGCATTGAGGGCTCACAATTAATAGGTAAAAGTGCAAAACTAAATACTATTAAACTAGATGAAAAACAGGCCATGCAGTGGCTTAAAGGTGAGGATATAGATATAAAAGGCAATTACACTGGTTTTGTAATACTGAAGTATGAAAATGATTTTCTTGGTACAGGCAAGTACAAACAAGGCAAGATACTTAATTTTGTTCCAAAGGTAAGAAGGTTTAAGTATAATTTAGAAATCCCAGAATAGATAATTTATTTTTTACAGTATAATTTTAATCGCATAAGCCAGAAATCTCAGCACTTTAGTGCGTGAGATGAATGGCTAAGTTTTTCTACTTGTAAAATAAAAAAAGCGTGGCGAACGAAATTTTTTGCGCCACGCACTAACCTCCTCAAGTTAGCGTGAGCTTTCTTCGCCGGAGACACAAAATGGCACTTGAAATCAAACACCATGCGCACAAGGTCGGCGTGAATGTGCATCATCTTGAATGGTGCACAAAATACAGATATAAAATATTTAAGCAGGACAAGTATAAAAACTTATGCGAAGAAATTCTAAAAAAAACAGCGCAAAGGCACAGAATAATAATTAGGGAGCTTTTTGTAATGCCTGAACACATACATATCAGTGTAGAAACACCACCAAGCATGAGCCAAAGCAAAGCATTACAACTTCTGAAAGGAAATCTCAGCTACCAACTTTTCAGGCAGCAACCAAAATTTAAATTGAGATATCCGCGAGGACATCTTTTTAGCCCAGGAGCTTATGCAAGCAGCGTTGGATACAACACAGTAGAAACAGTTGATGAATATATAAAAAATCAAATGAATGTGCACCAAACTTCCTTAAGCCACTTCACAGGAAGCCCCGCACTTTAGTGCGGGGAGGATGTCACCTTAACAGTAGTAAAAATAGAAAGCTTTATAAACAATTAATATACTTATTAAATAAAAATGCTGGCTTTCCCCCAAAATTACAAAGAAAAAAAAGAATTAGTTGATTATCTTAGTAATCTTAAATCCAGTTTCAAGTCTGATTTAAATAAAATCATAGATTTTCCCTTATCTGGGCATCTCAGTAGGGATAAAAAACTAGAAAGAATAATCAACTCTGCCAAGAAAAAATATGAAGAAATATCTATTAATGACAGGTTTTTACTTTCTTGGTTTATGAATTTCACCCATGAAAACCTTTTATACAATCAGGAGTTAAACCCAAACATCAAATCAGAATTTATTATTGATTATGATATTACTAGGCCTAATAGCAGTATAAACCAAAATATAGAGTTAAATATTGAAGATAACCTAAAAAAAGAAATGGAATCAACAACTGATTTTAAATTTACAGAAAACCAGATTAGAAAACAGCAAAATTTTACAAAAGAGTATATGAATGAAGAAAACATCAAAATTAAAATAAACAGGTCATACATAAGGGAAATTTTAGATTATATCCATGAAGATAAAGCAAAAGAGGTTATTTCAGAGATTCAGGCAAGGCTAAAACACTATGACAGCCTAAGCCAGAAAGCATTTATTTTGATTTGTGAGCAATACTTAAACAAAAAAATAAGGGCAGAAGCTGACAAGATTGAGACTAACTATACTGATATAACAGATATTGCAGACAGAAAAGCAGTCAGGGTCATAACCAAAAAAGAGGGCGACATAATTCCAACAGTAAAAAAAATTGCTGAGTCATGCGGCCAGGTATTAGATGAAGATAGTAAGAAGGTTATTCTTGTTAATTATGCTTACAGGGAATCTGATAAATACTGGTATACTATCAAGCAGACCAAGCCATATTTAAAGAGGGATAATCTTCCTCTTATTAAAAATAATGAATATGAATCATACCATATTATAGGAGACTTTTTCGGAGAGCCGATTGAAACCCAGATAAGAAGCAAGGACATGCACAAAACTGCAGAGAATGGATCTGCAGACTGGGTTACCTACAAAGAAAAGAATAAAAGAATTATAGAAAATGTGATTGAAGAAAGGCCTGAATCACGTTGCATCCTTGAATTATTTCAGGATATTTTCAAAGGGATTGAGTGAAGCTTATTGTCTGCGATTTAAATACTCTGTATTTTTGGCATCCTTAGAAATCAGTTTTACTGATTTCTGGGAAACAAGAAATTTGCCTTGCAAATTTCTAAGTTCACCGGAAAACTAAGTTTTCCTTGTGTCCTAAAAATCCATTATGGATTTTTATTATATTATATCTTCTATAGGTGTTTTTGGCTTTTTGGCTGATGTTTTCTCTTTTTTAATCTCTTTTGTAAGGTCAACTCCTAACTCCTGCAATGACTTTACATGCATCTGCATAAGCTGTTCCACAATGCTCAATATCTTGGCCATTTCCTGCCTTTCCTTTGCCAAGGTTGTTAATGCCCCCTTATGAAAGCCAATCATCTCTTCTTTGCTTGCTTTCTTTACCATAACTATCACCAATAACTAGTTTTTATTACTTATATTTATTCTTTTGGGATTTTTAACCAAAAAAGGTATATTTTTAAACTTCATAAATTTTTGATAAAAGCATGGAGATGCAGGGGATAATTAAAAATGGAAATCTTATTCATAAAGATGAATGGAACAAATACATTAATGGCCTGAAAACAAACAAACCAGAAATTGATAAGGAAAGATGCAGGAAATTAGTTAAAGATAGCCTTGTAAATTCAATAAAAAAAAGGACCATTAACTTAAGAAAATTTGGAATTCTTTTCTCAGGAGGCATAGACTCCTCAACAATTACATTGATATGCAAAAAACTAAATCTTAAC
This sequence comes from Candidatus Woesearchaeota archaeon CG10_big_fil_rev_8_21_14_0_10_33_12, assembly GCA_002762865.1. Classification (GTDB taxonomy): domain Archaea; phylum Nanobdellota; class Nanobdellia; order Woesearchaeales; family CG1-02-33-12; genus CG1-02-33-12. Next base: position 34,849 of record PCYE01000003.1, on the reverse strand, counting down.
TTCATTTGTTATTCAATTGGCCTCGAAAACTCAAAAGACCTTGAGTATGCAAAAAAGATTGCAGATTCAATAAACATTAACCTTAAAACAAAAACAATAAAACTTGAAGAAGTTGAAAAACTTTTAAAAAAAACAATTAAAATAACCAAAAAAAAAGATGTTGTTAATGCAGGGGTTGGCTGTGTTGTTTATGCTGCTTTAGACCTCGCAAAAAAGGATAACAATAATTTTATTTTAACAGGGATGGGAGCTGATGAGCTTTTTGCCGGCTATGCAAGATTTGAAAAAACTAAAGACATAAAAAAAGAATGTATCTCAAGCATCAAAAACATCTATAATGACGTGGAAAGGGACTTTCTTATATCCAAAAACCTGAATGCAGAGTTAATCACCCCATTTCTTGATAAAAATATAATAAAATTAGCCATGCAAACCCCCTCAGAATATAAAATAAAAGATAATATAAGAAAATATATCCTTAGGGAAATTGCCATTGATTTAGGCCTGCCAAGAGAATTTGCATTCAGGAATAAAACAGCTGCACAGTATGGCTCTGGAATTGACAAGGCAATATTGAAATTAGCAAAAAAGAATGGCTTCAAATACAAAAAAGATTACCTTAAAAGTTTATCTTAAATGAATCTCGACAATATCCTCATCTAAAAGATTATGCTTCAGCCTTAGCATCTGCCCGCCAAACTTTGCAGATTTTCCCCAGACACGCGCAAACTTGAACTTTGTGACAAAATCCTTATGGAGCTTATTGCAAACATCCTCTATTGTACAATTCCTATTTATTACTAATGGAACATCCAAATCTGCTTTTTTTCCAACTTCTTTGAGGTAGATACTTATTAATTCAAGCCTCCTGTATATATTTTCCTTTAATTCATCTATGTTAGAAGGATTGTTTGCGCATATCAAGACAGCATCAGGGAATTTTCTTTTTGCATCCTCTATTTGCTCAGTAGTTGCAAGGTCAATCTTATTTATAACAATAATTGCATTGACATACTTTTTGTTGCTTTCTATACAATCAATAAGCTGGTCTGCATTTATCTGCGTCCTGATAAGAACCTCTGCATTGGATATTGAAAATTCTTTCATTATATCTTTTATTGTTTCATCATCCAGATCAGGCAGTTGAACAGTTTTTCCTATCCTAATTCCTCCCCTGGATTTCTTTTTTATCCTGATATCAGGCTTTTTCTGGTTCATCCTTATCCCTGTTTCATAAACCTCATTGCATAGCACTTTATATTCATTAAGCCTGTTTATGTCAAGAAGAACAAGCACCAAATCGCAGTTGCGCATGACTGCAAGCACTTCTTTTCCACGGCCTCTCCCAGATGCTGCCCCAGATACAACTCCAGGAACATCAAGAATCTGTATCTTCGCATGTTTGTAGTCCATTGTTCCAGGAATAACACTTAAGGTTGTGAAATCATAGCTTCCAACCGGAGAATTAGCATTTGTAATCTTATTTAATAAAGTAGATTTTCCAACTGATGGGAATCCAAGAATAATAACTGTCCCATCACCTGTTTTTCTTACAGAATAGCCCTCTTTTTTTCCTTTTGATTCTGAGCGTGCAAGCTCTTTTTTCTTTAAATTAGCTATCTTTGCCTTTACAAGACCGATGTGATGCTGGGTTCTTTTGTTGTATTTTGTGGTTGAAAGCTCGTGCTCAAACTCCCTGATTTTATCATAATTAGTCTTTTTTTCAGGCTGTTTCTCAAGCCTTTTATCTAGCTTAACACTCTTTGATTTTTTCCTTTGAACCATTTTCAATAAAAAGGTAAACTCTCTTTATATTCTTTTCTACATTAACCTTTTTTATAATATAAAAATTCAAAAGTTATAAATACATGCAATAATTTATTAAAATATGCCACAGTTTATTGTTGTTTCAGGTGGAGTAATTTCTGGAGTAGGCAAAGGTGTCACAGTTGCTTCTATTGGTAAGATTCTTCAGGAATATGGGTTTAGTGTTACTGCCATAAAAATAGACCCTTATATAAATTATGATGCAGGCACATTAAGGCCGACAGAACACGGTGAGGTCTGGGTTACATATGATGGTGGTGAGATAGACCAGGACCTTGGGAATTATGAGCGTTTTCTTAATATGGATATACCAAAGAAAAACAACCTAACAACAGGGCAGATTTATAAGAAAATTATAGATGATGAAAGAGCAGGAAAGTATCTTGGAAAAACAGTCCAGTTCATACCCCACATACCTGATGAGATAAAAAGAAGGATAAAAGATGCTTCAGATGGTTATGATTTCTGCATAATTGAGGTTGGGGGAACAATAGGCGATTATGAGAATATCCCATTCCTTTTTGCAATGAAAAGCATTGAAAGGGATATAGGTAAAGAAAATATGATATACATTCTGGTTACATATCTTCCTATTCCTTCACACATTGATGAGATGAAAACAAAGCCTACTCAGCAGGCAATAAGAATGCTTGGTGAGAACGGAATTTTTGCTGATTTCATAATATGCCGCGCCAAAAAAGAGCTTGACAACGTAAGAAAAAAAAAGATAGAGATATATGCAAACATAAGATCAGACCATATAATTTCTGAACCGGATATTGACACAATTTACAGGATACCACTTGACCTTGAGAAAGATAAAATGGGCATGAAAATACTTAATGAATTTAAGATTATACCAAGGAAAAACCCTGACTGGACAGAATGGAAAAATCTTGTTAATAATGTTACAAACAGTGGAAAAGATGTAACAATAGCGATGGTATGCAAGTACATTAACATAGGGGATTATGGGTTAAAGGACTCATATGTTTCTGTGAATCAGGCTCTTCAGCATGCTGGCGCTAACCTTGGTTTTAGTGTAAAAATAAAATGGATTGATTCAAAAAAATTTGAGGAAGATGAAAACGCCTTGAATGAGCTAAAAAATTATGATGGCATAATAGTGCCTGGAGGTTTTGGTGCTTCTGGTGTTGAAGGAAAAATAAAAGCAATAGGATTTGCAAGAAAAAACAATATACCTTTTTTGGGCTTATGCTATGGGATGCAGCTTGCGATTGTTGAATTTGCAAGAAATGTCTGCAATATGAAAGATGCAAACACCACAGAAGTTGATGAAAAGACAGAATACCCTGTAATAAAAATATTGGAATCACAGAAAGACCTAATAAAAGACCAAAAATACGGAGGAACTATGCGCCTTGGTGCGTATGCAGCAATTCTTGATGAAAACTCAATAGTTTTTGAATTATACAGAAAATTAGGAAGGCTAGAAACAGATGCAGAACGCATAAAAGAGATAAAAAAAGAAAGCAACCAGCTTTTTCGGCTTGGGGTTTTAAATGAAAATAACAAGGTTATAATCGAAAGGCACAGACACAGATATGAGGTTAACCCTGATTTTACAAAACAGATTCAGGATAAAGGCCTTATATTTTCAGGTTATCACCTAAGAACAGACGGCACAAAACTTATGGAATTTATAGAATTGCCAAACCATAAATTTTTTATAGCAACACAATCACATCCAGAATTCAAATCTTCATTAAACAAGCCTTCTCCCTTATTTTTTGGATTTGTCAAATCATGCATTAAATAGTCCTGTAAAAACAAAGCTTTTTAAATGAATTCTACCTCATAGTTTCTATGGACCCTATAAATAATGTATCTGTTGTGGGTGAATCAATAAGCCATTTACCTAACCTTTTATCAGGCATTTTCACTAAACTGGTTGTTGCAGTAATAATAGTGCTGATTGGCCTTGTTGCTGGAAAACTATTAGGAAAACTTATTCATAAATTGCTTCATGAGATTGAACTCAATAATCTTATAAAAAAATCAGCGGGAATAAAGATTTCTATGGAGGAAATAATATCTTCTTTTGTTACTTATTTCATTTATTTTATATTTATTGTAATGGCCTTAAATCAGCTTGGCCTTACAACTGTTGTTCTCCATATGATATCAGGAGCAATATTAATCATAATAATAATATCAATAATGCTTTCAATAAAAGATTTTATGCCAAACATGTTTGCAGGATTTTTTATACACCAAAAGAGGTTTATTAAGGAAGGGGATATTATTAAGGTAGATAACATTAAAGGAAAAATTGTTCATGTAAACCTTGTTGAAACAACAATAGAAACAAAACAAGGAGATATAATCTATATTCCTAATTCTTTATTAACAAAGAAAACAATTGTCAAAGTCAAAAAGAAAAAGATTAGCTAGTCTGAATTGTTTCTAATAAAGATACAATATTTAATATCTGTATTCTTGTATAAGCCTGCATGTTTGTGTCATCTGCTATCTCATCAAGCTCGTTCAAGACCTTATTGACCCTTATCGAAAGTTCTGAATCATCTTCTAGAATATTAATCATCTGATTTACCTTGTTTTTTACATTCTTAGGGACTGCTGAATCATTACCAAGTTCTGAGAGGGCATCAATAATCTCTTTTAATTTTTCTTCTGTCATGTTTAAGGTTATTATTCTTTTATTTCTTTGAGAACTTCTTTTTGAATCTTGTCTGCTTTCTCCTTGATTTTTTCCTCTTGTTTTTCAAGCATCTTTATTCTTAGCTCCACTGTTTCTTTTTTTGATTTTAGGTCTTTTTCTAATTCCTCTTTTTTTGAGGAAACCATTATATTACCAACTATCTTATATGCTTTTTCAGAATTCTTGAGCTCTTTTAATGCTGATTCTATTTCCACTAGCTGTGTCTGAAAGCTTTGTTTTTGCATTAAGAACTGCTGCATACTCTGTTCAATAAGCTGCAACTGCTGGATTTTTTGCTCTGTTTCCTTTGAAACATTCATTTTTTTAATCCCTCTATTTTTTCATAGACAGTAAGCATTTTTATGATTGAATTAAAGGTTGCTCTTAATGCAACAGAGTCTTTTGCCTTGATACTGAATTCAACGTAATCCTTATGTTTCTTTATAGTGTAATCTGACCTGTCTGTTTTTAAACTTTTTGATTCTGAAATAAAGCATTTATAAATAATAGATGGGTTCTTGCAAACTCTTATCTTAGCTGAATAAATCATCTGGCCTTGACCTTTGTTATTGTTGTTCTTGGCTTGAAAAGTATTTTAGACCCACAATAAGGGCATCTGATTTTCTTCCTTAGGTAATTTATGGATACTTTTTTATTGCAGTTAAAACATTTGTATTCTACCATTTAGAGCACCTTTTTCTCATCTTTTGCAATTGTATATGCCTTTCCTGTAAACTTAGCCTTGCATTTCCTGCAGGACCATATCCCAACAGCTACTCTCTTGACCTGTAGGCTACTGCAATAGGGGCATTTGTGCTTTTTTCTCTGTTCTTTTTCAATCTTTGCAAGTTTTAGCTTGACTGTTCTTCCATATCTTGATCCAAATCTTTTAATAGATCCCAAACCCTTAACCTTTGCCATTTTGTTTCCTCATATTATTATAAACTGGGGCTGCCCGGACTTCCAACCTGGCGAGCTTTAGCGAGCTCAAGGGACTTCAATTGCAGAGCAATTGAATGTCGCTCTTTGCGTATCAAATGAGCATAACCATTTGTTTGAACCGGGGTCGTCTGGTTTCTTGTGTTTTAACAACCCAAACCAGAAAGGATGAACCAAGCTACCCTACAGCCCCAACTAACAATCTTAGGGAATATGGGCATTATTTAAATCTTTTGTTTTAAAATCTCATTTACCAAAATTTTATATATTGCCTCTAATTCTTTATAAATATGGCACTAACTGAAAAACAAAGATACGAATTGAAGAAATTTATTAAGAAGCTCGAGATATTCAGAAGGCCGCACACAGAGCTTGTTACTGTTTATATTCCTGCTGGCTATGATATAAATAAGATAATAAACCATTTAAAGCAGGAGCAGGGAACTGCAACCAATATAAAATCAGCTTCAACAAGGAAAAATGTTATTGATGCACTTGAGAGAATGGTCCAGCATTTGAGATTATTCAAGCAGACACCAGAAAATGGCCTGACTGTTTTTTCCGGTAATGTTGCTGAAAGAGAGGGGCAGACTGATTTGGAAGTATGGAGCATAGAGCCGCCAGTGCCTTTAAATACCCGAATATACAGGTGTGACAAGCAGTTTGTCCTTGACCTGTTAAGGGATATGCTTGACACAAAAGAGGTTTATGGCCTTGTTGTGCTGGACAGAAGAGACGCAAACATTGCTCTTTTAAAAGGAAAAACAATAATCCCCTTGGTTAAGACACACTCGCAAGTGCCTGGAAAGTTTAAGGCAGGCGGACAATCAGCAGCCCGTTTTGCAAGAATAAGAGAGGGTGCCGCAAAAGACCATTTTAAAAAGGTTGCAGAATACATGAAAAACCAGTTTTTAACACTAAAAGAGCTTAAAGGAATAATTGTTGGCGGCCCTGGCCCCACAAAATATGACTTTGTTGACGGCGGATACATAACAAACGAGGTCAAAAAGAAAATAATTTCCATAAAGGATTTGTCCTACACAGAGGAATTTGGGCTGCAGGAATTATTAGACAAGTCCCAGGATGTATTGGCAAAGGAAGAGGTAGCAGTTGAAAAGAATATAATGGCAAAATTCTTTAATTTATTATCAACAAAGCCAGGAATAGTCAGCTATGGTTTTAATGAAGTGAAAAAAAACCTTGAGATTGGTGCTGTAGATATATTATTGCTTTCAGAGAGCCTTGATGAGAATATAATAGATGAAATGGAGGCTCTGGCAAAAACATTTGGCACTGTTGTTAACATAATCTCAACAGAAACAAGAGAAGGGGTTCAGCTAAGGGAGATAGGCAAGATAGCTGCTATCCTAAGATATGAGGTTTGAAAAGATTATTATAGCAAAACAATTTCTTTTTTAAAATGCAACTAATCAAAGAGGCTTTTGAGAAGCTTTATCCTAATAAAGTATTTAATTACTCTGTAAAAATCAAATATACTGCGAGGTTCAAGCCATACAATGCTAATGTAAGATACACTAAAAATAATCTTGAATTTAGCTTAAGCAGGCAGTGGAAGCATATAAGCAAAGACATTGTTATTGGATTAATACAAAGCCTTCTTCTAAAAGTATTTAATGATAAAAAACAGACAATAAACATTGATTTGTACAATTATTTTATAAGGAATCTTCATATATCAATTCCAAAGCAAAAATCAGACCCAACACTCGAAAGTTCCTTCAACAGGGTGAATAAAGAATATTTTTATAACATTGTTGAGATACCAAATCTTGAATGGGGAAGCAATTCAAAAAGAAAACTCGGCTCTTATGATTATCATACAGACACAATAAGCATAAGCAGGATTTTCATTGATGCAGAGCCAGAGCTTCTTGATTATCTTATGTATCATGAGATGCTTCATAAAAAGCTGAAATTCAACAACAAAGATAACAGAAGCTACCACCATACAAGGGAGTTTAAGGAAAAAGAAAAGGAGTTTAACAACTATAAAGAGATGGACAAAAAAATAAAGATGTTAATCAGAAAATCAAAATATAAGGAGTTTTTAAACCAATTTAGCTGGTAAAAATCAAAAACTATAAATATAGCTGGTTTTCCCTTTATTATAATTAGGTAATTATTATGGCAACAAAACTTATTGCAGCAACCTCTATCCAAGAGGGCAGGTATATAGTACTTGATGATGTTCCATGCAAAGTAACAAGTGTCCAGATATCAAGGCCAGGAAAGCATGGCCATGCAAAGGTTAGGATAACAGCAATAGGCATTATTGACAACAAAAAAAGAGACATAGTAATGCCTGGTCATGATATGGTACCAACTCCTGTAATAGACAAAAAAACAGCACAGGTTTTATCAGTACATGATAACATAGCTAATGTGATGGATGCAGAAACATACGAGACCTTTGATATAGAGGTTCCAGAAGAGCTGAAAGCAGACTGCATTCCTGGCTCTAATGTGCTTTATTGGTCAATAATAGGTAGTAAGATTATGAAACAGATTAAATCAGAATAGGTGTAAAATGGTAAAATTTCCAGAAGCAGAAGCAAGAATAATTCACAATATATTTGTATGCAAAAACTGCAAGACAAAAATAAGGGCTAATATAATGAAGGTTCTTCAGGGAAAAATCAAGTGCAGGAAATGCAATAGCAAGGCATTAAGGCCCCTTAGAAAGAAATAAAATGGATATTCAGACTATATGCGCTTTTATATTTATAGGCTGCATGTTGCTTTTTCTTTATATTAACAGAAAGAAAATAATTATTCAGAAGATATTCTATCCATTCCTTTATTTTGCTATGTACAAAACTAAGATTGGACTAGAATTAATGGATAGGATGGCCAAAAAACATCCAAAATTGTTAAAATATCTGGCATATTCTGGCATTGTAATTGGATTTTTAGGTATGGTTATAATGTCTGTCCTCCTTATTCAGAACTTTTACGGTCTGGTTACAAAGCCGGCAGCAGTTTCAGGTGTTGGGATGGTGGTTCCATTTAAGGTTAAGGGAGCTTTTTATGTTCCTTTCTTTTACTGGATTATATCCATATTTTTGCTTGCCCTTGTGCATGAGTTCTCTCATGGTGTTGTGGCAAGATTATATAAAATTAAGATAAAATCAAGCGGACTAGCTTTCCTTAATATTTTTGTTCCTGTAATCCCTGCAGCATTTGTTGAGCCAGATGAAAAAGAATTAAGAGAAAGACCTCATATACAGCAATTGTCTATTTTTGCAGCAGGGCCTTTTTCTAATATTATATTTGCCTTTGTTGTTTTGGCTATAATGGGGCTTGTTTTTGCACCAGTTTCCAATGCAATATTTAATTATGATGGTGTTCTGGTAACAGGCTTTACCCCAGGCAATGAAACCTTTCCTGCAGAAGAAGCAGGGATGACAGAAAATGAGCTGATAATTGGTATAGATAATATGCCAATTACCACTGTGGAGAATTTCACAAAGATAATGCAAAATAAAACTCCTAGTGAATCTATTGTTATTACAACAAATGTAACAGATTATAATATTACCCTTGCTGAAAGCCCTGATAATAAAAGTATGGGCTATCTTGGAATCTATTTAACCCAGAATCAGGAAATAAAAGAAAATGTCTTGCAAAAATACGGAAAAATTCTTCCAGATGTTTTTATTTGGTTTGTTGGATTGTTTTACTGGCTTTATGTTCTAAACTTAGGGATCGGATTGTTTAACCTAGTTCCTTTAGGCCCAATAGACGGCGGAAGGATGCTTCAGTTAGCAATGCACAAACTCTTTAAGAAAAAGAATGGCGACAAGATTTGGAAAGCAATCAGCTTTGTTTTCCTGGGGCTTGTTTTGATTAATGTTTTATGGCCATTTATCCAGAATATTATTAGGCTTATTATTGGATTTTTTTAGAATTTCTTTTTTCAAAGTATTTTTTAACTCTTTTGTCTATCTGGGGCCTTGCATTTATGTCAAGCTTGTAGTAAATCTTTTCAGCCTCTGGCCCCCATGAATAGTTGCCTTTTTCACTCTTTACTTTGCTTATCTTGAATTCCTTTAAAGCAAGACCTTTCTTAAGGTGATAATAAATAGAGCGCATGGTCACAGCAGGAAAAATATCAATGTATTTTTTGTATATATCATACCCATAGGCACTCTTCAGAAAATAGAGTATCTCAATAACATTCTGCCTTATTTTGCTCTGGACTGGCCTGCCGCGATTCATAAGCAAATTATAAACTTGTTTTTTTTAAATATTTTTCTATATTGAAAATTAATTTTCCAAAAAGCTTTTATTTAACCTGTTAATATTCTTTGTTTATGATAAAGGCAATCATCTTTGATTATGGAAATGTAATCCATAAATGGGACAATGATATTTTTCTGAAGAAAGTTGTTAAAAAATCCAATAAAAGTTATGAATATATTAGTAATCTTATATTTAAATCAGGATTGCAGGATAAATTTGAATTAAGAGAACTATCAGAAATAGACTTTTTTAGAATTATAAAGAAGCAATGCAATCTTTCAATAACCCAAAAAGAATTTTTTAAGGAGTATACAGACAGGCTTTTTGAAAAAATTCCATCTACTCTTAATTTAATTAAAAAATTTAAGAAAAATTATAAGGTCGCATTGCTTTCAAACACAACAAAAGTTGATTTTGACTGCGTAATTAAAAAATTAAGAGAGTTCCTTTTATTTGATTCTGTTACATTATCCTTTGAACTTGGATATGCAAAACCAAAGAAAGAAATATACCTTGATGCGATTAATAAATTAAATCTTAGGCCAGATGAATGTGTTTACATAGATGACATAAAAGAATATTCTGACGCTGCATCAAAGCTGGGTATTCATGGAATATATTATACTTCTTATGAAAATCTAATTAAAGAATTAAAAAAATTAAATGTAAAAGTCTGATTTATTGCTGTGGCCTCAGATTCCTTCTCTCTGCATCTAATAAAAGCCTTTTTTCTGTTATTGCAACTGTGTGCCTTATTTGGTGAACAGCGTCTGGGTTTGCACTTATGCTGTCAATGCCCTGCCTTACAAGGAATGCAGCCATCTTAGGCTGTGAGCCGGCCTGTCCGCATATTGAAGTCTGCACATGATATTTCTTGCATGCCTTAATAACCATTGATATTTCTGCAAGCACTGCTGGATGCAGCTCATCATAATGCTTTTGCACAAGATCATTGTTTCTATCAATTGCAAGGGTGTATTGTGTTAGGTCATTTGTTCCAAAGCTTATGAAATCAATTCCGAGCTTGCAGATATCCTCTATTATCCATACTGCTGCAGGGGTTTCAACCATGATCCCAAATTCAACAAACTCGTCACCAAAGACTTCTTCAAGGGTTTCTTTTGCCTGTTTTACTTCATCTACTCTTGTTACCAGTGGTATCATTACACCAACATTTTTGAGCCCCATCTCATGCACTTTTTTGATTGCCTCAAACTCAGCTTTAAGCATTCCTCTTTGATCAAGTGAGCGCCTTATTCCTCTCCAGCCAAGCATCGGATTTTCTTCCTGAGGCTCATCTTCTCCGCCTTCAAGGCTTTTGAACTCGTCTGTTGGAGCATCAAGTGTCCTGTACCATACAGGCTTGCCGTCAAATGCCCTCGCAACAGTTGATATTCCTTTAACTAATATATCAATAAGCTCTTGCTTTCTGCCTTGCTTTACTAAATAAGCTGGATGAACTTTAGAGCCAAGGATCATATGCTCTGCCCTTAACAAACCAACCCCATCTGCCCCTGTTGCAGCTGCTTTTTCAGCATAGTCTGGAAAGTCCATTACCACTTTGATTTGCGTTGCTGTGATTAACTCACCATACTCTTCTTTTGTTTCTTCTGCCTGCTTTGGTTTTTTTATTGTTATTTTTCCTTCATAAACCTTGCCATGTGTTGCATCAACAGTAATCATTGTGTTTTCCTTTAAAACAGAGGTTGAATTGCCTGTTCCAACAATGCATGGAATTCCCATTTCTCTGCTTACAATTGCTGCATGGCATGTTGTTCCTCCCATATCAGTTACAATGGCTGATGCCCTTTTCATTACCGGCACCATATCCGGGTTTGTCATCTTTGTTACAAGAACATCCCCTTTCTGGACTTTTGAAAATTCGTTTGGCTCGTTTGCAATCTTCACAATACCAAAAGCAAAACCAGGGCTTGCTGTATTTCCAGTTACAAGAACTTTTGCATCTGAGATGTTTGTGCCCTTCTCATCAGCCTGCTCTTCTTCTTTTTGCTCTTCAACTCTTATCTCCTCTGTTTTTTCATCTTCAATCTTTTTCATTGTTGTTATTGGCCTTGTCTGCACAACATATATTTTTCCGCCTTCAATAGCCCATTCAATATCCTGTGGCTTGTTATAATGGTCTTCTAATTTTTTTGCAATCTCTGCCAAGCCAAGTATTTCTTCGTCTTTTAATATCTGAGTTCCTCTTTTGTCCTTAATTATTGTTTTTTTCACTGTTTTTCCTGTTTCATCCCTGACATACGCCCATTCCTGCTCTTTTATGTCCTTGCTTTTTATTTTCATAGAGCTTTTATCAACAATGTAGGAATCAGGATTTACAGAGCCAGAGACAATTGCCTCTCCAAGGCCAAAGCATGCTTCAACTATAATCTCGCTTTCATTATTTGTTGAGGGGTTTATAGAAAAAGTTATTCCTGCTTTCTGCGAATTAACCATTTTCTGCACAACAACTGCTATCAATACCTGCATATGCTCAAAATTATTTTTTATTCTGTAGTAGATTGCCCTTGCAGTAAATAGTGATGCCCAGCATGCCCTTACTGCCTTGACAACATCCCCGCTTCCTTTTATGTTTAGGAATGTTGCCTGCTGTCCTGCAAATGAAGCTTCTGGAAGGTCTTCTGCAGTTGCGCTGCTTCTAACTGCAACAAACTCATCTTCTCCTTTCTTTACGAGCTCAGCAGCATTTACCGGTTTATCAGTTATGCCCATGCTTTCATAGGCATCTATAATCTCTTCTTTAATATCATCAGGAATCTCTGTTGCTATGATTAGTTTCTGCACTTCATTTGCCTTATTCTGCAGTTCTTCATTATTTTCAACATTAAGCCCTGAAAGAATTTGTGTTATTTTTTCTTTTATGTTTGCCCTTTCTATAAATTCCTTATATGCATCTGCATTTACCATAAATCCCGGAGGAACAGGCATGCCTAAATTATACATCTCACCAAGATTAGCTCCTTTGCCGCCAACAATAGAAATATTGTCTTTTGATATTTCCTTGAACCATGATATTGTTTTCATAATAACACCTCTTGTTTTAAATAAGCTAATGTTAAAAACTTAATCAAATGTTTATATAAACCTTTCTGTTTAAATAATTAAAAAACTATTTATATTTAGGAACTCTCAGGCATTTAATATGGGGAAGGAAGAACTAGTAAAATACTGGACTGACAATAAAATCATTACAGATAAAAAACTGATAAAGGCCTTTAAAGCAATTCCAAGAGAGGAATTTATCTTAGGTGAGTCATTAAATGAGGCCTATGGTGACTATCCACTGCCTATTCTGAAGGGCCAGACAATATCACAGCCAACAACTGTTATGATTATGATCAATGCCCTTGATTTAAAAAAAACAGACAGGGTTTTAGAGGTTGGTGCTGGCTCTGGCTATTGTGCTGCAATAATATCCAAGATGGCAAAATTTGTTTACACAACAGAAATCATTCCAGAGCTTGCAGATTTTGCATCTAACAACATAAAAAAAGCTGGAATAAAAAATATTGAAGTAATAAATTATGACGGCTCCCAGGGCTATGAGAAAAAAGCGCCTTATGACAAGATAATTGTTACTGCTGCATGCCCGAAAATACCTCCGCCTTTGATAGAGCAGCTAAAGCAGAATGGAATAATAGTTGCTCCTGTTGCTTATTTTCTTGGCCAAACCATGATAAAAGGCGTAAAAAAAGGTAAAGAATTAAAAACAGAATCACTTGGCAGTTTTGTGTTTGTGCCCTTAAAGGGCAAGTATGGTTATTAAGGATTTATTTTAATATTTTTAGTGTTTTTTTCTTAATACATTGGCTATAAAGGAATTTTCAAAACATTTAAATACTACTATGATTATTATTGACTTAATAAAACTAAAACTAGGATTATGAAAAATGAGGTGCAAAAATGAATAAAAAAGGGATTACTCTTTCTATAAATATGGTTGTGATACTGATTCTTGCTATTGTTACCTTAGGTATTGCCTTGGGTTTTATTACTGGAACCATGCAAAGGTTCATAGACAGGTTTAAAGAATTTCCAATTTTAGAAATAGAGCCAACTTTAGGCGATCCAATAAGTTTTATTCCTTCAGACATACAAAGAGGAAGAGATAACAAAATGACTATTGGATTCTATAACAATGAGCAAGATGATGTTCCTAATACAGTAATTCCACAAATAACATGCGAGGGAATTAGTGAGGTAACAGTAAAGGCTTCAGGTCTGAATATTCCTGTTGGCAGTTGGGAAAGGTATTCTGCTTTAGTATCTGTTCCTAAAGACACTCCTTCAGAACTATATTCCTGTACTCTAACTATAAGTCAAACAGAGAAAACTTTTTTTATGGAAGTTAAATAATTAAATTTTTTTTATTTTAATATTTTCAATGCCTCATTGACACTTTTATTCTCAAAGATAATTTTCTTCAGGGCCTTTGTTATTTCCAAGGGTTTTTCGTGCTGCCAGATATTTCTGCCAACTGCAAGGCCTGAGGCGCCGGCTTTCATGACCTCATAGGTTCTTTGCAATAGCTCTTTGTCAGACAGCTTGGGCCCGCCAGCAACCAGCACTTTTGCTTTTCCAGCTGATTTTACAGTCCATTTAAATCCCTCAAAATCATTGTTATAGTTTATTTTTACAAAATCCGCTCCAAGCTCAAGTCCTATACGTGCAGCATAAGCAATTGTTTCAGTTGAAAGTCCATCATGAACAAACTTTCCACGGGGATAAACCCAGGCAATAACAGGAATTCCATAGGTATGGGCTGTTTCAACAAGCTTGCCAAAGTCCTTAAACATCTTATGTTCAAACTCAGAGCCAGGATATATTGTATAACCAACAGCTTCTGCTCCAAGCTTTACAGCACGGCCAATAGAGCAAACCTGGCTTGAGACCGGATCACTCTTAACAAGATTTGTCTTGCCATTAAGCTTTACAATTAATGGAACAGTTGTATTATGCTTGTCATAATATTTCTCAGCAACCCCCTGATGCAGTATAACAGCATTGTATTTTCCATTTTCTGCTATTTTAAGAACATAATCCGGATTAACATTATTGAGGTTAAAATCTGTTGGCCCATGCTCAAGGCCCTGGTCATATGCAAGAAACAAAGACCTCTCATTATGCATTATCTTCTGCATCTGCAATTTTGTCAAAAAATCCACCTCTTTTTCCTATTTTATCATATCAAGGACATCACAGACCTTATAAATTGTGTCCTTTACAGTTCTTATACCTATGTTATCCTCTTCAAACGGCTTTTGCACAATTCCGCCAAAATGGCTCCCATCTCCAACAACAATCATTCCATGGATGTTCATCCAGGCATGTATTGCCTCAATGGTTTTTTCCTGGCCGCCGTTTCTTGATCCTCCAACAGCAACAGCAGCTCCAACTTTATTTTTTAATAAAAAGCCAGCTTTTCTCAAAACCAGGGTTCTGTCAAAGAATGCCTTTAATTGCGAGCTGACAGAGCCAAAATAAACAGGGCTAGATACAATAACTGCATCAGAATCCTCCAATAATGGCAATAGTTTTTTCATATCATCCTTTATACTGCATTCTTTTTTATCCTTGCATAATCCACAATCATTACATCCTGCTATCTTATACTCCGAGAGACATATCCTTACTGTGATAAAGCCCCTTTGCTTTGCAATATCAAGCACATAGTCTATTACTCTCTCATTATTTCCGCTTTTAGTCGGAGAACCGCTTATGCCAACAATTTTCATTTTTACACTAAAATAGTTTTGTTTTTTAAATATTTCTATTTTTAGCTGAGCTTTTTTATTTTTATTGGGCTTTTCTTGATAATTTCCAGTGCTTCCCTGTATTTTAATAATTTATTTTTTGCACCGCTCTTCTGTATAACTGATTCTGAGTTTACCAAGCCCAACCTCAATGCAAAATCAACATTATTCTTTTTTATCATGCCTGACAGGAAGGATGAAGCAAATGCATCTCCTGCACCAGTGCTCTCAACAACCCTTATCTTGTTTGGAATCAGAACATAAATATTTTTTCCATCATAAGCATTAATTGCTTTTTTTCCGTCGGTAATTATTATTATTTCTGGTCCAAGCTTATATAATTCCTTTAACATTGTTTTAACATTATTTTTTCCTACTAATAATAAAGCTTCTTCATTATTTAATATTAGTATACTTGTTCTAGTTAGAATTTTTTTTAAATAGTCTATGCCTTTTTTTGCCAGATAAGTGCTTGGATTAAATGCTATATTAATCTTGTTTTTTTCAGCAAATTCTGCCAGTTTTTCCAATGTCTTAAATGACTCAGAAATCATTGAAGAAAAATAAAACCATTTTGTTTTCAGTTTTTTTAGGTTAATGTCAGAAAACTTTAATTTATCATTTGCACCCTTGTATGTCAGAATAGTCCTGTCATGCTCTATTGAATCAAGAATTATGGAATAGCCTGTAGTATCATTAATTAATTTGCCGATGAAATCTATTTTTTCTTTTTTTAATAAATCAAGAATTTTTCTTCCATTCTCATCATTACCTAAACTTCCTAAATAACCTACTTTATGGCCCAGCCTTGCCAAAGAAACAGCAGTATTTGTTCCGCCACCTCCTGTTGTGAACCTTAATTCTTTAATCAGAATCTTAGAGCCAGAAGGATAAGCAATTAATTCTTCTTCAGAATTTGATGTTTTTATCTTTATAAGCTCAGACTCTGTATTTGCAAAAACATCAACAGTTGCCGAACCTACTGTAATAATATCATACATTCTACTCATTAAATAAAGCTTTATGTTTATATATCTTTCTGAGAAAAATACGTTAAACTTAAGAAATTATAATAAAATAAATAAAAAAATTAAAAAATAAATTTTTATTTTACCTGTGCAAGTGAATATATCTCTTTCAGAGCAACTACAACTACTGCTGGCACGACAAATGCCATTATAGCATTAAACACCCCGCTCAGATATTCACCAATATACAGCACGCTTGTTAGTGTACCAGAGGCTCCTCCTATGTATGCAACCAGCACTAATGCCACTGCTATCCACACAAAATCCTTTGTTTCCTTACCACTTATGTTAACAAACCCAACTATCAATCCCAACAATATCAAGATGGATATTAACCAAGGTCCTAATGCTCCCAAGTAAACATCTATCAATCCAATGATCACTGCAAGAACAACTCCAAGAACAAATGACACCTCTCCTATTTTTTTCTCCATTGTTTGCACCTCTTTATAGCTAGATTCTCTAGCTTTTGTATACTTTATTTTAATTCTTTATAAATCTTTGTAACCATTTTTTAGAACTCACTAATTTTTTATAATTTCTTTGCTAATTTTAAAAAATAAAATCACCGCTCTTTTTATATCAAAAATTTTAATGAAAATTTAATTTTGGATCAATAACACAATTTAAAATTTTTTAAAAATAAAAATATAATTTAATATTCTATTTTTTTCTGAAAAATATATTTTTAAATTTTTCATCAAATATCTTTAAGCAAATTTTTAAATTTTTTAACAGCGACGATAAAATTAATTTTTTATTGATTATAATTCTTTTTAATTTAGTTTTGTAATTATTTTTGTTTTTACCTTTTAACAACTTACTCAAATTTTTTTCAAAAAAACTATTTTTTAACTTCAAAAAACAAAAAATTATCGACGAGAAATAATTTTTTTTAGAAAAAAACGAAAACTATTTAAACAATAAAAACAAAAAATAAAATTAGTGTTGTTCAAAACACAAAAAATCCAGAGGTGAAAAATAATGGCAGCAAAGAAGAAAGCTAAAAAGAAAACAGTCAAGAGAAAACCTAAGAAAAAGGCCAAGAAGAGAGTAGTAAAGAAGAAAAAGAGAAGATAAAATTATTCTTTTAACTGCCTAATCTTTTTCTAGGCAGCTTTTATTTTTTATAAAACTTTAAATAGTTTCTGTTTACTCTATGGTTAAATGCCGGATAAAATAACCAAAATAGTTAAATTATTAAACAAAAATTATAATTTAACTTTTTATTCAAGAGAAAAGCCATTCAGGGTGCTTATTTCAGTTATGTTAAGCCAGCGCACAAGGGATGAGAACACACTAATTGCATCAAAAAAACTTTTTTCAAGGTTTGATACAGCCAAAAAGATTCTGAATGCAGATATTTCTGAAGTAAAGAAATTGATAAAACAATCAGGCTTTTATAATGTGAAGGCAAAGAGAATAAAAGAGGTTAGCAGAATTTTATTAGACGAGTATGATGGCAGAGTTCCTCATGAACTAGATAAACTTTTGAAGCTTCCGGGAGTTGGAAGAAAGACAGCAAACTGCGTTCTTGTTTATGCATTTAGGAAACCGGCAATACCTGTTGATACTCACGTCCATAGAATATCAAACAGGCTTGGAATTGTAAAAACAAAAACTCCTGAGCAGACAGAGCATGAACTGATGAGGAAAATTCCAAAAAAATACTGGATTAAAATTAATGAATTGTTTGTAAAGCATGGACAGACGATTTGCAATCCAATAAAACCAAAATGTGATAAATGTGTTATAATCAAACTGTGTGATTTTAAAAAATACCAAAAGATATTTAAAAGATAAGAAACTAAAATTATAAAAATGCTTTTTTGAGGTGAAAAAATGGAAATAAAATATATTTTGGCAGTATTGGTTGTGATTATGCTAAGTGGGTGTGCTGCAAAAGTCCCAGAGCAACCAGGAGAAACTGTTAATCCAGAAGTAACACTGCCAGCAGAAGAACAGCCACCAGTAGGACCTGAAGGTCCAGTGGAAGGGGAATTAGAAGAACCTGAAGCTGTTGGTGAAGTAACAGATGTTCAAGTTCTTAGAGCAGGATTTGATCCTGAAGAGCTAACAGTAAGTGTTGGCACAGTTGTTACATGGAAAAACATGGGTGGGGTACACATAATTAGCATAACTGGTGTAGACAAAAGTCAAAGGTTAGTAGAAGGAGATACATTTGAATACAAATTCAATGAAGCAGGAACCTATGAAGTTATGGATGCAATAATACACTTCAAAGGAACAGTTATTGTAAAATAAATTTTTATTTTTTTAACTTTTTTATAATTTAAATAAATTCATTCAAACCTTTCTGACTTTTTTGTAATGATACATTTCTTTTTGAAAATATTTCTTTTACACTTTCATCAGGAAATATTGGATAACCATACTCGCCATCAAAGCCTGGCTGAATCTTTATTTTTCCATTGCGGATATTAATTATTGCCTCTGCAGTCTTTTCATTGGTTATCTTTTTTAGCTCATCAAATGATAAATCCAGCAGAACATCCATCTCTGACCTTGATTCATTAACCAGACTATAATATGCTTTCCATGTCTTTTGTGTTGCAATTCCTGAATTCAGCAGTTTTGATAAAATTTCTGACAGTGGAATCAATGATCTGAATGGAACAGCATCTTTTGGCCTGAAGCCAGCAGGCCTGTCAGCAAGTTCTTCAACCCTGTGCAATACCCCTATTGTTAATTTTCTTTTGCAAACAGGGCAGACATCCTTGTGTTCTAATGATTCATTTGAGCTCATGCATACATTGCAGTTTCTATGCCCATCAAAGTGATACTTTCCATAGCTCGGGTCAACCTCTATTGTCTCAGTTAAGCCTTGTTTTGTTTTTATTGCATTTAACAATAAATCATAAGTTAATTCTTTTAAATCAAAGATATTGCACTCCCGGCCAATACGCCATGGCCAGAAAGAATGCAGGTCAGAATTGCTTATTAAGGTGTACTTATCCAGTGAGCTTAAACGCCAGTTCATTGCAGGGTCTGAGCTAAGGCCTGTTTCCAAAGCATGGACATGCTTTGTCTGGTCTTTAAAGCATTCCTGCACACTATCAAAGCCTGATTTTGAGCCAAACAATCCAAACCAGGGAGTCCAGACATGAGCAGGAATTATTTCAATGCTGTTATCAACCTTTTTCATCATCTCAACAAAATCAGGGCAGCTTATTCCAAAGATTGGCCTTCCGTCATAATCAACACGGCCTAATTTCTTTAGCTGTTCTGTTATCTGCTCAACAACACCAAAATTTCTTGCAAGTATAACATTATGAATCTTCCTTGACTTTCCATCCTGGGTGTACATTAAAGAGATTTCTGTCTGAAGAATAAAGTTAAAGCCTGTTTTTGTCTTTAAAATTCCTGTTCCATCCTCTGTAAGTTCTGATTTAAGCTCTTTAATCCATAAAGGATGAGTAAAGTCGCCTGTGCCTAGAAGGTTTGGGCCCTTAAGCCTTGCATACTTTTCAAGATTTTGAATATTTAATTGTTTGGAAGTGGCCCTGCTATATTTGGAATGAATGTGGAGGTCAGCTATTATTTTCATCTTTCTTGAATTAATCTGTTAATATAAAAAAGTTGCTAATTAAATCACAAAGAAACAATCTCGGCCTTGTTTGTTTTTGTGTCATATATTGCAATTGTTATTTTATCAGACAACTTTGATTCACAAACTCCGCTTGTTGAGCCAGGGTTCACATGAAGTGTTTTTCCCTTTTTTTCAACTGAGGCCTTGTGATTATGACCAGAAAAAACAGCATCATAATCTTGAGACTTAATCAATGATTGAAGCAGAGGTTTTGAGTGGCCATGGTAAGCTGCTATCTTCTTTCCATCAATATTCATCTCAACACAATCTCTTTCAAATTCAATATTCCATCTTTCTTTTTCATTCCTGCTAAGAAACCTGAAAATATCTCCATCATTGTTTCCAAAAACAGATATAATCTTGCAATTTAATTTATCACAGAAATCAGGCATAAAAGGGGAAACCCAGTCGCCGCAGTGGATTACAAGGCCTACTTCCTTTTCATTAAAAAGCTCAACGGCCTTCAGAAGGTTTCTTGCATTGTCATGTGTGTCAGATATTATTCCAATTAGCATATAACTTAAATTGAGAAATTAGTTTAAATAATTTGCTATTTGTAAATCTCGTTGATTAGTTCAATATACATTGCAGCAGACCATGCCTGGGCCAGGCAACCCTCTGACCTTAGCTCTTTAGAGCTTGATAGCTCAGCATGATGGCCTATTGCCCCTTGCCATAAAATCTCTTTTGTGCTTGCTTGTAATATTTTATCAATGTATTTTTTGTATCTTTTTTTATCCAATCTATACAAAGTAATTGCAGCAAGGTTGTTTATCCAGAACCATGAATCACCATTATGGTAACTTTCATTAATTTCTCCTGTATGCTCTGGCCTAAACAAGGGATTGTTTTTGTCTATTGTTGAAACTCCGCCCCAATCATTCCATAAACTTTTTAATGCATTGTCAAAGCATGTAATCCATTCTTTATTTGTCAAAAGTTCAGGATACATGTAATATGCAATAAACACATTTGGCCTTATAGTAAAATCATCTAACCCATCTGCAAGACATTTTTTGTTCCAAAACTTATCTCTAACCTCTTTTTTTAAATTATCTTCAAGTTCTCGATAAATTCTGTTATTTGTAAGCTCATGCATTAGCTTATACATGCTTAACTGCATTGCTTGAATCTCTATCCTAAAGCCATCCCTTTGCAGGCTGTCCATCCATGTTTCTTTTGCATTATTAAGGACGAGATTATCCCGCGTGTGATATTTTATCATAAAGTCAAGAGAATGACCAATTCTTTCTTCTATTTCTTCAATTTCATTTCTTGTAAATTGCTTCTCAAGAATTTTTTTATTTTTTAAGATATAAATCAAATCTTCTGCTCTTTTTGAAACCCAGCCAGCAGAATCAGCGCTCCTTAATAAAGAGTCTAGCTTTGTTGGAAGCTTTCCATCATGCAAAACAGATTTCAGGTGCCTAAATAAGATATTTTTTGCTAAACTAAAATTTCCCTGTAACATCAAAGCCTTTAATGAAATGGCCTCATCTCTTGTCCAGAACTGGAAAAACCATGGCAGACCGGCAAAAATACCTTTATTATCAACAGTTAATGAATCAAGCGAGTTTATTGTGCAAGAATATGCCATCATAACCTCATTTTTAATATTTTTTCTTGATTTTAACAGGCTATCATAATATTCTTTTTGCTTTTCTCTTAAATTTTCAATATTCCTAAAAACATAGTCTGCTTCTTTTTTTGCCCTTTCCTTGTTTTTTGAGAAGCTTAAAACAACCCTTTCTGTCTTTAAATTTAGCGCTGAAAAAACATATCTTTCATAAGGCATTGAATTCCTTTTTTTGTCAAATTCATAATTTCTTTTTTCCCATTCTTCAGCTTTCTTGAACATGCCCTCAAACTTAAGCACCAAAAATAAAGAGTATTCTTCACTGCCATCAGAACTGTCTTCCCTTGAATCTGTTTTTTTAACAAACTTAACTATTATTTTATCATCTTCCTGACAAATAGTATAAAATCTGCCCCACTGCCTATGGTCATAGCTTTCTTTTGCATCAAGGACTATTTCAATATTGCTTGGCTGGGTTGTCTCATAAACCAATGAATCATAATTGTTGGGCATGAAAAATGTTTCAGCTGTATTGTCCCATTCCCTTTTGATTTCATAAAACTTATTGATTATCTTGCCTGCCTTAGCAGAACCAACTATATTCAGGCTTTCAATAACCTTATACACTTTTTCATCAAAAAAGAAAAGCCCATCATACCTACTTTTACCCATATTAGCAAGACAGAAATATCCTCCTTTCCTGTTTGTAATCAGAAGCCTAGTATCTTTAGTTGATTTGCTTTCTATCTTGTGATTATTTAATAAATGAACTATCTTTACCATTTTATTGAGCAGAAAAACTAAATTCAAATATTTTTTTATCTTTTTCTATTCCTCTCCCCTGTAAAATTTTGCAGCATCTTCCGGGCTTACAGAATTTATTGTTGCATTTGTTGCAAGCTCAAAGCCAGCCCATGTAGCAAGCCTTGGGCATATTTCAATATGAAAATGTAAGTCTTTCCCATCAGGAGCATAGTGAAGGAAAAAATTATATGGAAGATTCATTTCTTTTAGTTTCATCAAAATCTTTTTAAGTATTGAAGCCAAATCATCTAATTTAACTTCATCCATTTCAGTTATGTTTTTTATATGCTCTTTTGGAAATATCCAGATTTCATAATTAAATCTTGAGGCATATGGCGTAAAGCTTACAAAATTATTATTTTCAAAGACTCTTCTGTAACTGTTTTTTTCAATATTGATTATCTCACAATAAGGGCATGTTCCATAAGCCCTGGCTGCATTAACTTCTTCCTCAACAAGAACAGGAACTTTGTTATAAGTCATAACCTGTGTGTGCGAATGAACCAGTGATGTTCCTGCTTCCATCCCTTCATTCTTGAAGACAATTACATATTTTGTGCCGTCTGTTTTGCTTAATTCAGTTATCCTGTTAGCATAGACCTTCAAAACCTCTTTTATGCGCTCTTCTGATAAGTCAGCAAGCTGCTTATCATGGTCAGGTGTTTCAACTATTACTTCATGGATTCCAAATGCATCAGCATATGTAAAATACTTATTTGTGCTTCTTATTGATGGGTTTCCCTCATGGCTTACAGCAGGGAACTTGTTTGGAAACCACCTTATAATCCACTTGCTATCTTTTTCAATCCTTCCAGTTTCAGTTGGGGTGAGATTTTCATTGCCAGGGCAGAAATAGCAAATTCCCTCTTTATTTGCCTTGATTTTTTTAAATTCTTTTGGCCTTTTCTTTCTTTCAGAAGCTATAATCACCCATCTGTTCAAAATATAATCTTTCCTAAGTTCTATTTTAACCAAGCCTCTTTATAGCAAGATTATGTGCCTGAATATAATTTTTAATTAAAACCTCCCAGTCAGCCAATGAAGCTAACCTTTGTGCTTCCATCTTGTTTTTTATTCTTTCCTGCTTTGATAAATTGCTGAAATAATAAAATGCATTAGTAAGCTCATTAACAACCTCATCATCTTTTTTGCCTAATCTTTTCAAAACAAATATTCCTGGATTTTTAGTTTGCACAGATTTTTCATTAACATACCTGCCAAATCCAGCCAAGTCACTTGTTACAGATGAAACACCAAGTGCAGCTGCTTCCAATGGTGTGTAACCCCATGGCTCATAGTATGATGGAAAAACACCAAGATGTGAGCCCTGCATGCATTCATAATAGCCCAGGTCAAGCAGCTGATCAGCTCCAGTTAGATAGATTGGATAAAAAACAACCTTTACCCTGTCTTCTTTTTTGTTTAATAAGCCAGCTTCATTAAGGGACTTGATAATAGAATCATTTTTTTCATCCTGTAAATCATGTGTTGTTAGCTCTGGATCCCCTTTTTTCATTAGCTTTAAAACCTTTTTTTTGTTTTCATGCAGAAAGTCTTCATCAAAAATGTTTTTTTCTGTAATGCTCTTTTTTGAAACTATTGAATAAATTATCCTGTTTTTAATTTCACCTATATCATCATCAATAGCATCTGTTATGTCTTCAAAAAAGGTTTTATTTTCAAGTAATCCTGTTTTTATTGCCCTAATATTGCCAGGAACCCAGAAAAAAGCCACAATGGTTTTGTTAGATTCCTCTTTTTTAAGTTTTTCATTTAATTTTGCTAATGCCTTAATAAATATATCAATGCCCTTTGCCCTGAATTCATATCTTCCGCATAAGAAATAAAGAAGAGTATTATCAAGGTCAAATGAATAATATGGAAAAAAATAATACATCAGAAATTCCTTTATTCTTTCCCTGTATAAACGATGTTTTATAGATGCCTCCTCAAATGTCGGGAACTTTTTAAGGTCAAGGCCATTTGGCAAAAGAACATCTGGCTTTTTTCCCAAGAGATGCTCTGCTTCTATGGCTGTAATCTCACTTACAGTTGTAAAAACATCTGCATTTAATGCACTTTGCTTTTCTGTAAGGTATTTTGCCTGTATACCATATTCATATGCCTTTTTCTCTGGATTTATCTTGTCAAATATTTCATAAAGTTCTTCATTTGCAAAGGACATTGTCCTGCCAAGAATTGTTGCATGTGTTGTAAAAACAGTTGCAACCTTGACATTATTCTGCTTTAGGTAAAGCAGGCCTGCTCCTGCTAGCCATTCATGAAACTGCGCAACAATTTTTTTATCATTGAAAACATTTTTTATTTCCTCTAAAAGCTTCCCAACAGCATATGACCAGATAACAGGCTCATCAAAATCAAAGTATTGTGTGTTAAGTGAATCTATCTTAAAATTCTGCCACAAGCTTGTTTTTATTTCATCTTTTTTAGATGTAAATCCACTGAAATCAACCAGAATTGTGTTAGGTTCACCCTTAATAAGCCAACCTCCATAATGGCACTTTATGCCTTGTTTTTGTAGTTTTTCAAATGCTTTGGCTAGTTTATCTGGAGGAACTTTTTCCTGGAATTCCCCAGCCACTTTTTCTGGAAAAAAAGGGCCTATTGCAAAATAATTTTCCTTATAATATTCCATTATTTCAGCAGCCTTTGATTTAACAACAGTATAAATACCCCCAACTTTGTTACATATTTCCCATGAAATCTCAAACAAATAATCTGCTTCTTTTTCCATTTTAATCAATAAACACCAGGTCATCAGACCATTCTTCTTTTATCTTTCCGTTTCTCATGTTAATAAACGGCATGTAATTATGCATCTTTATGAAATGTGAATTGAATGTAAGCACATCTGTTTTTATCACAGCATCCTCTCCAAGCAATCTTTTTAATTTTGGCAGAATCTCAGCATTAAAGACCTCAATTATGTCAGATTCAACCCTTGACTCTATTGTCATTGTGACAATTGCATGGCCATCCTTATCTCCGATTGAACATTCAGAAATATGTTTCATCTCTATCTTGGAAGGAATATTACTCTTCAGAATCTCAAATATTATGCTTCTTGTAATACCATACTTGAAGGTTATTATATATTGTTGCTTTGCGCCAAATTTTCCTGTTCCTGTAAGAGTGTTATCAACGTTTGTATGATAACTTATTATTCCGCTTTTCTCAAGAAGCTTTCTTTTCCTGTTTACTGTTTTTACAGGAACTTTTGTTTTTTTGCTTATCTGGTTGTCAGAAATTCTTGGATCTTTTACAAGCTCTTTTATTATAAGATACTCTTGCTGGTCAATTTCAACTGTATTAATACTAAACCACCCCTTTTATGTCATATATCAAATAATACTTATATAAATATGTTTTGTTTTATCTCTTTAAGGGTTAACTTGTAAACAAATCTATGCTTATGTTACTATGCAGTAATTGGTAAGTTATTTATATAATAAGCCTTTCCAGTTATTTTAGTTAGATTTGGCTATATAAACAAAAAAGGGGTTTGAATGAAAGTTTTGATGTTTGGCTGGGAATTTCCTCCTTTTAATACAGGTGGATTGGGAACAGCATGCTATGGCCTTACAAAAGGCCTAAGCAAACAGGGCATTAATATAACATTTGTAATCCCAACAGCACCAAAGCCAATTAAATCAGATTTTGTTGATATGATAATTGCATTTTCTACAAGTTTTGTTAACATCAAAACTGTAGATTCATTATTGGTCCCTTATATATCATCAGAGGGATATGAAACTATGCATAAGAAAAGATGTATGAATTCAGACAAGAATTTTAATAGGGTTTATGGCCAAAACTTATTTGAAGAAGTTCACAGATATGCCAGAAAAGCAAGGGAAATAGCTGAAAATGAGACTTTTGATTTAATACATTGCCATGACTGGATGACTTATTTGGCAGGAATTGAGGCAAAAAAAGTCTCAAAAAAACCATTGGTTATGCATGTTCATGCAACTGAATTTGACCGCACAGGAGACCATCCAAACCAGGCTGTTTATGATATTGAAAGAATGGGAATGCATGCTGCAGATTTGATTATAGCAGTATCTAACTTTACAAAAAATAAAATAGTAGAGCATTATGGAATAAGCTCTGAAAAAGTTTTTGTAGTTCACAATGCTGTTGAATTTAAAAGCTTCCCTGATACTGAAGAGTTTAAGATAAAAAGCCAGGATAAAATAGTTTTATTCCTTGGAAGAATAACACTGCAAAAAGGCCCTGATTATTTCCTTGATGCTGCTAAAAAAGTGCTTGAAAATGAAAAAAATATTAAGTTTATTATTGCAGGCTCTGGTGATATGGAAGTAGATATGATAGAAAGAGCAGCAAGGTTAGGGATTGCACAGCATGTCTTATTTACCGGCTTTTTGCGTGGCGATGATATTAACAGGGCATATAAAATGGCAGACTTGTATGTTATGCCCTCTGTTTCAGAGCCATTTGGAATAACGCCATTAGAAGCAATGAGAAACGGAACCCCGGTTATCATCTCAAAGCAGTCAGGTGTTTCAGAAGTTATAAAAAACTGCCTTAAGGTTGATTTTTGGGATATTGATGAGATGGCCAGCAAGATAATAGCAGTACTTAAATATAATGCATTGCATCATTGCTTAAAGGAGCATGGTCTGATAGAAATAAAAAAAATCAGCTGGAATGACAGTGCCAAAAAATGCATTGACGTTTATAAAAAAGTATTAAGCAGTTCATAAAGGGGGTATTAGAATGAATCTAAAAAATAAAGTAGCGATTGTAACAGGTTCAAGAAGAGGGATTGGAAAGGCAATAGCACTTGCTTTGGCAAAAGCAGGAGCAAATATTGTTGTTAGTGACATAAACCTAGATGATTGCAATAAACTAGTTGAAGAGATTAAGGCTATTAATGGAAATGCTTTGGCTGTTAAGACAGATGTTTCCAATCCTGAAGATGTTAGCCAAATGATAAACTTAACAACAGAAAAATTTGGCAAAGTTGATATACTTGTTAATAATGCAGGAATATATATGCAAAAATCATTAACTGATGTTACAGAGCAGGATTTTGACAGGACTTTAGACATAAACCTTAAGGGAGTTTTTCTCTGTTCAAAAGCTGTTGTTCCAGAGATGATAAAACAGGGCAAAGGCAAGATAATTAATATAGCATCTATTGCAGGCCAGGTAGGATTTGCAAACTCTAGTGCTTACTGTGCTTCAAAAGGAGCAATAATAAACATAACAAGAGAGCTTGCTCTAGAGCTAGCGCAATATAAAATAAATGTTAATGCAATCGGCCCAGGCGTGATAGAAACAGATATGACAAAAGACTTATTAGAAGATAAAGCAACAAAGGAAACACTGCTTGCCAATATTCCATTAAGCAGAATTGGAAAGCCAGAAGACATAGCAAATGCAGCCCTATTCCTTGCCTCAGATAATTCAGATTATATAACTGGCATTACATTATTTGTTGACGGAGGGTGGCTTACACATTAAAGATTAAAAATGGTATCAATTTGTTTTTATTTTCAGGTTCATCAGCCCTACAGGCTTAGGAATTATAATGTTTTTGAGATTGGAAAGAATCATAGTTACACTAATAAGCAGAAGAATTTAGATATACTACAAAAAGTTGCAGAAAAATGTTATCTTCCAACCAACAAGCTAATGCTTGATCTGCTTAACAAGCATGAAGAATTTAAGATAAGCTATTCTTTTTCAGGTGTTATCCTAGAGCAATTTGAGGAATTTATGCCAGAAGTTTTGCAATCATTTAAGGATTTGGTTGATACAGGGAAGGTTGAAATACTTGATGAAACATATTATCATTCGCTTGCATTCCTGCATTCAAAACAGGAATTTAAGGAGCAGGTTATTTTGCATAATAAAAAAATAAGAAGCTTGTTTAAGCAGAATCCATCTGTTTTTAGGAACACAGAGCTTGTTTATAATAATGAGCTTGCAAATTTTG
Source organism: Candidatus Woesearchaeota archaeon CG10_big_fil_rev_8_21_14_0_10_33_12 (assembly GCA_002762865.1). GTDB lineage: Archaea > Nanobdellota > Nanobdellia > Woesearchaeales > CG1-02-33-12 > CG1-02-33-12. The sequence goes on along the minus strand of PCYE01000003.1, from coordinate 6,359 downwards.
TTGAATCAATGGGTTATAAGGGAATACTTGCAGAGGGAGCAGACCATATACTTGGCTGGAGATCACCTAATTTTATTTATACTCCAAAAACAACATCAAGAATTAAGCTTTTGCTTAAAAATTACAAGCTTTCTGACGATATTGCATTCAGGTTTTCAGATAAGGGCTGGAAGGAATGGCCACTTACAGTTGATAAATACACTAATTGGGTTAATGCTGTTAATGGAAATGGGAATGTAGTTAATTTATTTATGGATTATGAAACCTTTGGAGAGCACCAGTGGGAAGATACAGGAATATTTAATTTTTTAAGGCATTTGCCTCAGGAGTTATTAAAGCATCCTGACAATGATTTTAAGACACCTAGTGAGGCAATAAAAGCATATAATCCGGTTGCAGAATTAGACATTCACAGCCCTGTTTCATGGGCAGATGTTGAAAGGGATACAAGCGCATGGGATGGAAATGACATGCAGAAGTCAGCAATAAATGAGATATACCAGATTGAAGATGCCATAAAAAAATCAAAGGATAAAAAACTCATTAATGATTGGAGAAAGCTTCAGACAAGCGACCATTTTTATTACATGTGTACAAAATGGTTCAATGATGGCGATGTGCATAAATACTTCAATCCTTATGATAATCCCTATGATGCATTCATAACTTTTATGAATATATTAAATGATATGAATTTCAGGTTAAAAGAGCATTCAGAAAAAAATATATTAAAAAAAGAGGTGTTAGTATGAAAACACAAAAAAGAGTTAAAGAGAAAAAAATAGAAAAGAAGGATATATTGAAGGACGCAAATTCAGACCATTATTTTTTTGTTAATGATGGAACTGTTTTAAAGAATGTATTGGATTTGTCTAAACAGCTTGATAAAATGTCTGACGAAGTATTCAGATATCATGTCAACGATATGAAAAATGATTTTGCGAGCTGGATAAAAGAGATATTTAAAGAGGAAAAGCTTGCAGAAGAACTTTTGAAAACAACTGAGAAAGATAAAACACAGATAATTATATTAAAGCATATAATAAAAAAATTCAACTAAAAAAAGGTGATTAAAATAGCAAAAAATAATTTATTGCCAGAAGATGCAAACTTAATCTTAAATGATGTTGTTCCAAAACATGAATTTAATATTCATATGGGAACATCAATAAAGAACCTGCAGGAGCTTGCTGAAGCATTGGAAATAATGGGTAATGATGCTTTTAAGCATCATGTGACAAAAGAAAAAAATGATTTCAGCAACTGGGTTAAAGATATTATTGAAGATGTTGAACTAAGCAATGACTTGCTGAAAGCCAAAACCAGGAAAAAAGCATTTGAAACAGTTAGCCAGAGGATTGAGCAGCTTGAAAAGCTAAAAAGTGGCCTTGTTGTAAAAGATAAAACAAACTTTTTCACAGATAGGTTTTTAATTGGCCTGATTTTCGGCTTAGCATTAGGCTTTGTGATTTCAGCAATAATAAACAATCTTGTTTGACAATATTTTAGAAATTACTTAATAACTATAATTTATCTAAAAGGTATATCATTAATAAGTTATGCTTTTACAAATAGCCCATTCTGCTTTAGATTATTGAATATATCAGGATTCTTTAATGCAGCTCGGCCTATCATTGCACCTTTTATTCCAATAGCATTTAGATATTGTACCTGCTCCTTTGTTCTTATGTCGCCGTTTGCTATTATAATCTTATTTGTCTTGACTATTTCGTTGTAAACGCTAAAGTCCGCAGGATCTTTGAGGGTTTGTTTACCATCTCTTGCATGAACTATAAAGAAGTCTGCATCTACTTCGTTTATCAAGTTAAGATAGACTTTTTTTTGCTTTTCGAATTTGTTCATTCCCAATCTTAATTTTATCGATGCAGGATGACTGTAATCCTGTATTGTCTGAATTATTTTTTTAACTTTACTTATTCTTTTAATTAAAGCGCAACCTAACCCTACTTGAACCATGTTCGGACTTGAACAGCCCAAGTTTAGATTGAATCCTAAGAATCCTTTTTGAGGTAAAAAGTTTTGCAGAAACTTATTTAAGTCTGTAATATCTGATCCAATCAGTTGAATGTAAGTTGGAATTGGCTTTGGAATTTTAATTTTTTCTAATGTACTTTTATTGCGCTTGGCTAATCCAGATATCCTTGCCATTTCAGTGAATGTTGAATCTGCTCCTTTTTTGTAGCATAGCTCTCTGAACTCTGGGCCAGTGTGGCTTTCCATCGGTGCCAGCATCAGTTCGAAGTCTTTCATAGGAAATGAAATTGAGCAGGGATTTAATAAATGTATTGATAAAAGAGTGCTTTCTACAATAAACTAGAGATTTCTTTATTTGAACTTCATACCTTGCATACCCTTGCCACTGAATTTTTTCATCATTCTTTCCATGTTCTTTGGGCTGCCACCCTTAAAGAGCTTTGCCATTTTTTTGCTCTGCCTGTACTGCTTTAATAATTCCCTTATTTCTTTTGTAGATGTTCCTGAGCCCTTTGCAATCCTGTCAATTCTTGTAATACTTATAATGTCTGGGTCTTCAAGCTCTTCCCTTGACATTGAGTCCATTATAAAGCGCCATTTTTTCAGTTTTCCTTCCTGAACTTTTAACATTTCCTTTGGCATCTTTAACTGGGAAAATCCAGGTATCATCTCTGTTATCTTGCTCAAAGGCCCCATCTTGCTCATTGCCTGCATCTGCTCATACAAATCAATTAAGTTAAACTCTCCCTTGAGAAATCTTTTTCCCAAATCCTCTGCATCCTCTTTGGATATTGCCTGTTCTGCTTTTTCTAATAATGCTTCAAGGTCACCCATGCCTAAAAGCCTTGAAATAAAGCCTTCTGGCCTGAAAACCTCTAAATCATCTAATTTTTCACCAACACCAATAAATTTTATCTTTGCATCTGTTGCAGCGCATGCTGTTAAAGCACCTCCTGCTTTTGCAGTGCCATCCATCTTTGTTACTATAACGCCTGTTATCCTGCATGACTCATTGAAAGCCTGTGCCTGTTTCTGAGCTGCCTGGCCAATGTCTGCACTTATTACCAAGAGATTTTCCTCTGGCTTTACAGCTTTGTTTATATTTTTTATTTCTTCAATCAAATCTTTTGATAATGCGTCCCTTCCAGAAGTGTCTATGATTATTATATTATACTTATTGAACTTATTTTCAAAATTTTTCCATATCTTCAATGGATTTTTTTCCTTTTTGTCAAGGAAAACAGGAACATTTGCTTTTTTTGCTATCTGCTCAATTTGTTCCATTGCAGCAGGCCTATGGGTATCAAGGCCAACCAGTGCAACCTTATAGCCTCTTTTTGTATAGAATTTAGCGAGCTTTCCTGCCTGAGTTGTTTTTCCAGAGCCAAACAGACCAACAAGCATTATTTTTGTTGGTTTTTTCTTAATTTCTATTTTGCCTTCTTCTTTTCCGACAAAGTTCACTAATTCCTCATAAACTACTTTTATAAGGTATTCTTTTTTTGTGAGGCCAGCAGGGGTTTCCTCTTTTAAGGCCCGCTCTTTTATCTTATTGCTTAAATCAAAAACAAGCTTTACATTAACATCTGCCTGCAATAAAGCTCGCTGTATGTCTTTGACAAGCTCATTAATGAGCTTCTCGTCAACAAATATGGCTTTAGCTATCTTGCTCAATGTATTTTTTAATGAATTTCCAAGTTTCTCAAGCACCATTTTACAGCTAAGAACAGGTTTTTATTTATAAACCTTTAGAAAAAACATGAATTTTTTAAATAAAATATAATTATCTACTATTAAAAGATCTTTCTTTAACAATCTCTGACTTATTATTTGATAATCTCAAAGGTAATTCAGGAATATCAAAGAAATCCTTCCCTGAATCAATCATATCCTGCAGGTTTTCATCAGATGGAGATTTAGCTCCTATCTTATCTTTTGGTAAGAATGATCCTATTTGACTTAATTCTTTAGCAAGAGCATATGTTTCTATACCTCTTAATTCTTCAATGATCTTGTTAGCATAACCGCAACCACAATCATTTACTGAATTAGGGTACTTTGAAGTTTTGTAAACATCTTTCATTTTTATCTTTGTTCTATTGTAACTAGCTAGTTACAATTCCTTTATAAATCTTTTGTTTTATTCAAAGAAAATAAAAAATTAAAACTTAATCTCAGACGATTTGTTATCAATGGTCTCTTGCATTTTTTTGATTAAATCTCCTGTTTTTATGCCAAAGTAAACCTTGCCGTCAAGGGTTCTTACAGCAACAGTGTTGTTTTCTTTTTCCTTGTCTCCAACTGTTAATACTAAAGGGATTTTATTTAGCTGTGCTTCCCTGACTTTCTTTGGCATGGTCTCTGCCCTAAAATCAGTCTCAACCCTTATGCTGCTTTTTTCCAGTTCCTGTTTTACTTTTTCTCCATAAGGGATGTGGCTGTCATTTATATTTAGGATTATTGCCTGTGTTGGAGAGAGCCATAAAGGAAACTTTCCTGCATAATGCTCTATAAGTATGCCTAAAAATCTTTCCATTGAGCCATAGATAGTCCTGTGTATCATGATGGGCCTATGCTTTTTTCCATCATTTCCCTCATATGTCAAATCGAATTTTTCAGGCATTGCAAAGTCAAGCTGTATAGTGCCGCACTGCCATGTCCTTCCCAGGCAGTCCTTTAGATGGAAGTCTATTTTTGGTCCGTAGAATGCCCCGTCTCCCTCATTTATCTTGTACTTCATCTTTTTTGCATCAAGGGCATTCTTTAATCCGGCTGTTGCCTTTTCCCAAACTTCATCAGAGCCCATTGCATTGTCTGGCTTTGTGCTTAACTCTACATTGTATTCAAATCCGAATAGATTGTAGAATTTTTCTGAAAGATTAATAACCCCTATTATCTCGTCTTTTATCTGCTCCTCTGTCATATAAATATGGGCGTCATCCTGTGTGAAGCATCTGACCCTGAATAATCCTGCAAGCACGCCAGACATCTCATGCCTGTGCACAATTCCCATTTCACCCATCCTCAACGGAAGATCCCTGTAAGACCTTATGTTTGTTTTGTAAATCAATATTCCGCCGGGGCAGTTCATGGGTTTTATTGCATAATCCTCGCTATCTATTTTTGTGAAGTACATGTTTTCCTTGTAGTGGTCCCAGTGTCCGCTCTGTTCCCATAATTTTCTGTTGAGGATTATTGGGGTTATCACTTCTTTATAGCCAGCCTTTACATGCTCCTCTCTCCAGAATTTTTGTAATTCCCTGAAAATAAATGTTCCTTTTGGGTGGAAGAAAGGAAATCCCGGGCCTTCATCATGCACGCTGAACAAATCAAGCTCTTTTCCAAGCTTCCTGTGGTCTCTTTTTTCAGCCTCTTCTAATAAGGTTAGGTATGCATTTAGCTGTTTTTTGTCTGGGAAGGAGATTCCATAAACTCTCTGCAATTGCTTGTTTTTTGCATCTCCTCTCCAGTAAGCTCCGGCAAGCTTTGTCAGTTTGAACGCCTTTAGTTTTCCTGTTGATGGAACATGAGGCCCGCGGCAGAAATCAATGAAATTGCCCTGCTTGTAGATGCTTATTTTTTCATCTTCCAGCTCATTAATCATCTCTGTTTTGTATGGATTGTCCCTGAATAGGTTCAATGCCTCTTTTTTTGTCAGCTTAGTTCTCTCAATATTTAAGTTTTCCTTGACTATCTTATCCATTTCTTTTTCAATCTTTACAAAATCTTCTGGTGTAAGCTTTTTGTTTAAATCAACATCATAGTAAAAACCCTCCTCAACTGCAGGTCCGATAGCAAACTTAACATCAGGGTAAAGGTTTTTTATTGCCTGGGCCATCAAATGCGAACTGGAGTGCCTGAAAACCTCTTTACCAGCATCATCCTTAAAAGTTATTATCTTTAGGTTTGAATCCTTGTTTATCTTTGTGCTGAGGTCAACCAGTTCATTGTTAAGCTTTGCTGCAATTGCATCTTCTGCAAGCTTTTCCCCTATATCTTTTGCTACTTCTATTACACTTATCCCTTTTTCATATTCTTTTTTTGAGCCATCTGGGAATTTTATTTTTATCATTTGAATATCCTCCATAATCATTATTTTATTTAATATTTTTTAATAAAACCATAAAACAACAAAATAGTATTTAAGCTTTGTTATAAAAATGCACTAGAACTAACGTGTTGTTAACAGGAATATATCTAAAAAGAACTCATTCATATTTCCTATTAACTTTATTTCTTTCATGTTACAGGCATTTTGAACAGAATTATTTAAATGTTTCGCTTGTTTATTGGCACCGTTGAAAATCTAAAAATTTATTAACCCAAACAGCCCGAAGGCTGTCTGGGGGTGGGAGCGTAGCCCA
>PCYE01000050.1 GCA_002762865.1 Candidatus Woesearchaeota archaeon CG10_big_fil_rev_8_21_14_0_10_33_12 | reverse complement strand
AAAACACCAATATGTCAGGGTTAAAACATCAAAAGTATTTAAGGCCTTGTTTTCAGGAGGATTCTCTGGCTTTATAACAGCTGTTATGCCTGGCTTGGGAGCATCAACAGCAGCTGTCATTTCAATGCAGATAACAAAAAACCTTAAGGAAGACGGCTTTATGATTTTAATGGGCTCAATAAACACCTTTAATTTCATACTTTCAATGGTCACTCTTTATGTTCTGGATAAGGCAAGAAATGGCTCAATAATAGTTATCCAGGAATTAGTTGATGCAATAACCATAAACCATATTGTAATATTTCTGTCAGCTGTTTTAATTGCAGGCTCTTTGTCTGTTTTCCTTGCATTAGGCCTTAGCAAGGTGTTCTCAAAAATCATGAGTATTGTGAGTTACAGGAAAATGGTTTTGTCTGTTATATTCTTAATAACAGTACTTGTTTTGGTTTTGACAGGCCCATTGGGATTGCTAATACTCATAATAAGCACTGCAATAGGCATAATCCCCCCGGCAGTTCATATCTCAAGAACACATTCAATGGGATGTTTGTTATTGCCTGTTATCCTTTATTTTATACTTTAAAAGAAAGATTTATATATCACTCCTCAAAAGTAAATAAATATTATAAATTGGCGATATAATGACAGATGACAAAATTCTTTCAGTAATGGAAAACATTATTAATAGATGGATGGATGCAAAGCAAAAATTATATGTAATTGATAGGGAAATCATTGCAAAGCCGCATTTTATCTCCCTCTCATACAAGGAAGCTGATGTTAAGACAATCAATATTCTTAATGGTGCTACCATTAATGAAAATGGGAATTTTAATGATTGTAAAGCTGGTTATTCTATTAATGTGATGATTGGTGACAAAAAACAGGGCTATGGTTCTCGCTGGGATGCACGCGATCATCTGCCAAGAGACCAAGATGTCCTAAAAAACCTTATTGATGATAAGATGGATTTTGTCTTAAAATCTGCATTGGTTTCATACATCTCAAATATAGAAAGGATTATACCTGTAAAGCAAGAAAAAGGTAATAAATTTTCCCAGTTATCAAATGATCCAGTTAATGTTTATATTGGTGAGAAACCCAATCAAAAACCAATACCAAAAAAACTTATTTCAACCATTCAGAAATGGACTAAAGAAATATCAAAACTAAATTATGTTGATGAAGGCTGGTCTAGTTTATGTTCTAACTATAACTCCAGGGGGTTTATTGATAGCCAGGGAAGAAAAATATTAGATTATTCTTTTTTAGGGAAAGTTATACTGGCTATAGACATCAGGCATAACAAAAATTTTGAAGTCCCTTTTAATCAAAGCATATATTCAATTAAAGGATGGGATGATATTAATCAGAAACTTGAAAATATTTTAAATGAAATACCTAAAGATATTGAACAATTAAGGAATGCTTCAATACCAACTAGCAACCAATATCCTGTTGTTTTTAGTGGTGAGGCTGTTGGAACTCTCTTTCATGAAGCACTTGGCGCTCATCTCCTTTCTGGAAAATACATTAAAAATAACACATCTACAACATTTAAGAAACAGCTGAATAAAAAAATATTGCCAGAGTTTATCACTCTTGTTGATGACCCACAAAAAAAAGATGCTTCTGGTTTCTACAAGTTTGATGAGGAAGGCATTGAAGGCCAGAGAATTGTTCTTGTTGAGAATGGCATTCTACAAAATTACCTTTTAAACAGGGATTCTGCTGTTTACTTCGGAAAATTGTCTAACGGGCACTCAAGGGGGGACTGGCTTTGTGATGAGCATGCTTCCTTACCTGAACCACGGGTTAGCAACTTAGAGATAATCAGTTCTAACTCTGTTCCTGATGAAGAGCTTGTTGAAATCTTAAAAAAATATTGTGTTGAAAATAATATTGAATGTGGTTTATATATTGATGCCAGAGCTGGAGAGGTTGAGGTTAATACCAGTGAATTTCATCTCTATCCTCATAAAGCATGGAAAATCTTTCCTAATGGCAAGAGAGAGTGCATAACAAGCTTTTATGTTGCTGCCCACCCTTACGAACTTCTTAAACAGATGGTTGTTACAGGTGACAACTATAAAACATGTACAGGCATGTGCGGTGCAGATTCTGGATGGGTTTCCACGCAGGAGATAGCGCCTACAGCTTTTATTCCTAGAGTAACAATACAAGCTGAGGAGCCTAAGATAGAAACAAAAAGGCTTCTTGATAAATTAAAGGATTAATTTGTTTACTAAGCTTTTAAATTCTTTAGAATTCCAAAAGGTTTTTAAATAATCTGGGTTTCCTGATTTTGTGATAATATGGAAGGAGTTATTATGAATTTTAGGGGAGGAAGGCACACCCAGTGTGGCAATCAGATGATAATAGTAGTTGATGGTGTTGATTCAAAGGAAAAGGCCACTGCTTTAATAGGCAAAAAAGTAACATGGTCAAGCTCTGCAAAAAAGGAAATTAAAGGAGCTGTAAGAAGTGCTCATGGATGCAATGGAGCATTAAGAGTTCTCTTTGAAACAGGAATGCCTGGCCAAAGCATAGGCCAGAAAGTTAAAATTGAATAGATTTTTTAACGAATTCTATTATAACTGTTTTGCACCGTATAAGACAGCTATAATTCCAATCAGTATTATAATCCCTGAGTAAACAGGCCCAGAGCTAGGCACTGTGCTTGGTATTAGACTCATTGTAACCAGAAATGGAATCAATCCGCCAAAAATAATCAAAAGTGCAAGCATTGCAGTAATAAATTTCTGCGAGCCCCATAGCCCAAAGGTCTTTACAGCATACAAAAATGCGATAACCCCTATAAAGATTATGCTCCCTAAGTAAATCGGCCCTGAAAAAGGAATCACTCCAAAACCATTAAAAAAAGGCAGAACTCCTGCAAGTATTGTAAGCATTCCAATAAAAACAATTATTATTTTCATATTATCACCTCAAAATATATTGATTAACTTTTATTTATCTAATTCTAAGCTTTTTTTCAAGATTTTCTATTTCTTTTTCTAATGATATTACTTTTGAATATTCTCTATACCATACTTTATATAATTTTCTACCTGCTTCAGTCCTAGTCCATCCAGCTTGTGTTGCTCTTGTATGTAAATTACCTGCTTTATTTTTACAATCATTTTTTTCAGACCTTAATTTATCTAATTCATTTTCCCATTTTGCTCTTCTATGTCTATTTTGCATAGCATTATCTCTATTAGCTTGTTCTAGTTTAGCTGATTTAACATCTTTTTTTCCTTGTTTAGCCATTCTATTTAATTCTTCTTGATGTTGCCTTCTCTCTCTTTCAAGCTCTTCTCTTTCTATATCACGTTCCCTTTTTTCATCTCCGCTAGGTCTTGTTCTTGTATAACTACTAGTGCCAGAAAATGCCCTTACCAAGCAGGCAATGCCCAAAACAATGCATACCCACTTGCCCCATGGACCTATGACAGGCAACAACTCATCTATTTGGTATATTCCGGTGGTTATATCTGTCAGCTGGTGAAAAACCCATGCCATAAAGAAATAAAACATGGCCCACACAACTCCAAAAGCCTTGTGCTGTTTTATGGGAAAATAACTGTTGAGTATAAGCAATGTTCCACCCATTATTGCCAGTATAAGCACTACAATTCCAAAAACGCCGTAGGCAGAGCCAATATAATAAATATATTCATCTGGTATGAACCTTATGGAAATCAATGAAACAACAATGGAAAATATTGTGGCAATCCCCTTGCTGCCAGAAAAAATCTTCTTTGCCGCCCAGAATATTATTGCAAACAGTATAATCCACACTCCAGCTTTCAGGAATATAAATGCTCCATCTCCAGTTCCAAAAAGAAAGCTGAACATGCTGTAAACTCCCTCATATTGTGCGCTAACTATTGGTATTAATAAGGCCAGGAAAAGAGAAGACAACACTAACAACCCTCTTTTTTTATTTAAAGACATTTTATATGATTTTTGCTTGTAATATATTTAAATCTTTCTATTACCTTCCCTACTGAGATTAAATCAAAAGCTTTTTATAATAGGGGAATTTCCTTTTTGTGGTTTAAAATGGTTCAAAGAATAGGCGGCTTCAGGAGAAAAACAAGGCAGAAACTCTCAAAGCCAAGAAGAAGCAAGGGAAAAATAAGCGTCAAGAACTTCTTCCAGACATTTGAAGAGGGGGACAAAGTAGTCCTGAATGCAGAGCCAGCTGTGCAGAAGGGAATGTATTTTCCGAAGTTTCATGGCAAAACAGGCATAATAAAGAAAAAAATTGGAAGATGCTATAAACTGTTAATTAAAGATGGAAAAAAAGAAAAAATACTCATAGTTCATCCAATTCATCTTAAAAAAATTAAGGTATAAAAATGGTAAAACCGGAAATAATATCTGAGAAGCCAATCACCCTAACTGAGCTTAAGCAGGAAATTGACAAGATAAAAAAGCGTGATAAAGAGCTAAACTTTAGGGTTGGCAAGACTGAAGAATATCTAGGTCACTTTGTGACTTTGAGTAAAGAAAATGAAGAGGAACTGATCAAAAAATTAGAAAAACTTAATGTTCCAAGACTTAAAGATATTCACATAACCAAGATAGTGGATATACTACCAAAAACAGTTGATGAGCTAAAAATAATTCTACAGGGTTATACAATAACAGTTAACAATGAAAACTTAAAGAAAATTGTTGATGCCCTTAAAGATTTTGCTGAAAAAAAGAAGTAACATATTTATTTTTCTTGAATTAGAACACAATTAGTTTAAAAAACAAAAGTTTATAAACAAGAAAAAACAATTTATGGTTAAGATGGAAACGCATGAAAAAGAAGAATATGTAACTATACTTGACTTTTTGCCAAATGGCTATCCATTTGACACAAGGCCGAGCCATCAAAAGACTGCAATAGCCCAGGCCATAGGCAAAAAACGTTTTGTTTTATTAGAACTTGTTCCAAAAAAAGACGTGTTCTTGCAGCCACATGAAGAGGTTTACATTGGACAGGATAAAAGGGACAAGGTGCATCATATCAATGGAAAAATACCTTTTTCCAGATTAACAGCAACTGCAAAATCAGAGCTGGATTTTATAGTAAAGGAGATTGCTGAAAAAAATGAGCAGAGGTTTGTTGATTTTTTTAACAATGCACAGCCATTAAGTACAAGAATGCACTCTATAGAATTATTGCCGGGAATGGGCAAGAAAAGGATGTGGGAAATACTTGAAGAAAGAAAGGTAAAACCTTTCGATAGCTTTGAGGATATGAAGAAAAGAGTGCATTTAATGCCTGATCCAAAAAAGGCAGTAACAAAAAGAATAATGCAGGAGTTAAGCGGAAAAGAAAAACATTTATTGTTTGTTGATGGTTAATTTTAATTATTAACATTATTATCTGGGATATATTTCTTAATCAATTTTTCTATACCTGTGTATGCATTAATCCATCTTGCTATGTTGTCTTTTGTTTGCTCTTTTGGCCAGCCAAAAATAGAAATCGAGTTTCCTCCTAATTCCTTATCTACCTCTTTTTTTATCTCACTTATGCAAAGTTCAGCAAACTTATATTCCTTATCCATATAAGCATCTCTTAATGCATCAAAGTAACCCATTAACTTCTCTTCAAACAAATTTTTCCTTTTTCTTTCTTTTATTATGTTAATATCTGTAGCAAATTTTTTCAGTTGCTGTAAGTATGGCTCTTCAGCTAAGATTTTTGTTTTATCTCTACTTTTAGAGTGTTTATAATCTTCAAAATCTTCAACTAGTTCATTAATTGAATCATAAATCATATAACTAGCCCTCATACAATTTAAGATAATAGCATAATCTTCAAATTTTTTAGATAAGACCATATCAATATTTGATTCAGTAGGAAAACCAAGTTCTTTCCAAAGGTCCGATGCTTTAGAGTAACATGATTTGCCAAATTTGGTATACACTTTTTCTTTGAATATTCCTACATTTAATAATGCACTCTCTGCTGCAAATTCATAAAGCTGAATCTTTGCTTCTATATTCTTTGCATTTTTTGCATCAGAAATAATTTTTTTTATTTCTTCTGGTGGGGGAGGTTCTAACTCTAATATAATTCTATTTAAATCTCTTCTTATATGTACATGCCTTGCTATAATATCTGATAAGTCGTCAATAATTTCACTATCTTTTTCATAATCAGAATCTGGTGAAATAACCTTATAAAATAAATTATATGCTTCACTGACAAGATTAAAATAAATGCTTTTTATCTTATAATGATCATCTTCAGTAGAAAATCCTTCTTCCATAACCATTCTTATGTAGCAATTGTTTAAATAATTTTTGTTTTATGAAACCTTTTTATACGTTTTCAAACTTCTTGGCTGACTAACCACATACCAAAAAAGTAGGCAAGCGAGAGGCTTATTATAAATGGTATTAAAACCAATGAAAAATCATCTGGTTGAAATACAAAGTAAAGAATTGCAAAGAATACTATAAACAATAGAAAAATTGTTCTCACAGGGCTTGGCCCAGAGCTTTTTGTTTTTGCCATATTTTATAAATCTATATAATTAATATTTAAATCTATTGAAAAACAAAAATTTTAAATACCTGCAGTATTATTATATACTAACTTAATCTTTGAGGTGGAAAAATGAAGGAGAAAACAAGGGATTCAATAAAAAAATGTTTTAAAATTATACTTGGTCTGCTATTAATAATAGTAGGAATATTTGGTTGTATAAGATGGTGGCCCCACCTATTAACATTGATAAAAGGAGCAATAGGGCCCTTTGTAATCCTAATTGGGCTTATGTTTGTATTTATCGGATTATCTGACTAATTTTATTTTATTCTTTAATAATCCCATAACCTATCAAGCGCCATCTTGTGCCTATTCTTCTTGATATAGAAATCCTTGAGCCCTGCTCTGCGCAAACCGGAATCTTCAGGCTGCAGCTAACAGCATCTTTTTTAAGTTCTGTAACAAAGCCAATAGTGGCTGCAGAGTTTACATTTAGCATAAGAACCTCATTTAGTTTTATCTGCTCTACAGCTATGTCATCTTTAAGTCCAACAACTCTTTCAAGGAGATGTATTTCAAGTATAAAATTATACCAGACTTTTGGCAGCATGCCTTTTTTTCCAACAACAGATCCAGTTAAACTGTCCGACTTTACAATAGCTGGGTCTAGTAAAGTCATAATCGCAACTGACCCTCCTGGGAAAATCTCTTTTACAGAGCTGCCGCCTGTTTTTAAACCAACAATTTTTGTAGTTATTGGCTCCCATAATTTTTTTCCACTTTTCTCAACATCTCTTCCTGGTTTTATCTCTATCTCATCATTGACCATAAGCTTTCCCTGCTTTAATGCACCACCTAAAACCCCTCCATTTATTTTTATTGGGTCAGAGCCAGGCGGGTTAATATCAAAAGATCTTGCAACAAACATTATGGGTTCTTTTGATGCATCCTTCTTGGGTGTTGGAAAATATTCTTCAATAGTTTGTATTAAAGCATCTATATTTGTGCTGTGTTGTGCAGATATAGGAATAATAGGAGAATCCTCATAAGTAGTCCCTTTGATGAATTCCTTTATCTGATTATAATTTTTCATTGCTTGCTCATCTGAAATAACATCTATTTTATTTTGTACAATAATCATCTTTTTTATTCCTAATATTTCCAAAGCCATTAAATGCTCTCTTGTTTGCGGCTGAGGGCATTCCTCATTTGCAGCTATAAGGAGTAAGGCATAATCTATGATAGTTGCTCCAGATAACATTGTTGCCATAAGGCTTTCATGTCCAGGAGCATCAACAAAAGATACTTTTCTTAATGATTTTGTTGCAGTCTTGCATCTCGGACATTTATCATTAACACAAAAGCATTCTGGCTCCTTGCACTTAGGACATTTCCTGAAAACAGTATCTGCATAACCAAGCCGTATTGTGATTCCCCTTTTTATCTCTTCAGAATGAGTATCAGTCCACTTGCCAGACAATGCCTTAACCAAAGTTGTTTTTCCATGGTCAACATGGCCAACCAATCCGATGTTTATCTCTGGCTGAACAGGTTCCTCAATTTTTTTTTCTTTTTTAGTTATTTTTTTTGAGGTTTTAAAACTCTTTTTTGTTTTGACTTTTTTTGTCTTAGCAATTTTTGGCATTTTTTATTTCTTAACCTCCCCTTTTTTTTCTGCCAGCTCAGCAACAGTCAGAACTTTTTCTTCTTTCTTAGGTTCTTTTTTTGCTTCAGCTTTGTCTTCTGGTTTACCAGCCTTTGGTTTGTCTTCTTTCTTAGGTTCTTTTTTAACCTCTTTCCCAGGCTCATCTTTCTTCTCTTCTTTTACCTTAATAGGTTTGCCGCCCAAGACCCTAACATTTATCTGTGATATTTTAGCATGTATCGTGTTTCCGCAGACAGTTTTTCTTTTTTTAATTCCTTTTTCCCTTTTCCTTATTCCAACGCCGCCAACGGCTAATATCCTTTTTCTTCCTGAGCCCCAGACATCTTTTCTCATTGGAAAGCCGCAGTAGTCGGAGCCGCCCGTTACCTCAATCTCGACATTGCTAAGTTCCAGAAAGTCTCCCTTGAGTTTGTCTCCTATCTTTAGGCCCATAAACTTCCTGGCATCATCATCCTTAACTTCCTTTTGATATGTTTTTCCTGTGCTTGGGTCTGAAATAACAATTTTAAAATCAACCATTTTTATTCCTCCTAAACCACTTTCATGATTATTAACAGATAGAATTTATGCCTTATATATAAGTTTTATGAAAAAACTGGCTATGATTATTTGAATTTACACTAATACCTACATAGTATAAAATGTTAAAAAAAATAAATATTAAGAAATGTCTTATCTAAACACATCAATTCCAAGCTCATCACTAAATCCTTTGGAAGCACTTGCTTGCCTGCCATTTTCTTTTCCAATAATCCACGGAGAATGAACTCCTGTCATAATTGTCATGACAGTAAGCTTTCCTTTCATGTTGTCATCAATTCTTGCTCCCCAGATAACATTTGCATCCTGGTCCATTGATTCTGTTACAAGCTCTCCAATCCTGTTTACTTCATCCAATGTTAAGTCAGACCCTCCTGAAATATGTATTAATGCCCCTGTTGCACCTTCATAGCTTATATCTAATAATGGGTTTGCGAGAGCACCTCTTACTGCCTCTTCAACCCTGTTTGCTGTGTCAGAAGAGCCAACACCTATTGCTGCAACTCCTCCATTGTTCATTATTGCCTTTACATCTGCATAATCAAGGTTAACTAAAGATGGAACAGCTATTGTCTCAACAATCCCCTTTATCATTGTTGCAATTAACTCGTTTGCAACTGCAAATGCCTGTTGCACTGGAAGATTGCCTGCAATGTTAACCAAGCGATTATTGTCAATAACAATGACTGTATCAGCATTCTGCCTTAACTGCTGCAATCCAAACTCTGCTTTGTCAACCCTTGCCCTTTCTATATTGAATGGCATTGTAACTGTTCCAATGACAATTGCACCAACTTCTTTTGCAATCTTTGCAATCACTGGAGCAGCGCCTGTTCCTGTTCCTCCGCCCATTCCAGCACAAACAAATACCATATCAACTCCTTTAAGTGAGTCTTTTACTTCGTTAATGGACTCATTTGCAGCCTCTGCACCTTTTTTTGGAAATCCACCGCATCCAAGGCCACGTGTTACATTCCTTCCCATCAATATTTTTTTATCTGCCTCAGAAATATTAAGATGCTGCTGGTCTGTATTGGCAGCTATTATTTCAGCTCCCTTAATTCCTTTTCTATAAAGCCATGAAACCATATTGTTGCCTGCTCCGCCAGCACCAAATACTTTTATGTTGGCTTGCCCTATCATTGATTCAATCTTATTTTCTTCAGCATTTTTTAATGCATTCTCGATGATAAAATCCATTTTTGCCTCCCTTTTGATATCCAAAATTGTATACTGATATATTTTAAACACATCTTATATATAAATATTTCGTTTTTGTATATTACCTTCGTCGATGGAATGTTTAAAACCATTTTAATTTGGATTTGTAATCATATCTATACAAAAAGCAACATTTATATATTAGTATAAATTATTAAGCTACTGGGGGTTAAAATAGTAATATTATTTGACAGATTTAATTTATCTGATGATATCTTGGAAGTAATATTTGCAACAAAACAACAGAAGATAGTTGCCAATTTGCTGATAAATTACATGAAAGAGAATGGTGGAGAAATAGGTAAATCAGAGATGTCTTTATTTGCCACAAAGCTGCATGAGGGCAACTTAATTACAGAGATTAACGAGCCCCCATATAGAGGTAAAAAAGTAAAACTTTCATACAATAAAAGACAGTTCTATGATAGAATTCTAACCCCTATGAAAAGCATGGGTATAATTTATTATGACCTTTACAGGAAGACATATAAGTTATCTGAAGCATTTAACAAAGAGATGGTAAAAATTGGTCTTTCATGGCTCAGGGAGTTAAGGAAACCGCCCTTAAATATTAAAAAAAGTTAATCAGGATTTAGTTAATATAATAGTTTTCTCATCGACCAGGATAGTATGCTCTGCCTGGCTTACGAGGCCATTATCCCTATCAGCTAATGGAGGATACCCTTTGATTATTCCCAAGTTCTCTAACTGTCTTAATGCAAGGTTAACCCTAAACAAAGAAAATTTTTCCTCAAGCCACCACTTTGCAAAAGGAAGCCCTTTATAATTTTCTATTTCTTTAAGAATCTGCCTTGTTGTCATATCTCTTACTGGCTTTTTTTGAACAAGGGAAAAAACAGTTGGATTAGACGTCTCAATAACAATTCCATGACCATTTGTTGCAAAAGGCTCTATTGCAAAAATATCTCCTTTCTTAATTTTTGTTTCATCACCATTATCATAATTTGGAATAGTTGGCTTTGTGTGGATATCAAATTTTCCAAGGCCATGGCCGCTTAAATTTCTTACAGGAGCAAATCCATAATTCATTATTGTTTCCTGTATTACCCTTCCTATTTCTGCAAGAGTTATTCCTGGCTTTGTAATCTTTATAGCATTATTCAAAGCATCTCTTGATGCCTTTACAAGTTCTGAATTTTCACCAGAAAGATCAACAGTGCATGCATTGTCTCCAATAAAGCCATTAACATGTGCTCCAACATCAAGCTTTACAATCTGATTTTCAAAAACAGGATTATTGTTTTTTGTAGGGCAGAAATGCGCAGCTATCTGGTTCATTGATATCTGTGAGGGAAAAGCTATCTCTCCCCCTAAACTGATAATTTTCTCATCAGTTTTTCTGGCAACATCAAGAAGATTATTTCCTTTTTTTATTAATCCTTTTCCATATTCAAGTGCCTGCGCAGAGATATTACAGGACTTTTTCCAGTTTTCTAACCCCTCTTTATTTAAGTCACTTATATTCATAAAATAGAAATAATTTTTGTTTTATAAAAAGCTTTTGAATTACATTAATGCGCTAAATAAAGTGAGCAAGATAATCATAGTTACAATTATTAGATAAGAAATTTTTTTTATCATTTTAATAGATAATAGCTATAAGAACTCTTTTTATCTGATTAAATCTTATTTTCCCAGGGTCAGGGTTCTGGTTGTTGTCGCCTTTAACAATGCAGTACCATCCTTCTTCATCACTGCCTATTTTTATTATTCTGTGGATAATTGTTCCATCAGCATAGTCTGATTTATATGAGATTATATCCCCTTCCTGGATGTTATCACTTGATTTTGGAATAATTTCTATTGCATTTGCTTTTTCATCAATTACTGGATCCATCGAATTTGTGTCTGTGAATGAAGCCCACTCAGCATCTTTTAGGTTAATAATAACCTTATCATTATATACCTTGATCTGGTCTTCCTTTATCCAGTCACCTGGAGAATTTTTTTCTATACCATCCTGGAACAATGATAAAGGCCTCTCTACAGAACTCAGCTCGCTGTATGCATCGTTAAATATCAATCCGAGCATGAATGCAAGCAATACAGTGATAATTTGTTTTTTATTTAACATAATACCCCCAATCTAACTACTAAGGAGTAACACTTATATATAAACCTTTCTATTTTTTAGTTATTTAGAAGTAGTAAATATTATTTTATAAGTCTATAACCTAAGTTTTGATATCTATACCTGTGAGGGTTTGCTTCATCCCCTATTTCCGGAGTTGCATATACATATTTTTTTAGATAATTTAATGTTGATTTTATAGCAACCTTCACACCATTAACAATAACTTCTAGTTTACTCTCTGGTCCCTTTTTATTTAAATTGTAAAAATTATCAATCATATATTTTTTTGAAGATTCTTTTAACATTTTGTATCACAATAATCAAAAGAATAGCTCATATATAAATCTTTCTATTTTAGTTACTAAGAAGTAATTAAAAAAAATTATTTAAGCCTGATGGCTTCTAAATTCCTTGGCGCAGCTGTTTCTACTCTGTTAAGCTTATGTATAGAGCTTGCAAGGTCAAGGCATCTTGAGCTTTCGCCGTGATTTACAATGATTTTTTTTGGCTTTGGATCGCATCTATAGACAAAATTGAGCAGCTCCTTCCTTCCACTATGACCTGTAAATCCTTCCATGGTATCTACTTCCATTTTTATTTGTGTTATCTCCTTGCTTCCATCCACTGACATCTCTTTTTCTCCTCTTTGAATTCTCCTACCAAGAGAACCCTCTCCCTGATAACAGACAAAAAGCAGTGTATTTTTTGGATTGTCAGCAAGCTGTTTTAAGTATTGCACAGAAGGGCCTCCAACAAGCATACCTGAAGTAGCAAGAATAATGCATGAGCCAGTTTCTTCTATAACTTGAGTTCTTTCCTTCTGAGAGCCAACTCTTTTAAATATTTCAGATAAAAATGGATTTTGGTCTTTGTGAAAAATCTGCTTCCTTACAATACTATTCAAAAACTCAGGATATGCTGTATGAATTGCTGTTATATCCCAGACACTTCCGTCTATGAAAACAGGAACTTTTTCAATCTTCCCATTTCTTATCATATTTTCAACTATTAACAAAACCTCCTGTGCTCTTCCAGAACCAAGGACAGGAACAAGAATTTTTCCCTTTCTGTCAATAGTCCTCTTGATTATGTCTGCAAACTCATTCTCGCATTCCTTTCTTGATTGCAATATATTTTCACGACCCCCATAAGTGCTTTCTATCATCAATGTTTCAACCCTTGGAAATTTTGTGACTGCTATATCAAGCAACCTTGTTTTTCCAAACTTCATATCTCCTGTATAGACTATATTATGCAGCCCATTACCTACGTGCATATGCACCATAGAAGATCCTAAAATATGCCCTGCATTATAGAGTGTTATCCTAACATCTGGTGTTATGTCACTTACCTCATTATAATCAAGGCAAATAGTGTGCTTCACCATTTCCTTTATATCATCAATTGTAAATATTGGCTCTTTCCCATTAGAGCGCATTATCTTAATATAATCAATTAACAACAAAGCAGAAACATCCCTTGTTGGTGCTGTGCAGTAAACAGGACCCCTATACCCATACTTATATAAGTAAGGAATAAAACCGCAGTGGTCAAGATGAGAGTGTGTTAGTACAACTGCATCAAGATCATTTATATTAAATTCAGGAGCCTCAAGATATGGATAGGCATCTTTATCAGAGGCTATATTAACACCGCAGTCAAGCAGTATTCTTGACTCTGGTGTTTGCAGAAAAAGGCATGATCTTCCAACCTGCCTTGCACCACCCAAATAGCTTACTCTAATCCACTCATTCTTTTTTTCCCTTATCCAACCATCATAAATTCTATGGCCAATCTTATC
The DNA here is from genome assembly GCA_002762865.1 of Candidatus Woesearchaeota archaeon CG10_big_fil_rev_8_21_14_0_10_33_12. GTDB lineage: Archaea > Nanobdellota > Nanobdellia > Woesearchaeales > CG1-02-33-12 > CG1-02-33-12. The sequence continues at coordinate 1,310 of PCYE01000050.1, read as the reverse complement.
AAGAAATTTTCTCCTGTAGTCTGAATTTTGGTATAAAACAGCCCTTATATTCTCAATAAGCTGAGATCTTATTGCAGGCTTTCTTCTTATTAGCGGAACCCATAATGTTTTTTTCCTTATTTCCCTTAGAATATCACCCTGCTTGCCAATTGCAAGCCCTGGCTTTTCTGCTTCTATTATCACCCTTGAACGCTGAGGGTCAAATATTATCTTATCAACACCAGCCTCTTCAGGAATAACACTTTTTATGAGTTTTTCAGCATCCTCTATATCGAGTGTTATTGCAGGGTCTGGCCTTAGCTCAACTCTCTTTTTTATATCATTAACTATCTTCCTTATTAACCCATTATTATCAAGAAAAAATTCTTTGTCCTTTGTGTAAAGAACTATATTTGCTCCCTCAAAACAAGCATCACTTATCTTTTCCTCTGGCAGCTGACTCAGAATTTCTTTTATTATTATATTATTCATTAAATACACCATTTATAATTTAAGAAAAATTAATACAAATCTTGTTTAATTTCCTTTTCAAGAACTTTTTTAATGCCGTCTTTTGTTATTGTCACAACATCAATGCCATTGCCTGTTGCAGAATCTCTCTGGAGAGCAGCATTAATGCACTTAACAGCTAACTTTACTCCCTCATCTATTTTCATATCATTTTTGTATAAGGTTTCAAGAACACCATATGCCATCACAGAACCTGATCCAGAAGATACATAACTATCATATTTTGTCAGCGAGCCATCAGCATAAACATCATAAAGATGAAATCCTTCATAATCATTTCCTGCAAACAGAAAGTGTGATATCCCTGGTATCATAGACATTTTCCTTATATTAGAGTATACAAGTCCTGCAAGCAGATTAACAGATTCCTTAACATTTGCTTCTCTTTCTGTTCTTATAGCTTTTAGGCTAAGTTCTGCTTTGATTAACTTTACAAGCAGCTGGATATCTGAAACAACGCCTGCTGTTGTTAAGGCCATATAATCATTTATTTGATATATTTTCTGTGCTTTTTTATCACTGATTAAATTTCCAGAAGTTGCTCTTCTGTCTGCTGCAAGAACAATTCCATCTTTGCACATAATACCTACTGTTGTGGTTCCGGTCTTCATAATATTTTCATTTTCCATAGGATTAACACCTTCCAGAAATCTTCTTTTATAGAACAAACTAATAGGTGTAAAATAGAAGACATATTTAAATCTTGCGGTTTTTGATGCTATGTGTAAAAACTAATTCTTCTTTTGCTTGAGAACTTCATCAGCAATTTTAAGCTTTTTAATCAATGTTTTGATAGTTCC
>PCYE01000036.1:3915-19024 GCA_002762865.1 Candidatus Woesearchaeota archaeon CG10_big_fil_rev_8_21_14_0_10_33_12 | reverse complement strand
CTCTTTCACCTATTATTTTAACTATATCACCGGGCCTTACACTTATTTCCTGCATAAAATTAGAGTCTATTCTAACAATGCTTTTATTAACATCATCTTGTAAAGCTTCTATTACCTTTAGTTTTAGCTCTTTTTCCGGCATTTTCCCCCTTTTAAACTATGTTAACCTAAGTTTTGGTTTTAGAACTAAGCTTTCTTAGGCTTTACCTTTGGCAATGGTATTGATGGAGGCAGATTAACTTCCCTGCTTAGAATCAATGCCTCTATGTTGCATTTCTCAAGCACTGTATTTAAGACAGCAGTCATAACATCGCTTTCTGCTTTTTTATCTTTTTTCCACTGCTTTAAGATATCTTCTGCCTTTTTCTTGTCTTCTACAACAATAACATTCCCCTTAATAAGCGCACTGCCTATTTTTGGCTCGTAGTCTGATGTAAATTCAAAGCCAAATCTTAGCCCTTCCTGGCCCTCTCTCTTTATAGGAACACTTATTTTGTCAATTTCCTTTATAGAAACATTGTTGTTGATTTTTATTTCTCCCCTTACATCTCCTGTTCTCTCAATACTTATTTTATTTAAATCAAATCCTATTATAGCCATAATTATCACCAAAACCCAAAAAACATATTTGATATTTAAAGCTTTGCACAAATTTATGGAAAGTTTTAAATATGCTTCAGTTTCCCTTTTTCATATGAGTTCAGTAAGAAAAATGGGTTCGTAAATTACTTCTTTTAGCTAGATTTATTTATATTCAGATTAAACTATAAAAGGTGTTTATTATGGAAAAAGTGCATGATTTCAAATGGGAAAAAGGAATGAGCGTTAAATCGCTTGCAGACAGGATAGGAAGGGTTGGGTTTCAGGGAGCAGAGCTTGCAAGGGCATCCAATATAATTGTAAAGATGAAAAAAGAAGGGACAAAGATATTTTTTACCTTTACATCTAATATGGTTACATCCGGCCTAAGGGGCTTTTTTGCCCAGATGATTAAGCTTAAAATGGCAGATATCATAGTTACAACTATTGGCGGGCTTGAAGAGGACTTTATGAAAGCAATCGGGGAGAAATTCATAATAGGGGATTTTGATATGGATGATGTTGAGCTTTATGAGAAAGGCGTTAACAGGGTTGGAAACCTTTTCATAAGAAATGAGAGCTATGCAAGGTTTGAGGACATGATACAGCCATTACTGCAAAAGTTTTATGAAAAGAAAAAAACATGGCCTGTCTCAGAGCTCTTGAAGGAAATAGGGCTGACATTAAATGATGAGGATTCTATTTTGTACCAAGCAGCAAAAAACAATGTCCCAATATTCTGCCCTGCAATAACAGACGGGGCATTTGGCTTTCATTTGTTTATGTTCCAGCAGAAGCATCCTGATTTTGTAGTTGATGTTGTAAAGGATTTTGCAAATATACTTTTTTCAACAAGCCATGATGAAAGAAAAGGAATAATTTCTTTAGGAGGAGGTGTTTCAAAGCACCATGCAATATTCTCATGCTTGTTAAACGGCGGCCTGAATTATGCTGTTTACATGACAACTGCACACCATACCTCTGGAAGCATGAGCGGTGCAACAACAAAAGAGGCAAAGTCATGGGGAAAGATAAAGGATGACGCAGATGCTGCTACTGTTATTGGCGATGTTTCAATAACATTTCCGATAGCAATGATAAATGCTTTGGAAACATTATGCAAAGAGGGAATTCTAAAATGCTGACAAATGCAAGGTTTGTTCTTTCAAAATCAAAGGTAATTGAGCAGTACAATAAGATAAAGCAGGTTTCAGATATTGTTTCATACAGCGTGAAGACAAACCCTGTTGTAGCCAAAGTATTAGAAGAGAATACTGATTCTTTTTTTACAATGCATTTTATTTTATCATTAGAGCAGGTTAAAGACAAGAAAAAAATATGGTTCTTTGCACAGGCATGGAAAAATAAAGAGCTTGATGTCTTGTTTGAAAAAGGAATTGAAAACTTTGTTGTTGACAATGAAAATGATTTAAAGATTCTGCTTGATTACTTAAAGAAAAATAACAAAAAAATTAACCTTTTGTTAAGGATGCGCCTGAAGGAAAACACAATAAGGACAGGCAAGCATTATGTTTATGGCCTTTATTCATCCCAGGTAAATAAGTTAATACCTGAACTAAGAAAAAATAAGAATATCAATAAGCTTGGAATACATTTTCACAGGAAAACACAGAATATAAGCGAGTGGTCACTGAAATATGAATTATCAGAATCAATTCCTGAAGAAATAATAAAACAAATAGATATTGTGAATATTGGGGGAGGCATACCTGTTAACTATAAAAATTATACAGAGGATATTTCCCAGCAGATTTTCAATAAAATAAAAGAATTAAGAGACTGGCTCCATAATTACAACATAAAAATGATTGCTGAGCCAGGGCGTTTCATTGCAGGGCCAGGCATAAAGCTGGAAGCAGAGATAGTCAATATATACAACAACAATATTGTAATCAACTGCTCTGTTTTTAATTCAGCAATGGACACTTTTGTTGCGGATATAAGATTATTGGTTGAAAATGAGCTTAAAACAGGAACACCTTATGTAATAAAAGGATGCACTCCTGATTCAATGGATATCTTCAGATACAGGGTTTATTTAGCAAACCCTAAAGTAAAAGATAAAATTGTTTTTTTGAATGCCGGGGCCTATACATACTCAACAGACTTCTGCAACCTTGAAAAGTTAGAAACAGTTATTGTTGATTAAATAATCTTAACTAAAACTTTATATACATCCACAAATATTATTCTTTTATGCTATTGGTAGATGTTCATGCGCACCTTGACCTAAATGAATTTGATTCTGATTTAGACGAAGTTATAAAAAGGGCCGAAACTGCAGGAGTTAAGGCAATAATCAGCAATGGCCTGAATCCTGAAAGCAACAGAAAAACCCTTGAGTTAAGCAAAAAATACAAGATTGTAAAGCCAGCCTTTGGCCTGTATCCGGATGATGCGCTTAAGCTGACTGAAAAAGAAATTGAGAGTGAACTGAATTTTATTGAAAAAAACAAGGATAAAATAGCTGCAATTGGCGAGGTTGGACTTGATTACAAATACTGCAAAAAAAAGCAGGAGCAGGAACTTCAAAAAGAGATTTTCCTGAAAATAATCAATCTATCTAAAAAAATAAACAAGCCATTGATCATACATTCAAGGAAAGCAGAACAGGAAATTATTAGTATATTAGAAAATTCAGATGCCAAAAAAGTAGTGCTCCACTGCTTTAGCGGAAAACTTAGATTAATAAAAAGGGCAGCAGGGCTTGGCTATTATTTTTCAGTTCCTACAAATGTAGTAAGGTCCAATCAATTCCAAAAATTAGTTGAAATAGTTGACATAAACAAACTTTTAACAGAAACAGACTCACCATATTTAAGCCCTTACAAAAACAAGAGAAATGAGCCGTCTTTCATAATAGAAGCAATAAAAAAGATTGCAGAAATAAAAAACATAAGCATAAATGAGACTGCAAACAATATTTTCATGAATTATCAGAAAATTTTTTCCATTAATTAAGCTATGCTCTTTAAAAAGCGAAAGTTTTATATATCACTCAATCTCTGATATTGCATAATGGTAGAGCAATCTGTATTCAGAGGAACAATAGATTTTTTTGGAAGACTTGGAATCTATGATGTTATTCTTCCATTTTTGCTTGTTTTTACAATTATTTTTGCAATACTTGAAAAAACAAAGATTTTTGGTGTAGAAGAAATAGAGGGGAAAAAATACACAAAAAAGAACCTTGATGCAATGGTTGCATTTGTTATTGCATTTTTTGTTATTGCATCATCAAAGCTTGTTGAGGTAATAACACAGGTTTCATCTCAGGTTGTAATATTGCTTTTGCTGTCTATTCTTTTCCTGATGTTAGTTGGTTCATTTCATGAGGAAACTGAAAAGGGTTTTTTCTTGCAAGGGGGATGGAATGTAGCATTTATGATAATTATGTTTGTAGGGATAATAGCAATATTCCTTAATGCAATCAAAACAGAAAGCGAGCAGACATGGCTTAGCTTTATTATGGAATTCATAAGCACAAAATGGAATACAGACTGGTTTGCGTCATTAATACTTATTGGTTTTGTTATTGGTATAATGTTTTTGATTACTGGTGGCGGTCCAAAAAAAACAAAGGAAAAAAAGGAATAATAAAAAATCTTATTAAAAAAGGAGGATGAAAAATGACTAATTTTGTTGAGTTGTTTGAGACAATGGAAAGCTGGGGCATGCTTGATGTGTTGCTTCCATTTTTATTGATATTTACAGTTGTTTTTGCTGTTCTTCAAAAAGCAAAAATATTTGGAGAGGATAGCAAAAGATTCAATGTTATTATTGCTTTAGTCTTAGGAATGGTTGTTGTTATTCCCCATATCCTAGGCACTTATCCTGAAGGCCAGGATGCAGTTCTTATAATCAACAATTTATTGCCAAATGTTGCATTAGTGCTTATAGCAATTATAATGGTTTTGCTGTTGTCAGGTGTTTTTGGATACGAGGCTAAAGGTGCTGGCGGTGCGATAATGATTCCTGCTTTTGCAGTTATAATATGGTTATTTGGAATTTCAGCAGGATGGTGGGAAAACTTCGGCTGGTTTAATATTGATCCAGACACAATGGCTGTTGTTTTAGTGCTTTTGGTGTTTGGCATAATCATATGGATCATTACAGCTGGTGAGAACACATTTAAGCCCCTTAAGGATACAGTAAATGTATTTAAAAATAAATAAAAATGGCTACTTTTTTAGATATAGGACTATTGGAATATTTTAATATAATTTTTTATTTAATATTTATATTTGTTTTATTGTATGCCATCTTATCCCTCACTAAAGTATTGGGTGAGAACAAGAACCTTAATGCAATGCTTGCTCTTGCTCTAGCTCTATTACTTGCTTTATCAGGACCTACAAGAGACCTAATCAAATTTATAACTCCCACATTTTTTGTCTTTATATTCTTTGCATTCTTTACAATCTTAATCTATAAGTTTATGGGGGCATCAGACAGTGATGTGTTAAGCATTATGGGCACTAAATCAGGAACAAGGAGCTTTATACTTATAATAATTTTAATAATTATCCTGTCTTCATTTGGTAAGATATTTTTTACAGGGTCAACAGCATCAGAGGTTAATGAAACAACAGCTGCAAATGCATCAGCTGTTGGCACTACAGGAGAATCTGCATTAACTGCAACATTAACACATCCTAAGGTTCTTGGGCTTGTATTGATATTGTTTATAGGTGCTTTTGCAATGAGTTTCTTATCTAGGCAATCTAGTATAATGAAACTTGAGTAAGAAATCCTATTTTTTCCTTTTATTTGAAATATTTTTCAGGCTTTCAACTGTTCTTGCAAGTTCGTTGATATTCTCTGTAAATGTTGGTATTGCTTTCTGAAAAACATTTTCCATTGCTTTTATATTTGTGCTGACCTTGACAATATTCCTGTCATATTCATCTACTTTGGTTAGTATATTTTTTTGCAGCTCACTAAAGCTAGATTTCAAATCTTCAATCTCCTGCCTTATTGAGGCTGTGTCTGACTCTACATTTGACTTCCATTCAATAACCTTATTTACATCCTTTACAAGGTCAACCCATTTTTCCTCTACTACTGCCTCTACAAGTTCCTCTATTTTAGTTATTTCATTGTCATTATAAGATTCTGCTTCATAACCTGTTGGTTGTTCATATAGCTGTTGTTGTTCTGGCTGCCCTAGAGGTTCTTCTTGATAAACCTCCTTCTGCATTGTTTCTTCATTCAATCCAACTGGAGTCTCATTTGTCCCACCAAGGTCTGCCTGGTTCATCGCGTCAAATACCTCTGTCGTCTGATATCCCTCTCTTTGCAAACTGGTGATAATCTGATTATTGGAAAGTCCTTGTTCTCTCATTTTCAGAACTAAGTCAACAGGAGTCTCAGTAGTATTCGGTTGCCCATTACTCATTAGTTTCTTCCTCACTCTTTTTTAATCCAAATAAGGCCATTATTTCACCTTGCTTACTTTATTTTATAAAAACTTTTTAAAACTTTCTATTTCTCACTGATTATTCTTTTAACTGCTTTATCTAACTCGCGGTTTGTTACAAAGTTTGTTGGGTTCCATAAGTCAAGATATTTTTGTATTACATCAACATCCTCTTTCTTTGCCCTTGACCCAACTTCTTTAATCAACCTCCTCATATTCTCCTTGATATCCTCAAAATCCCTTTTCATCTCTTTTATATCAGAGTTTATTTTTTTTATGCCTTCAGAGACCTCTTTATGGTTATTAATCATATTATCCTCAATAACCTCTGTTTTTCTCTGTATCTGGCTATGCCTTTCCTCAAGAACTCTAAGCCTTCTGTTAAGGCTGTTAACAATATTTGACATGGATAGCGTTGATTGGTCAGACGTTTCAGGTGATTCTTGCATTCTTTAAACCTTTTCCTAAGATTTTATTAGTTATAACACCAATAAACCAAGCTTAATAATAAATCTTATGTTAGTATATTAAAGTAGTACAAAAATAATCATAACATTTAAATAGGAGTTATGTTATAAAATATATAATATATTAAAAAAAATATAAAATATATTTTAAACATGAAGCAGCCCATTAGTGCAACAATAGACAAAAAGCTTGCAGACTGGGTTAATTCCCAGCTTAAGGATAATATTAAATATAGGAATAAATCCCATTTTATTGAGATAGCTTTGCAGCTTCTAAAAAAAGAGGAGGAAAAAAATAAAGAATAAAATGCCTTTATTTAGTGGAAAAAAGGTTTGCTCTTATGAGATAATAAGAGGAGGGGAGGGTGTTACCCTTAAAATAAATTGCGAAAGATGCTCATCCCTTCCTTCATTAGAGGACAATCCTCAATGTATGTCAAGGACAATAACCAAGCTAGTTGAAGTAGGGAATGTTACTAAAATAATCTTCTCCCAGAAACGGGATTATGAGTATGACTTTGACCAAACGCAGATTCTTGTGGAAATAGCAAAACTTTACAAAAAACTTGCTAAAAATAAGAGCCTATTTGATTATTATGGCCTTGGTTCAGATTCTGGTTGCGTAAAATGCTCTAACACCAGGTATGCACAGATACAGAATATAGTATTTAATCTCTTAAAAAGTGATCCATTGGGTGCATATGTTGAGCTAAAAAGGCTCTTGAGAAGAGAAAAAATAAAGCTTGAGAAAACCGTTAATGAAGAATGTATTTATTGTGAAAAAAAGTTTATTTCCATAATTAAATATGCTTTTGACTTGTTAGATGAAACAAAGTTGATAATCATAGCAAAGCCCAATCTTGCAGGCTTCAGGTTAGGTGATAGGGATATTTACAGACAGATATTTACCCCCTCAATAAAGCCAGACTTTATGTTCACAAAGTTAATGGCTTCCTATCCTCCAGAGGGTGATGTTCTAGCTAACTACCTTGTTGGTGAAAATGAGGTAACAATCTTCAGGCTTCCAGACACAATACAATATCTCTACCATATTTTGCCGCCAGAGTTTAAAATTTCTGAAGAGAAATATGACTTGCTTGATCAGGCAAGAAAAATAATCTCAGAATATAAGCCAAAACAATCAGAATTTGTTAATCCAGAACGTATGAGACAAATTTTTTACAACATCGGCCATGATTTAATTGAGGACCTTGCAGAACACAATAACTTTAGGATAAAGGAAAAGGAGATAGAAGAGCTAACAGGTATTTTGGTGAGATATACTGTTGGTTTTGGATTAATAGAAGTCCTGCTTCAAGACGAGAGAATCCAAGACATAACAATTAACAGTCCGATGGGCCAGACACCGATGTTTATTGTTCACCAGGATTTTGGCGAATGTATAACTAATGTTATTCCTACAGGAACAGAATCAGAGTCATGGGCATCAAAATTAAGAATGTTGTCTGGAAGGCCCCTTGATGAGGCAAATCCCATCCTTGATACAGAGCTTATAATTCCTGGAGCAAGAGCAAGAGTTGCTGTTATCTCTGCTCCATTAAATCCATCAGGGCTTGCATACGCATTCAGGCGCCATAGAGACAGGCCATGGACACTCCCTTTATTTGTAAAGAACCGCATGCTATCACCGCTTGCAGCTGGCCTGATAAGCTTTATTGTTGACGGCTCAAGAACAATACTTTTTGCAGGAACAAGGTCTGCTGGAAAAACAAGCCTTCTTGCAGCTATGATGACAGAGATTATGAGGAAATACCGTGTTATTACAATAGAGGACACATTAGAGCTTCCAGTAGATTCTTTAAGAAAACTTGGCTATAACATACAGTCAATGAAGGTAGCATCTGCCATGACTAAGGGCACAACAGAGGTTGCTGCTGACGAGGGCATAAGAACAACCCTGAGAATGGGTGATTCATGCCTAATAGTTGGAGAGGTAAGAAGCGTAGAGGCTCTGGCTCTTTATGAAGCTATGAGGGTTGGTGCTTTGGCAAATGTTGTTGCAGGAACAATCCATGGTGATTCACCTTATGGTGTTTATGACAGGGTTGTCAATGACCTTAAAGTTCCAAGAACATCTTTCAAGGCAACAGATATTATAATAGTTACAAATCCAATAAAGAGCCCTGATGGCTTGCATAGATGGAGACGCGTCACACAGATAACAGAGGTAAGAAAGCACTGGGAAAATGATCCATTATTAGAGGCAGGTTTCTCAGACCTTATGAAATATGATCCCAAAACAGATATGCTTGAGCCAAGCAAGGACGTAATAAATGGCGACTCAGATGTTCTCAAGGCAATTGCCGGCAATGTAAAGGAATGGGCCTCTGACTGGGATGCTGTCTGGAGCAATATAATGTTAAGGGCAGATATAAAAAAAATGATTGTTGACTACTCTATTAAATTAAAGATGCCCGAAATCCTAGAAGCAGGTTTTGTTATTAATGCAAATGATGAGTTTCATAATATATCAAATAAAGTAGAAGAAGATATTGGCTCTTTAGACAGCAAAAGGATATTATCCGAGTGGGAGAAATGGCTTAAAAAAGAGATCAAGAAAAAACCAGTTAAGTAAAATTTGAGGAGTTTTTTATGGAAGGGGACCAAGACCTTAGAAAAATTTTATCAAAATACAGGGAAAAACTAAATGAAGAGCTTAATACCCCTATAGAGGAAACCAGAAAAGAAATAACATCCACAGAGTATATTGAGTTTAAAAAAGATTTTCTGCCAAGTGAATTCTCATTATATGAAAAATTATGCAACCTAAGCGAAAAGGTATTGAAGATTAAACCAGATGAAAAAGCAGCAAATTTGATAAAAGAATCAATTGATATATGCCATTTGAATGTAACTCCTACTGGAACAGAGAGTTTTGCAATACTTATCCCTTTGATAATTATAATCTTTGGAAGCCTTCTTAGTTTTTTGGCATTTAAATCGTTCTTTTTTATAGGATATTTTGTTCTAGTTGGTCTTATCTTAATGGTTATGTTCAGAAAGCTTCCTGAATTCCTGGCTAATAACTGGCGTTTGAAGGCAAGCAACCAGATGGTCCAGTGCATATTCTATATTGTTACATTTATGAGGCATACCTCTAACCTGGAGGGGGCAATAGCATTTGCTGCAGAACATATTGCTCCGCCTTTGTCACTTGACATGAAAAAGGTTTTATGGGATGTTGAAACAGAAAAATACGAATCTGTAAAGGAGTCTTTGGATATTTATCTTGAAACATGGAGGAAGTGGAACATAGAGTTTATAGAATCATTCCACCTTATTGAGTCATCACTATATGAGCCATCTGAAGATCGCAGGCTAAGTCTGGTTGACAGGGCTTTAGATGTTATGCTTGAAGGAACTTATGAAAAGATGCTGCATTATGCACATAACCTGCAGTCACCAATACAAACATTGCATATGCTTGGCGTAATAATGCCTCTCCTGGGTTTAGTAATATTACCTTTGATTGTTAGTTTTATGGGGGGAATTAAATGGTATACCATAGCACTTATTTACAATATAACATTGCCAATTACTGTTTATTATATGGGTAAGATAATCCTGTCCAAAAGGCCCACTGGTTATGGCGAAACAGACATCTCGCAGGCAAATCCAGAATTAATGAAATACAAAAATATTATTATTCGAATAGGATCATTGGAACTAAGGATAAACCCTATTTTTTTAAGTATATCTATTGGAATAATATTTCTTATTATTGGGTTGCTCCCAGTGATACTCCCTCTTGTTCCAGGCTTTGTTGACCCTGCTCCTATAGGTGGTTTTCATTTTCTTGATTACCATACAAGCATTGCAACAGAAGGGGAACTAGTTGGAAAAACAGTTGGCCCTTTTGGTTTAGGGGCAGCTATCCTAAGCTTCTTCGTAACATTAGCTTTTGGTCTTAGCATTGGGATTTATTATAACTTAAAGTCAAAAAATCTTATTGATATAAGGGAGAATACAAAAAAGCTTGAGAATGAGTTTGCCTCAGCTTTATTTCAGCTTGGAAATCGGCTTGGGGATGGCCTGCCTGCTGAGATTGCCTTTGGTAGAGTAGCAGAGATTATGAGGGACACAGCATCTGGAAATTTTTTTAATATTGTCAGCATGAACATAAGCAAGCTTGGCATGAGTGTTAAGGAAGCTATATTCAATAATAAGTCAGGGGCAATACTATATTTTCCATCAAACATTATCCAAAGCTCAATGAAAGTACTGCTGCAGAGCATTAAAAAAGGGCCTGTTGTTGCAGCCCAGGCACTTGTCAATGTTTCACGCTATATAAAAGAAATTCACAGGGTTAATGAAAGATTAAAAGATTTGCTTGCAGATGTTATTTCATCAATGAAATCGCAATTATCTTTCATTGCACCGGCAATAGCAGGGGTTGTTGTTGGAATAACCTCAATGGTTACAACAATACTCGGAACCTTAGGAATCCAAATGCGTAACATGCAGGCTGAGTCTGGAGCAGGAGGAGCAGGAAACATAGTTGGAATGTTTGGCGATGGAATGCCAACATACTATTTTCAGATAATTGTGGGAATATATGTTGTTGAGATAATATATATCCTTACAATACTTGCAAATGGGATTGAAAACGGTTCTGACACACTAAATGAGCAGTATCTTATAGGGCAAAACATGCTAAAAAGTACCCTTCTTTATGTATTTATTGCCTTTATTGTTACATTATTATTTAACTTTGTTGCAGGCACAATAATGACTAACTTACCCGCTGCATAAAAATAATTATTCTCTAAAATTGGTTTTCTTTTATAACTTTTTGATTTACTAAATCTATTTATATTACTTCTATAGAATAGTAAAAATATGAAGAAAATTATAAATCCTTTTTGTGAATATTTCCCTATTAAACAGGACAACCTTGAATACGTTGTCTCTAAAGTATTTAGGCCGGAAATAAGTTTTAAGGAAAAGGACCATTCTTTAATTGCCTTGGTAAAAGAAAGAGCATATACAATCTTTGGGCTGGGTGATATTATAAATTATCCTGGAAAAAAGATCAAAGGCTCAGGTTCTTATTTTCAGGGGAGCATAATAGGGGAAAACATGCTTTATCTGGTGATGAAGGAACTAATTATTGAGACAGGAAAAAAAGTGCCAGGCAAGTCCGGTATTGGGCTTGATTTTGGTATACTTAAAGAAATGGAGAAAAATATAGGAAAAGAATTAGTTGTCACATACAATAATAAATACCTACTGAAACACAAAGGAACAATAAATTTCACAATACTTGAAAAATCATCAGAAATGGATCCGTCCCATTCATATCATCAGGAGAAGCATGGATTGCAGGCCACTGAACTTGATGGCATGGGTTATTTCCATTGTGGTTATATTAAAAGAGAAGGAGGCATTGATTATTCAGACAAAAATACCTTAGAAATACTTCTTGTGGGTGAGGCAAAAACATCAAAAAATTCCCACCATCTTAAAAAACTAGGCAGCAACACAAATAATTCCAAAACCATTGCTGATAAAGTTTTTGATCCCCTTATTTCATTATATAAAAACCATAAGTTTATTTATCTGTTTCTTGCTCCCGAGAACATCCTTTGGGACAACAAATCGCACAGGGTAAGTGAACTTCCCTCGAAGATAATAAGGCAGCTTGAATATGCTGAGGTCAATACAATACTAGTCCCGTTTCCGAGCATGCCTAAGGAATTTGATTACTACACATGGAAAATAGCGAATATTATGAAATTAACAAGGAAAAACAAAAAGTTCCATAATAAATAATTTATTTTCAATCTTGATTTTTGCTATCTTGAAAGGAGATAAAGGGTTTTTTAACATGAAAAATGAATATTATCCCTTTTCACATATTATCTGCCATCACTTTTATAATCAGGGAGGATGCAGTTTCTGTGGATACCATTCTCAAAAAAGGACTGTATCTGAATCTCCAATATCAGTCGATCAGATGATTGAACATTTTGATCTCTTTGCAAATAAATTTTTCAAAAACATCAAGAGAGCAGATAAGCTCATCATAGCTCCTAATGGAAGCTGGTTCACTGAAATCCCAAAAAGACTGAGACACCATATCTATAAATTCATAAATCAAAACTATATATCACATTTAAAATATGAATCCAGGGCATCATTATTTATTCCAGAAAAAGCTAGGCAGGAATTAAAAATAATGTATCTTGCTACAACTGATAAAAATATCAATGTTTTAACAGATAAAGCTTGTGATGAATTGACCATGGCACTTGAAGAGATATGTTCTAACCATATTGTAAGTTTTGGCCTGGAAGTTGCTTATGACACTGACTTAAATAGATTAAATAAAAGATGCTGTCTTGATGATTATATTAAAGCTTCAAGGTATGTCCATGGGAAAGGAGCACAGGTCTGTGCAAACATACTTATAGCACCTCACAGGATAAAAGATCCTGTTTATAAGGCATTTATCACAGCTAGATTTGGAGCAGAGGAAATGAAGGCAGAAGAATTCCTGATCATGCCTTGCGGTCCAATGAAAGGAACCCCTTCTTATGATGATTGGATCAAAGCAAGATGGAATCCTGTTTCTTCCACTGCAGCATCAGAGATATTCAGGATAATCAGAGAGCAGTACCCCAACATTAAAATTAAGTATCAGGATAGTATGAGGATATTCTCCAAACATGGAAGGCATGGTAAGTTCAAGCGAAAGCCTGGCAGATGGAGTAAAAAAGAAAAACAAAAGGTTAGGGCTAAAGTAAGAAAAATTTCTGAGAATGTATTTTAAGCTGAATACTTAATTATATATAACAGAACTTAAGAGGAAAAACAATATTTATAAACTTATGATTTTTGAAATTGTTCAAAATATTTTTTGAATTCTTCAGGAATTTCGATAGAATATTCTCCTGGAACATCAGGCATTGTATCTGGTATTGCTATATATGTTTTATCGTCAATCATAGATGAAGGTCTCAATATCCTTCTAGGGCAAGAAGACATATCATTTGGATCTTCAACCCTTTTAATGAATTTATTAAATCCACATTTGGTTATAAATCTTTTTTCAAAACCAAAAAATCCACCAATTATATCTCTTTTGCCATCAGATTCATGTTCGTAGCAATCTGCAGGTACTATTATAACTTTATATGGCATTATTTTTTCAATAATATGTTCAATCATGATTATATCACTTTTAATAAAGATATAAATAATCATAGGTATTTAAATCTTTTGGCTAATAGTCATTTTAAAGTGGCAAATATATCTTTCTCTCTCAACTATTTTGCCCAAAAAAATTGAGTATAACAGAATTTAAAAGGAAAAACAATCTTTATAAACTTAGTGTGTTTCTCTTTTCTTAAGATGATATTAAGATTAGCTTATATATTTTTAATGTGTATGATTATGAGATGTGTAAAGACCATCCAGAACATAACACAAATAGGAGGGCATAAGACAATAACCGCTTTCCTTCTTGCAATAGAAACATTGATTTTGCTTTTGGTATTTAAGGATGTTATCACAGGAGAGCTGACTATACTTGTTATAATAGCTGTTATAGCAGGCTATGTTTTAGGCTACTTAATTGGGTCATATATAGAAGATAAAATGGCATTGGGAAAAGTGATAGTAACTATTAAGATTGCAAGAGAAAAGTCAAATAAGCTCGCAGAGGTTTTAAAGGAACATGGTTTTATCTTTATCCAGTCAAAGAGGTTTTACAGCCACAAGGGCAAGCTCAGGAAAATACATCAGGGGGTAATATACAGAAAAGAATTGCCTAAATTAAAGGCAATAACAAAAGACTTCAACATAGTTGCAAGCGTGGAAAACATCAAATCCACTTTTGGCAAAAAAATAATAAGTTCTAAAGATTATTTAGAGTTAGATAAACAATAACTTTTTTTCTTTAATGAATGCGCAAATCAAGTTTTAGTGCCTTGTTTCAATGCACCACATTTTCTAAGTTTAATAAAATATTAAAATATTGTTGTCAAGCATTATAGAGATTAAAAAGCTGGCATAATAATCCCGCACGGATTATATACCTTCTATGGTAACTTTTTGGGACTAGTTCCCAATATAATCAAGTCTTGCAATACTTCCAGTAACAATTTCAGTCATCGAATCCTTAATTAATTTTTTAGAATTACAAACTATTAGATGCTTTAATTATCATTAAATACAAAAACCTATTTTTTAAGCCTGTTCATTAGTCTGGAGTGGCTGTTGTCAAAGATTTTGTTAACGTCATAGATGTTTTTGTCAATTTCGTCTCTATTTTTTGGTTTTTGAGGAAATTCATCTTTTTCTTTGCTCTGCTCAGGGATTTTTTGCTCTGGTTGCTCTGATTTTTTTTCTGAGTAATGTGCTTCCTTTAAATATTCTACAGCATTAAAAATTCTTTCAAGATGTGCATTAATATTTTTAATATTTTCCTCATTTTTTGATGTATAATCATTAATAAAGAGCTCCATCTTATTGACTCTTTGCTTTAATCTCTCGATATGGTTTTTTAGTTCACTCTCTCCTTGTTTTTCTGTTTCTTCTACTTTTTGAGAATGCAGAACATCACCTTCATCCTTAAAATTGGACATGCCTTGCGCCATCT
>PCYE01000036.1:1972-3883 GCA_002762865.1 Candidatus Woesearchaeota archaeon CG10_big_fil_rev_8_21_14_0_10_33_12 | reverse complement strand
AAGCTCTTTTGCAAGCTTTGAAGCTTTTGTTATCTTTTCAACATCGAACATAATCATAATGAATAAAGAGGGATTATATAAAGTTTTTGAAATTTACTATTTGTTCATCATTAATTTTATACAGGAATATAATATTACCGCATAATTAATCATTCTCATGTTAATATTGTAAGTTTGCTCGACTACATTTCTTATCTCCAGAACATTTTTTTCAATATCTCCTGCTTCTTTCAGTTTTTCAAGAGGAATTCTTAGTTTGATACTATTAAAGTCCAGTTTTTTCAGCTCTTCTTCTAGGGTTGTGTGGAATAAGAAACCGTTTGCAAGGCTTTCGCTTAATGCTCCCAAATTAGAAATATGTCCCTCATGGATAATATCTGCGTAATTAAAACACATTTCTTTATTACGTAGAATTTTTTCAAATATTTTGTTTATTTTTTCATTAACATCAATTCTTTCTTCTTTTGTATTTAGCTTAGGTATCATATTTAGTAGCTCTGCAGCTTGATTTAAAGAGTCATTTTGCCATGTATAGATACCTTTAAGATAAGTGATATTGTTAAGAAGAGGAACAGGAACAGTTTTTAATATCTGGATAGTTCTCTGTAGGTTTATAGGTTCATGGATACGATCTTTTTGGATTAATAATTCCCTAACCATATTTATTGTTGGTTCAACTAAAGGCAGTTTGCTTTCAATAACTTCTATCTCTGATTTGGGTATGAGGCAGTCTAGAACATATTCCTCTAATTTTTGTTTAGAAAAAGGGAGAGGCATATTCTTTTTTATGTCTCTTATGATAGGAACACTTTCTATCTCAGCTGATTTTCCGTGTCTAGAAATTTATGGATATATAACATTCTCTCCCCTTATTTATTCAGCTTTTTCGCATATTCTGTCTGTTTTACCACAATAAGGGCAACGTAGAACATCTACTTTGTTTATATCAACCTTGAATGCGTATTCACAGCGAGAACAGTACTTTGTTTTATAGAATGGTTTTGGTTCTGCTTTTATTTTAGTTTTTGTATCTGTTTTAAGGGAAGGTATTATCCTTTTATCCCTATTTTTTAAGAATTTGCAACAATCCTCACAAACAAGCATATCTTTCTCTTTGGTGCAATGGAACAACCTGATTTTGTCTAAAGGAAAAGCTGCCTTGCATCTCTCACAGATTCTTATTTGGTTCATGTTTTCCTCTTTTATGCTGGTAATCAGCCCTTTTCTAATGGCGAGGTTGCTTAAATAGTTTTCTTTTTAAAAGATTGTAATAAGAAAAAATAATAACTTCTCTCTGGTTTAAGAACAAATTTATGTTTATTATGCAAGGCCAGAGACTTTAAAACCTATTTCTAAAAATTAAAACTGCGCAGGCCGGGATTCGAACCCGGATATACGGCTTGGAAGGCCGCAGTCATAGCCGTTAGACCACCAGCGCTTAATAATCAAAGATAAAGAGTTGATATAAAAAGTTTACTAAAAATTATAAATAAAATAAAAGAAAAAAATTCAAAAAATATAATTCTTTTCAAGAATTATGCTATTTTTTTATGCAGTTTCAATTCAGAAATCTTCACTGTCTGCATCTTCTTCATTATCTGGTTCTTCCTCAGCAGGCTCTTCTTTAGGGGCCTTTCGCTCTTTTGGAGCTGAACTTTTGCCTCCCTTTAAAACAACCTTTTGGGCTTGCTTTCCCCTGTCTGTTTCAGCAGCTTCAAATGTTACTTCATCATTCTCACGCAAAAATGCTCCTTCTCCTACTGCTGTATGATGAACAAAATAATCCTGTCCATCTTCGCCTTCTATGAAGCCGAATCCTTTCCTGCTGTTAAACCACTTTACTTTTCCTTCCATTTTTTAATTCCTCTACTAAATTTTTTCTGCTCAATAAATTGGGCAGTAATCTTATGA
>PCYE01000036.1:0-1921 GCA_002762865.1 Candidatus Woesearchaeota archaeon CG10_big_fil_rev_8_21_14_0_10_33_12 | reverse complement strand
GGTTTTTATAATTATTACATAACATGAAAGATATGTCCATTATTGATAAGGCCTATAAAGTAGCAGTAAGAGACTTGAGAAAAAATTATTATCCTTTAGGTATTATCACAGGAAACCTTCGGCGCACGTACTGGTCATGGGATTCTTTTTTTGCATCATTTGGCGCAAACAAATTAAAAGATTTTGAGATAGTAAAGAAAAACCTTTTGCTTTATTTAAAATACCAGCGCAAGGACGGTCTCTTGCCAAAGAGGATATCAAGCCCCTTATATTACCTTAGTACAATAGGATTTAAGCCAAGATGGAATCTTTTGTTTCCTGTCTATCATGGAAGTTATTTTATCTCTCCCTCTGTAACCCAGAATATTATTTTTATAATAGCATGCTATGATTATGTTATGCAAAGCAAAGACAAAAAATTTTTAGAGGATAATTATAAAAAAATTCTAAAAGCAATGGTCTGGATATCAAAGCAGGACAAAGACAATAATTATCTTATAGATGAAGGCTTTGGTGCTAACTGGGCAGAATCTGCCCTGAAGCAGGGAGAGGTAATGTTTACAAACACCTGCTATTTCAAGGCTTTAGTAGATTTTAGCAAAATGGCAGCACTGCTCAAAAAAAAGGATGACGCTAAGGGATATTCAAAGATGGCAGAAAATGTTAAGAAAAATATTAACAAAGAGTTCTGGAACGGGAATTATTACATAGACTGGATTGACCGCAAAAGACAAAATTATTTTTCATCAACAGGCAATGTTCTGGCAATTGCGTGGGATGTTGCAGACAGAAAAAAAGGAAAGAAAATACAACAGTTCATAATAAAAAATAAGCTTGATCTTGTTCCTATGGTAACAAACTATCCGTCATATCCTTGGTATAAGTCATCTATTCTTAATATTCTTGGAGGACTCCTGAAATATCATAATGGATATTCATGGCCGTGGATTGGCTGCTTTGACGCTATTGCAAAGCATAAATTGGGTATGAAAAAAGAATCTGAGAATGTTCTTAAAAGAATAGCCAGACTGATCTGTAAACACAGCACAACCTCTGAAATATACAACAGCGATGGAAAAAGAATTAGAACCTGGGTTTACCAGAGCGAGAACAGGTTTAGCTGGACAGCAGGGTTGTTTATCTTAGCAGTCCATGAGATTATCAAACCAAAAAAATAATTTCTACTTCTTTTAAATCAAAATATTAATTGATGTTAAATGAAATAAATTTTTGGGCTTGGGGAGAAAAACTATTTATAGGAAATCTCTAATTTAAATGTTTTTAAAGGCAGTTCAATTGTTTTTGGATCCGTGTTATCATACACTTCTTCATGGATATTTCTCGTATATTTTTTTAACTCTTTTTTGATTATCTTCCAATCTTTTTTAAATCCAGGATTTTTTGGACCTCCAATTATAGCTTCGATGTTATTTCTTGGAATACTAAAAAATTCTTCTAATTGTTTTGTTAATTTGGTTATTGCTCCTTTATCAGTGCCAATATGTCCAAGATAACCATTTCCTTTCCTGTCCTTTAGTCCAATTACAAAACAAAAACACACATTATTATCATATAATATGTCATTACCACTACTACAGATATATCTTCCAATTTTTGAATCCTGGGCTTTAATTCTCATACAATACAATTTATTTTATATATATTTAAATTTTTCGTTTCTTTAAAGTAATAATAGACTAGCCCCCACCTCATATAACACAATATAAGTTTCAGCTGAATTAGATAACTAAAGGTGTGACCCCTCCATTAGACAGATTTTAAAATCAAAACATTTATATATAAGTATAATTATAAGTATAATAAGATTAATTAAAATAAGTAAAAAAATAAGTATAAAATGCACGAGATAAGAAGAAAGCTTTACAAGCGCGGCTCAAGTTATGAGACAACCATACCCATG
>PCYE01000029.1:1010-16219 GCA_002762865.1 Candidatus Woesearchaeota archaeon CG10_big_fil_rev_8_21_14_0_10_33_12 | reverse complement strand
GCACTTTCTCCTTCTTGTCTGGCCGTCTATGAGAACATAATTATTGTCAACTGTATTAACAACAATGCATTTCAGCCCGGCATCCCTTCCTGCTATTTTCAGGCATAATCTTCCTATTTCAAACATTTTTCTCCTTTAGCTTTGCCCTCATGCATTTAGAGCATAAGAATCCGCCATATGGCCTTGAAGGCCTTTTCTTTGTCTTGGCCATGGTCTGCATCTTGTAAGGCCTTTCCCTTGGAACGCCTTTTAATGCATCCCCGCATACAGCGCACTCTGCTTTAGAGGGCTTTCTCTTCTTATAATGTATTACAACCCTGCTTCCGGGGAGCTTTGTGTAAACTCTCCTCATTGATCTTGATTTGTATCTACCTGCTGGCATTTTCTTTCCTCTGAATATGGGGTAAAACAGCTTATTTAAAAAGCTTTTGCAAAAGAATCAGGCCACATTCAAAACTTTTCTTATTATCATGCTGAATACCATTGAAAATATGATATATGTCCATATCCATCCAAGGCCGAACAACGGCTTGATTGGCTCATTCATTATTTTTATTGATTTTAAAGAGCTTCCATCATTTATCCTTTTTTCAGGAACAGCATATTTTCTTTCAGTGGTTATAATCAAATCCTTTTCATATGCCCTTGCATCATCATCAAACGAATAAACCAATGTATAAATCCCTTCAGGCCCTTTTAATTTCCAGTTTGCCATTCCAACCCATTTTTCACTAAAAAGAGTTTTTGTTTTGTTCTGCTCAATTGTTTGTTTTGCACCATTGATAATCTCCAGCTGGTCTTCAGGAATCACAGAAACAATACTAATACTTTTTCCTAAATCTTCCAGGTCAAATGTAAGCTTTACATCAAACTCCTGGCCAGGCATTATTGGATAAAAAGCCATATGGGCATTAAGCCAGCCGAATATTATTATTATTGGGATAAATGTGAATATCATCGGCTTAAAAGAATGTTTCATGAACTCCATGTTTTTTTCCATGACTTTCTTCTGGATCTCCATTACCTTACTTGGATTATCCTTATGCTTTTTCATCTCATCCTGATGATCTTTCATATCTTTCTTAAGGCCTTTCATTACCTCCTGGTTTGTTGCAAATTTGTGAATAAGTGTTATCAGTAATGTTAAGACAAAAGAGATTATAGCAATTCCCAGCAAAGGATTTAATTTAAGAAGGGGGGAAAATATTGGATTGACTATTGCTTCAAACATTTTATAAGCCGCCCATGAATTTTCTCATCATTGGGTTCATGTCCATCATGTGCTGCTTTGATATCTCCTCATAAAGCTTGTAGATTATCATAACCGCTAATAAAATTCCTGTTCCGCTTGTTAAAGCGCCTGTCAGGTCAGCTATTGAAGCTAAAAATCCTATTGCAATTGCCCCCATTATTGTTAATGGGTGGATATACCTGTTCAGTAAATGCTCTAAGATTCTCTGGTCTTTCCTGAATCCCGGAATCTGCAGCCCGGAGGACATTATCTGCTTTGCCTGGCTTCTTGCATCCATGCCTGATGTCTGGACCCAGAATATTGAGAATACAACGCAACCTAAAATCATAATAAGCATGTAAGCAAGGGCATGTGCAAAATCAGCAGAGACAATACTTCCTTTTATTATCTTGCCTACTATATCTGGCGAGGTAAACCATGTAATAAGCCCTGAATTAGGGCTGTTGCCAACAAAGGTTCCAAGAATCGGATGGCCCCAGTTTTGCAATAACCTTGCCCATAGCTGGACATTTGCCATTAATGCAGAAACAAGAATAACAGGAATAACTCCTGTATATATAAATGACAAGGGCCACCTTATTCCATAGCCCCTTACCCTGCCAAAGCTTAAGGGTATTTCTATTTTCATTGCCTGGGCATAGACTGCAATTGCAAAAACAATTATTGTTGCAATAACTGCTGCAGCCATCAGGCCGGCATTTACAGGATCACCTGCTGCTAAAAACTGGAATAACGCAGGGATAGCTCCTGTTGCAAAATCAGGGTTTAAAGTTGATGACAGTGGGGATAATGCCCTTATAAATATGCTTTGGCTTACTCCTGCTGCTATAAACAAAGATATTCCGGAGCCAAAGCCCCATTTGCTTACAACCTCATCCATAAATAAAATCAGCATTCCCCCAAGGAATAGCTGGAACACTAAAATCAGCTGTAATTGCATGTAAGCAGATGTTCCAATAAAATCTGCTGCAGGAGCCAGGCCCCCCATGAAAACATAAATAGCAGCCTCAACCAGAATAATTACAATAGATAACATTTTTTGTATTCCCTGGAATCTTTTCTTACCTTCATGTGTTGTAAGGTCCATCTTGAGGATACTAGCTCCATTAAGCAGCTGAAGTATAATAGATGCTGTAACTATTGGACCTATTCCCAAAGAGATTATAGAACCAAACTTTGCAGCAAGAACTGTTGAAAGATATTCAAATTGTGTTAATGCATTCTGCCCCAAGCCAAATAAAGGTATCATTCCAAGAATAAAGAACAATACAAGAACAATGCCAGTCCACTTTAGCTTTTCCTTGAAAGAAAGCTTTTTTTGTGTTGGGCCAGACACCTCTGGCAGGTTTTCTATAATGCTATCAATAACTGACATTTTGAATATTTTAATTAATTTTTAACTTCTTTTTCTTTTGCTTCAGCTTTTTCTGCTTTTTGAGCAACAGGTTTTTCTTTAATCTCTTTTGTTTTTGATTTTTCTTTTTTTATTTCAACTTCTTCTTTGATTTCTTTCTCATGCTTTTCTTTAACTTCTTGTTTTGGTTTCTCCTTAACTTCTTCTTCAGCTGTTTCAGCAGCTGGCTTTTCTTTTTTTGGTTTTTCCTTAACCTCTTTAACTTTTTTTTCTTTCAGAACAATACTGCCGCCAGCATTTTTAATCTTGTCAACAGCTTTCTCTGATGCATAATCGCATTTTATGTTAAACTTTTTTGTAATTTTGCCTGTGCTTAAAATTTTATTGAAACCTAGGTTCTTTAAGTCAACAGTATAAGAGTCATTTTTCTTTTCAACAAGTTTTTTTGCCAGCAGGGATTCAAGCCTTTGCTCAATTGTTTTGAGGTTTATCGCCTTTATTTCAATAGTTATCTTTTTTGGTATTTTGAAGCCATGTTTTCCAAAATATTTTGTATCTTTCCATATGCATGGCTTTTTTGCATCGCCACGCTTTCCTGTTCCGGCCATTCCCCTGCCGCCGCGTGAGCCAGCTCCTCTGTGCTTTTTCTTGGCTCCCCAGCCATGTGTCTGAGAGCCCCTCATATTCCTGTTTTTTCTTTTCTTGTAAGTAACCATTTAAACCATCTTTTTTATCAAATCATTGATCTTTTCCTTTCTGTAGCCCAGGGCCCCGCTTTTAGTGAATGGGGTTTTTATGCCCTTTCTTTCAAAGCCGCCCCTTGGAGGGCTGAGCCTGAAATATTTTTTGTATTTTTTATTATTGACAATTATGAATTTTTTGTAGTTAATCTTTTTCTTGCTGTCAGTTAATCTTCCTTTGTATTCCTTTCCCCTCTTTTCAACCAAAAGCCTGTATGTTTCATCGTCTATTTCGCCCCATGTTACATAATCTTTTGCTTTTCTTACCATTCCAAGCAGACTGTCATCAACCACAACACAATAATTACTGCGATAAAGGCAGAGCATCTTAAGGGTATCCTTTATGTCTTTCTTTATTCCGGTTTGGCCTCTTACTCTTATTACTGCAAGTCTTTTCTTTTTTTCTTCACTCATTTTTTTCTTCCTTTTCTTTTTCCACTGGCTTTTCTGTTTGTTCTTTTTTAGGAACACCAGTATCTGTCATTTTTTTAGCTTCCTGCTTCTTGACTTTTTTCTTTATAATCTCCATCATGGTTTCTTCTTCAGGAGCATCAGCCTTTGCTTCTTTCTTTGGCTTTGCTGTTTCCTTGGCTTCATCTTTCTTAACTTTTATTTTTGTCACTTCTTCTGGTTCAGCCTCTTCCTTCTCAATTGCTCCTTCAGCAATTCCGAGGTTTTTGCAATACCTTTGCTGGACTCTCATTGAGCTAAGCTGCTTCAGTGCATCAAAGCATGCCATTACAAGATTTGTCTTAACTTTTGTCTGGCCCTTTGTTTTTGACCATACATCCTTAATGCCGGCAATCTCCAGAAGTTTCTTGCATTCTTTTTCAATGCAAAGGCCCTTTCCTTTTGGTGCAGGCATTATCTTAATTATACATGAGCCGCACTTTGCCTCAACCTTAAATGGGATTGAATGAGGATTTCCGCAATTGCACTGCCATGAGCCGCATCCTCTTTTTATTTTTATGATATTAAGCTTTGCATTCCTTAGGGCTTTTTCCCTTGCAGGAACAGTTTCCCTGCTTTTTCCATAGCTTATTCCAACATAGCCATTGCCATTGCCAACAACAGCATATGCTGCAAAATTTGGCTTATTTCCCTCTTTTGTTTTCTTTTGGGTCTGCCTGAAAACTCTTCTCTGGCCGCCCCCGAATTTTCCCTTTGACTGGCCTATAAGCAATAAATCTGTTTTCAGGTTTGGCAATAATACATCAACTATTTCTGGCTCAAGTATTTTTAATCCATTGTCAAGGATTTCATCAATTTTTGTTATTTCGCC
This sequence comes from Candidatus Woesearchaeota archaeon CG10_big_fil_rev_8_21_14_0_10_33_12, assembly GCA_002762865.1. Lineage (GTDB taxonomy): Archaea > Nanobdellota > Nanobdellia > Woesearchaeales > CG1-02-33-12 > CG1-02-33-12. The sequence continues at coordinate 11,591 of PCYE01000029.1, read as the reverse complement.
TGACTTTACTTTCTTTCCAATAGTTGTTTTTGGATTCCAGGCTTCTTTATCAAAAGCAGGTTCCCTAGGGGATTTTTTTGGGCCACTATCATTATTGCTCTTTGTTTTTTTATTATCATACATTTTTATACCTTCATAATCTTGTCTTTTATATCATTAAACTGCTTTTTTACATCTTCAGCCTTGTTTTTAATATAAGATGAAAATTGCTTTTCATACTTTTCTTTGTTTTCTTTTTTTAGCTTCTCTGCATAGTTTGAAATATGGGTTCCATTAATCCTTTCCTCTGGAGGAAAAACCTCCTCTGAGCATGGCACTTGCAAACCAGAGTCAACAACACCTTTCAAAGCAGCATATATTCTTGAGCCCTTAACATGGGTGTTTAAGCCAATATCAACTATTGCTTCTTTTATTCCTTTTTTCTTTGCTTTCTGCCCAAGCAAAAGCCCTGTTAAATAAGCAGTAGGAATATTGCCCCTGTTAAGGCTATACCCTAATTTTACAAGCTCTTTTGAGTTTGCTGATAAAAGTATACTGTCTCCTTCAGGCCTGTATCCAATAACCTGGATATTAATATTGCATACTGATTTTCTGATAACAATTCTTGGCTTTCCTGAAGTAAGAAGGCTAATTCTCTTTTTATAATTAGTTTTTCTTTCTCTTTTTCTCCTGAATTGCACTATTTGAATCTTAGCTTTTACCATTTTCCTTTGTTAAACCATTTTCTTTTATGTATATTTTTATATGTTTCCTGCTTCTGAAGAAACCGCCGCTTATTTTTGAATAAAGCATACGATGTGATTTTATGTTTATTATCTTCTTGTCTTTCAGCTCTTTAACGAACTTCCTTTGAACCCTGACCTTATTCATCCATGCCTGTTTTCTTGGCAGTCTTGCACCATGCTTTCCCGTCCTCGAGCCATGGCCTTTTTTTCTTCCCTTTGCTTTCTGGGTTTTGATTTTATTTGCCCTTGCCCTTGAAACACCTTTAGCCTGCTTCTTTCTGATAGCTTTGTCTTTAATCAAACCAACAATATCTTTTTTTGTAATTGATTCTTTTATTTCATCGAGCCTTTCATTATCAAAGACAATTCTTTTCCTGCTGCATTTTAACAAGCCTGAAGCAAGCCTTTTCTGGGTTTTAAGATTCATTTTTATTCAGCTTTTTTTGTTAGTAATTTGTTTTTCTCTTTTTTCTCTTCTTCTTTCTTTTCTTCGTCTGTTTTCTCGACCTTTTCTTCTATTGTTTTTTTCTTTGTTGCTTTTTCCCTTTCCTTTTTACTAAGCTCTTTTTTCTTCATGAGCTTTTCTTTTTCTTCTTTGCTTTTCTTGATTTTTTCCTCAACATCTTTCAGGAATTTATTAACATCCTTAATATTAACAACATTGATGCTTTTTTTAACTGCCTGCTTTAAAATCTCCACTTTTTTCCTAAGCCCAATGGTTTTTGCAACAGCAATGCATTCTTCTTTTGCATTAATTTTTTCAAGCTCTTTTAATGATTTAATAATTATTAGTTTAAGGCCTGATTTGTCAAACCCTCTTGTGCTCTTTGAGCTTCCATACCCAATTGAAACACACTTGTTATAGCCCTTTTTGCTAAGCCTCATCTTTGAGTGCAGGCCTCTTGGCCTTCTCCACTTATTTCCTAATCTAACTTTCTTATGTGCATCCTGCCTTGTGAATTTTAGCTTTTTCATGATAATCACTTGATTTCTTTTCCTGCCTTTGAGACAATGTATATGCCGTCCTGGAATATTCTTTTGTCTCTTCCTTTTATCTTTGTAAGCGTTTCAATGCTTGCTGCTGTCTGTGCAGTAAGTTCTTTGTTAATTCCCTCAACATATACATCCTTGCCGTCTATTTTTACCTTTACTGCAGCATTTATCCTGAGTTTTCTTGGGGTTTTTTCTCCAAGAAAGTTCTTGACAGTAAAAATATCCTTATCTATTGATACATTCATTGGGAAATGCCCGGGGCATATCTTTAGCTTATAGACAAATGGCTCTGTTACACCTTTTATCATATTGTTTATATGTGCCTTGAAAGTATAAATTAATTTTTTTTCTCTTCTTGATGCCTTTTTTGAGATTATTTTTACTGAGTTTTTATCTACAGTTATTTCAACCTTTGGGCCAGCAAGCTTCTTGCTTACCTCGCCTTTAGGGCCTTTTACTTTAATTAAATGAGCATCTTTGCTTATTTCAATCCCTTCTGGGATATTAATCTCCTGCATAACATCTGATTTCATTTTTAATAACAGTATGCTAAAAGCTTCCCCCCAATGAATTTTTTCTTTGCCTCATCATTAGTTATTATTCCCTGTGGTGTTGATACAATCAAAATTCCAAAGTCCTTTGCAGGCAAAAACCTTTTCTCAAATTTTTCATAGCCGTCTTTTTTTACTGAAAATCTTGGCTTTACAACCCCGCATTTGTTTATCTTGTTCAACAGCTGAACACTTAATATATTGCCTTTTGAATCCTCTATTTCTTTAAATTCTCCAATATAATAATTATCCTTCATTATCTTAAGCACTTCCTTGATTATCTTTGATGAAGGCTTAATCAAGCATTCCTTTGTTCTTGCATTTTCCTTATTTAAAATATTTGATAATGCATTTGCAAGTGAGTCATTTAACATTTTTACACCTTTAACTGTATTTTTTAAATCCTATTTTTGTTGATATCTCCCTGAAGCACTGCCTGCATAAATTCAGGCCATATTTTCCTATATGGCCGCCTGCCCTTCCGCACCTTTCACAGCGTTTCTTGCTTATTCCGCAATTTCTCTCTTTGGGAGAGCTATGCTTTAGGAAGCGCTTTAGCTTTACAGGCTTGGCCTGCAGTTGCTTGAATACCTTTTTATAATTGCTTACTGTCATTTAATCTCCCTCTAATCCTATATTAAACTCTTTTTTCATAAAATCAATTGCATCCTGCTTTGTTATCATATGTTTTTTCGGAATCTTTTTTTTGGCAATCCTCCTTCTCTTTATCCTAAAGCCATTTCTTTCAAGAGTTATGCAAACTTCTAACCCAATAATGCCGATTTCAGGATCATATTTAACCCCTGGAATGTCAATGTACTCTTCTATGCCAAATGCAATATTCCCATTATTATCAAACTGGCTCTCTTTTAGCTTGGTGTCTTTTGCCTGCAGGAGCCTCTTTAAGAGTTCTATTGCATTTTTTTTCCTTAATGTAACCTTACAGCCGATAGGAAGCCCGGGCCTCAGGCCCCATCCAGGAATTCTTTTTGATGTGATTGTTTTAACAGGACTTACATTTGTTATGCTTTTGAATAATTTTATACCTTTATCTAATTTGGTCTGGTCTTTTCCAGCACCTATGTTAAGTGTTACCTTGCTTATTTTAATATCTCTTGATGGATTCATTCTTTAAACCTTATTAGCTTAATGTGATAATTGGTTTTTCCCTGCCTATAACAAAGGCAAATCTTTTTGATGTTTCAAAGCTTTCGCCAGATTCTGGCTTTACTTTAATTATGCTGTTTTTTATTTCCTCAATAATTCCAGATTCACCCTTGTGCTTTCCTCCTGATAAGTAAACAAATGCGCTTTTCTCAAATTTCAGATGTTCTTTTATTTTATGTTCAGGAACCTCAACAACCAGTGTGTCTCCAGTCTTGTAATCATTCTTATCAACAAGGATATTCTTTCCATCATTCAAATTAACCTGCATCTTTCCTTTCTTTATGATAGTTTTTCCAACAACCTTGCACAGCTTGATTTTTGCTTCATCTGGCTTTAGCCTGACAAGGGATATATTGCCTTTTTTGTTTAACAAGACCCTGAAACAGTCCTTTATTTTTGGTATCTCTATCAAGTCCATGACACCAACTGAAAACCTGTGGTCTTTTCTTTGTTTTCCATCTACCAAAACATCCCCTTTAGAGAGTATAACCTTAACATCTCTTGTTGTTTTTGCATATTTCAGCATATCCCTTAAAACAAGGTTTAATGAGATGCTGTTTTTTTTGCTGTGCATGCCTGGCTTTGGCCTTGTAACAAATACTATACCTTTTCTTTTTATTTTCCAGGATTTTGGAGCTACTAATCTTTTTAAATGCTTTTTAGCCATTTTGAATCACTTTTTTCCTTCCTGCTCTTTGATTATTTTATCAGCTTTTTTTGACTTGTTTGCAACTGCTATCCTTTTTTTATCATCAAGGTTAAGCTCTGTTACAACAAGGTTTGAAGGGTGTATTGGATAAAATACCTTTGTACCATCCTTCTTTATCATTTCAACGCCTGATATGTAGACCTTTGATTTTTTAAGATCAACTCTTTCTACATTCCCTTTTTTTTTCTTGAACTGGCCCCTCAATAAAATCACCTTATCACCTTTCCTTACCCTGATACTCCTTCTGTTGTATTTTTTCATTAAATCTTTTGAAAGGTGAGCAGCCATAAACTTTCCTTTTATATGCAGCGGAGCATTATAATTGTATTTGCGCTGCTTCCTTGGTTGCTTGCTTCTTATCCATTCTCTTGAAAATTTTTTTTTCATGATTATCACACAATAATTTTTGCCAGCTTTGCTATACCAGGCCATCTCTCACAGGCTTCTTTTGCTATGGCCCCCTTGAATATTGTCCCTTTTGGATTTCCCTTGTCATCTTTTAAAACCACAGCTGCATTATCCTCAAATTTTATTCTTGTTCCATCCATGCGCCTGTATTCTTTTTTCTGTCTGACAATAACAGCCATAACCACCTGCTTTGCCATATCAGGATTTCCTTTTTTTACAGAAGCCATAACAAGATCGCCAACACCTGCACTAGGCATCCTGCCCTTTACAGTCTTGGATCCCTTTACACCAAATATCCTTATGATTTTGGCTCCTGAATTATCGCATGTTGGAACTTTAGCTCCATGCGGCAATCCTCTTGTTATGTTTGCTTTTAATGCCTTCATTTTTATGACACCTTTTTAATTATGACAAAATGCTTTGTTTTGCTTATCGGCCTGCATTCCTGCACCTTAACAACATCCCCTTCTTTTGCATTTATGCATATGGGATTATGAACCTGAAGCCTTTTTCTCTTTTTTTCATACCTCTCATATTTTGGTATGTAATGTCGCGTATTTATCTCAATAATAGCACTCTTACTTGATTTTGCACTAACAACCTTTTCAGTAAATGTTCTCCCCCTAAAGCTCAGGCTGCCATGTATAGGGCAGTTTTTATCCTTGCATTCTGAAACATCTGGTTTCTTTGGCACAGTTTGCTCTTGTTGTTTTTTTGATTTATTACTTTTCATGAACATTCACCTTTGTTTTATTCTTTCTTCCGGCCTTACTGATAATGATTTTCCATTGATTTGGATATTTTTTCCATTAAACTTAAATTCAAAAACGCACTGGTCCTTGATTATTTTTTTTCTTGTTTCTTTTGTCTTAATTATAAACATATTTTTTGTTTCATCAATGATTTTACCTTTTATGCCCATATTCAAGCGATTTTCTGATTCAATAATTTTTACATCTAGGCCTATTAACTCGCTTATTGCAAGCCTTTTCTTATTGAATTCCATTATCTTACATCAATTGTCTCTTGTGAAAAACCCATCTGAACAAGGTTCTCCTTAACCCTTTGTTTGTGATCTCCCTGGAGTTCAACCTTACCTTCTTTTGCTGTTCCTCCGCATGCAAACCTTGTTTTCAGCTTTTTTGTAAGGTCTTTCAGGTCGATTTCCCTGCTGTCAATGCCTTCTATCACCGTATATTTTTTGCCAAATTTTTTATTTATAACATACACTTTTATTATCTGGCTTTCTTTGGCTATTGTTTCACAAACACATAGTTCCTTGGGTAGCCCACACTTTGGACATACTTCACTCATTGCTTTTTTTCACCACCTTTGGTTTTTAAGACTGTTAAAATCCTTGCTATTGTTTTTTTCATTACCTTAACCTGCCCAGGACTTTTTGGATTTGTTCCTGTTGCAATCTGGGCATTATGCTTAATCAGCTCTTTTTTAAGCTCCTCAAGCTTTGCTTTTAACTCCTCATTCTTCATTGATTCAATTTCTTTTATCTTAAGTGCCATTTTACTCCTTTTTCTTTGGTTATTTTTTAGGTGCTTTTTGATCTTTTTTAGCTGGATTTTTCACAGTTTTTTTGATTTCTTCCTTTACTTTTTCTTTTTTTGATTTAACCTTCTTATCTTCTCTTCCTTGTTTTTTCTTTAATTCTTCACCTGCCTTAGGCTTTTCTTCCACCTCTTCTTTAACAGGCTTTTCTTCCTTAATCTCTTCTATGATTTCCTGTTTTTCTTCCAAAATCTGTATTTTATCTGGTAGATCTATGTCAGGAGGCATAATACTTACCTTAACACCAACAACACCTGTTTTTAGAACAGCATTAACCTTTACTTTATTTACTCCTGTTATTGCAATATCACCACATTTTTTCAGGTAACCAGAGTAAACTCTCCATGATTTTGCCCTTGCTCCAGGTATTTTTCCTGATATCACAATTTCTATTCCAAGTGCTCCTGCACTCATTACCTCCTCCATTGTTTTATGCATTATTCCCTTAAACCTTGCAGTGCCAAATCTTTCCAATGATTCTGCAATTTTCCCGGCAACAACCTGTGCATTGAGGTTTATGTTTTCTATTTCATTAATTTCTATCTGAGGATTCTCCAGATTAAAACCATTTTTTAGCTTCTTTGTAAGTTTTGTTATGTTTTGGCCCTTTCTTCCGACAATTAATCCTGGCCTTGCTGCATAGATTATTATCTTTTCGCCGAGAGGCGTCCTTTGAAGTTTTGTATGGCTATAGCCAGAGCCCTTTACATTATTGGAAATCATTTCCTGAATTTGATATTCCTTCTTTTTTTGTGCAACAATCTGTCTTTCAATCATTTTTTATCAGTCTTTTATATTTTTAAATTTTTTAATATCTTTTTCCCAGATTTGTTTAATATCTTTCTCAGTTAGGAATTTTTTAAGGAGTGAAAAATAATATTTATAGGTTTTATTTATTCTTTTAACAATTTTTTTTACTTCCTTTGTCTGGGAAGGTTTTTTCTGCCTGATAATCTCAGAAAGAATTTCATAGCCTTCTTTTAAATATTTGTCAGCACAAAGAACTTGACTGATAAAAGTTCCCCCTCCTTTTCCTGCTTGAACCAACCCCTTTTCGAAGTACCAATAGGTTCTTTTGTTTTTAAAAGCATGATTAAGATATGTTTCGGCTCCAAATTTTGTCTTCTCAAACTTTTTAAGATGAGGGAGCAGGTCTTTTCTGAAGTAGCCTCTTTCACCTGTTAATTTCTTGAAGGGTTCTAAATCAGATTCACGTATTGCCAAAACCTGATCAGCAAAGCCAAATTTTAATGGTTGGATTATTCCCAAAAAGTGGCTTTTTTTAATCTTTGTCAGGTCAGCATCACAAAAAAGAATAATATCTCCTTTTGCTCTTTTAACGCCAGCCACCATAACATAGGACTTGCCTCTGTTTTCTTTGAAAGAGATGAGTTTGATTTTGTTACCAAAGCCTTCAAGGATTTTTAGGGTTTTGTCAGTTGAGCCATCATTAACACAGATGATTTCAGCAAAAAGCTTTGACCTAAGAACAGTTTTTACTATTCTTTTAATATTTTTTTCTTCATTGTAGGCGGAGATAATGATAGAGACTTTAATCTTTTCTTTTGAATTTTTCCAATCTATTTTTCCTTGCATTTTGTCTCACTTTTTGTTGTTTTTTTAGGTTCTTTGCTTTCTTTTTTCTTTTTTAATTCAAAAGCACTAGGCACTTTTTCTTTTTGTGATTTTCCTTCCTGCTGTAGTTTTTCTCTAATCTCCCCAACCTTGGCTTCTATTTTTTTGTGTTTTTCTTTCTTAATAGGTTTTTTTGTTTCAACTTTCTTCATTTCTTTTTTAACTCCTTTCTTTTTAGCCTCTTTTTCTTCAACAACGATCTCAATGTGGCTTCTTTTCATCTTTATCCTGCTTTGTCTTCCGTAATGCCATGACTTAGGCCCTTTGTTAGCGCATATATGTATTATCTCAAGGCTTGATGTATCCAGGCCCTTGTGCTGTGCATTTGCCTCAACCAGGCTTACTAATCTTAATATTTCGCTGCATGCCTTTACAGGGTATTTTCCAGGCCCAATTCCGTGCTTATGGCCTGCACCTTCTGTAAATCTTCTAAATGGAATAGGCCTTTTCATATCCTTAGCTTCACTTAATATTTTCTTTGCTTTCTGCAGGTTCTTCCCCCTGATAAGGTTGCATATTTCAATGCTCTGCTTTGTTGATATTGGCATCAATAATCCAACAGCCTTTACCCTATGCTCATTTACTTTTGCTGAATATTTGTATGGTGACATTTTATTACCTTACCGAAAGACTTGCACTTGACCTGGTAGCTCCAACACCAGGTGCATGATGCATGACCCTTTTCCTTGTAAACACAAATTCCCCAAGGCGGTGGCCAATCATCTCAGGCTGTATTAATACCGGAATAAACTCTTTTCCATTATGAATTCTTATGTTTTTTCCAACCATTTTTGGAATAATTATTATATCTCTGCATTCTGTTTTTATGTTGTTGCCTTTTATTATTTTTTTTATGAATACTTTCTGCAAGTCTGTTGCTTCTCTTTTAAGGCTTCTTCTCTGTCTTGCAGGAACAAGTTCTGCAAAATCATTGATGCTAATACTCTTTAGCTCTTCAAGAGTTTTTCCCCTGTAGGTGAATTCCTTTTTTGCCATTTTACTTCTTTTTCCTTCCCATCCTTCTTGGATGTATTGCTCCTACTTTTCTTCCTGGAGGCGCATTTTTTGGCGCTATTGTTGGTTTTCCTTTATGTGCTGAGCTTGATCCACCAAATGGATGATCAACAGCATTCTGCGATGTTCCGGATATGCTTGGCCACAACTTGTTTTTTGCCTTCATTGCATAAAATTTCTTTCCAGCTTTCAAAAAGGGCTTTTCTTTTCTTCCTCCGCCAGCAATCACGCCGATGGTTGCCCTGCAGTTTGGATTAAACTCTTTTTGTTTTTTTGAAGGCAGCTGAACAACAACATTACTTTTCATTTTTGAAATCACTCTTGCAAATGCTCCTGATGCCCTTACAAACTTTCCACCGTCGCCTGGCTGGCCTTCAATATTATAAACTAATGTTCCCTCAGGCACATCCTTAAGCAAGAGTATATTGCCATTTTCCGGGGCTATTTTTTCGCCATATTCAACAGTATCCCCTACTTTTATTCCCTCAGGTGCAATCATCAGGTTTCTGATTTTATTATCGTGTTCCAATACAATTAATGGTGCTGAATGGCCTGCACATCTTATTATATCAATAATCTTCGCATTTAATCTGCCTTCAGAAGGGATAAGATAAGATGCCTTTCCTTTATACCTGAAGCTAGGCGCCCTATATGTTGGGCCTCCTTTTCCACGTGCCTGCTGTATAAGATTTTTACCCATGAGCTTTTTAATAAAAACCTCGGAAAAACATGTGCGACATTCAACTTCGTTGAAGTCCCACTCTTCCTCTAGTCTTTATTTTTCCTCCACATTTTTACATCAACCCTAGCTGTGTTGCAATGTCAATAGCCGGCGTATCATCACTCAGCTTGACATATGCCTTTTTTTCATTGCCATTTATTGCTAAATTTACCTTTATTACCTTTACCTTAAACATCTCTTCAATTGCTTTTTTTACATCCTGCTTTGTTGCACTCCTGTTTACAGTAAAGATAAGCTTGTTCTCAGATTCCATTAGTCTGACAGACTTTTCTGTTGACAATGGGTATTTGATAACTTTGTATGGTTCCATTTTACATGAATAATTTTTTGTCTCCTAATTCTTTGACTGCATCCTGAGTCCATATTGTTAAGCGCCCTGGATTTGCTGAGGGTGCTAATGACTTTGCATTAAGTGATTTTACCATTATTACATTTATGCCTTCTATGTTTTTTGCTGCTTTCAATAGGTTGCAGTCTTTTGAAACTATGATTAAAGGCCCTGCTTTGCTTTTGTATTTTCTTCCTCTTTTCTTCCCTTTTCCGCTTCTTATTGTTTTTTCACTCACTCTCTCAATCTCTTTTTCAAGGCCTATTTTTTTCAAAACATCTCTTACTTCTTTTGTTTTTTTCAGTGATTCAAACTTGTTTTCTATTATAAACGGATAATTATCAGGAATAATATGGTTTTTAGCAACAAGTTCTTTTGACAGTGTTGCTGCAATTGCGCTTCTTATTGCCTTTCTTCTTTCCTTTTTGTTGATTTTTTTTGTCCAGTCCTTGCCAGCTTTAGGCGGGTGTGCTTTTCTTCCGCCAACTGTTCCAGGTGCAAAGGCACCAACCCAGTTCATTCTTGTTCCACGGCTGCTCATTATTTTTCTTGGAACCCTTGAAATCCCTATTCCATAGGATGTTTTGTAAACATGCCTTCTTCTTGACAGCTTTGCAGAAGATCTTTTTCCAGCCATGGGGTCTGATCCATAGGCCTGCCTTGCATTGCCATGTATTGAGATAACAGCTCTCTTTATCAAATCCGGCCTTACCTCTTCCTCAAACTGTATTGGAAGCTCCTGCTTT
>PCYE01000029.1:0-970 GCA_002762865.1 Candidatus Woesearchaeota archaeon CG10_big_fil_rev_8_21_14_0_10_33_12 | reverse complement strand
TTACCTCTTCCTCAAACTGTATTGGAAGCTCCTGCTTTCCAATTTCTTCTTTTGATATGCTTAATATTTGTAGTTTCATTTTTGAGTGTTAATATGTTCTATTTCAAATGTTTCTGAATGTTTTCTTTTATGCGGCCTTATAGCATAATTTAATCTTATAAGCCGTTTTGAAGACCCTTGTATAGACCCTTTAACTAGGATATAGCTGTTCTTCACAAGGCCATAATACTTAAAGCCTGATTTTGGATTTATGCCCTCTGGCTTGTCTGAAATTTTTATTATCAATTTGTTATACTCTGTCCTAAGGTGGTAACCCATCTGGCCTGGCTGTGCAACCCTCCACATAGAAGACTGGTTCCAGGGCCCAAGGTTTCCTGTTGCCCTTTTCTTTTTTTCTGATTTATGTGATTTTAATGATACCCCAAATCTTTTTACAACACCCTGCAGGCCTTTTCCTTTTGTAATAGAATGGGCATCAACTAACTGCCCTGACTTTAGTATTTCAGTTGCAATTATCTCCTTGCCAAGCTTTTCCTTTGCATAAACAAGCTGCTCTTCTTTTGTTCCACCAATTGCAGTCTCAAAGAGTTCTGGTTTTTTCTTTCCTATTCCTGTTAAGCCAGGCTGTGTATAAACCAAAAGCCTTAATTCATCATAAGATTCTGGCTCTTTCTGGTTGCTTTCTTTTTTTGGTATGAGTATCTTTCTCTTTAGGTTTTTGTCAAAGTTTTTTGCTAATATCTGGTTAACTGCTTTTAATCCATAGGCAGTTCTCTTGTAAAACTTTATTGCTGCAACCTTCAATGGAGGGCATTCTATTATTGTTACAGGCCTGAATATTGATTCTCCCTGAGTCATTGAGTTTGGCCTTGTGCTTTTGATTAAAAGGTGAGTCATCCCTACTTTATAGCCTGCAAATCCAACTATGTTTTTCTCATTTGAATTAGCATAAGACCTTACTTTAGCATAA
>PCYE01000037.1:12046-27234 GCA_002762865.1 Candidatus Woesearchaeota archaeon CG10_big_fil_rev_8_21_14_0_10_33_12 | reverse complement strand
TTATAAATATAATAAATACTCTCAGAGTGTTTATTCTGTTAATGAGGGATTAAATTGATGAAAAAAGGAGATTTTATAGAACTCGAATATACCGGAAAAGTAAAAGACATGGATTTTGTTTTTGATACAACTAGCGAGAAAGAGGCAAAGGAAAACAATATCCACGATGCAAAGGCATCTTACGACCCTGTAGTGATCTGCATCGGCCAAGGCCATGTAATCAAAGGATTAGATGAACAGCTTGAAGGAAAGGAATTAGAAAGAGAATATAAGATTGAACTAAGCCCTGAGCAGGGATTTGGAAAAAAGAATGCAAAACTAATACAGCTTGTAGCTACAGGCAAGTTCATAAAGCAAAAAATCAACCCAATACCCGGGCTGCAGGTGAATATAGACGGCATGATGGGCATGATAAGAACAGTAAGCGGGGGGCGCACTTTAGTTGATTTTAACCATCCCCTTGCAGGCAAGGAACTGATTTATGACTTTAAAATTAATAAGATAGTAAAAGATGATGAGGAGAAGCTAAGGGCATTGCTGAAACTGCAACTAAATTTAAAGGACATAAAGGTAAACATTAAAGAGGGAAATGCTACTATAGACTTAAACATAAAGCAGAATTTGCCAAAGCCTATTGAAGAAAAATTAACAGAGCATATCAAGGAACTTATACCATCAATTAAAAAGATTGAGTTCAAGGCAATACAATTTAAAGCAAAAGAAGATAAATCAAAAGAAAATAAGGGTTAGTTTTTCGACAACTTTAAATATAAGTAATAAAATAATAATCTTATAGTTAGATATGAGGTGGGGAAATTGGATGATTTTATCAAAGATAACCCTGATGAAAATATTATAAAATCCGAACAAACTAAAAGAAATATTGAACTTGACGCTGAACTAGAGGAAATGCTTTCAAAACAAAGGGCTACGATAAAGGTTATTGGCACAGGGGGTGCTGGCAATAACACAATCAACAGGATAAGTGAGGTTGGAGTTGTTGGCGCTGAAACAATAGCTGTTAATACAGATGCCCAGGATTTGCTCTACACAACAGCTGATAAAAAGATACTCATTGGCAAGGATGTCACTCATGGACTTGGTGCTGGCTCTAATCCAAAGATTGGCGAGGAAGCTGCCAGGGAAAATGAGCAGGACATAAAGCACGCAATTCAGGGTGCAGATATGGTATTTATAACATGCGGACTTGGCGGAGGAACTGGAACAGGCTCTGCACCGGTAATAGCAGAGGTTGCTAAAAAAGGCGGGGCACTTACTGTTGGAGTTGTAACAATCCCCTTTTCAGTTGAGGGACAGCGCAGATATGAAAATGCTGTAATTGGACTCGAGAAGATGGAAAATATTGTGGACACATTGATAGTTATACCTAATGATAAACTGCTTGAGCTTGCGCCTGACCTGCCATTGCAAACTGCATTTAAGGTTGCAGATGAAATACTGACAAATGCTGTAAAGGGAATTGCAGAGATGGTCACAAAAGCAGGGCTTATTAATCTTGATTTTGCAGACATAAGGGCTGTAATGACTGGCGGAGGAGTTGCCTTGATAGGTGTTGGCGAATCAGATTCAGAAAACAGGGCTATTGAGGCAGTTGAGAAAGCAATATCCAATCCATTATTAGATGTTGATATATCCGGAGCAAATGGCGCCTTAATAAATGTTTTAGGTGGTCCTGATATGACCCTGGATGAGGCAAGAAAGGTTGTTGAAACAGTATCTGAAAAACTGGATGAGGATGCAAAGCTAATATGGGGAGCTCAAATCTCAGAAGACATGCAAAATACAATAAGAGCCATGCTCATAGTTACAGGTGTTAAGTCATCACAAATCCTTGGATCTGGAATAAAAGTTTCAGATAGAAAGAAGCAGGAGATTGAAACAGAGCTGGGAATAGAGTTTGTTGACTGAAAATGAATTTTAACTCTTTAATAGCTAAATTTAAAAGTTTTGTTATTGAATGCAAAAGGGTATTCAGGGTAACAAAAAAGCCATCTAATCTTGAGTTTAAGACAATTGTCAAGGCTTCTGGATTAGGCATAATAGTTATAGGATTAATTGGATTTATAATACACATGATAAAACAATTATTCTTTTGAGGTGTTTTAAGTGGAAGAAAAGTCAAATATATTTATTTTAAGAACAACTGCAAACAGAGAAGAGCAGGTAATGGATTTTGTTACAAGCAATGCCACAAAAAAAGGCATGAATGTTTATTCTATAATAAAGCCTCATGGAATGAGAGGCTATATCTTTGTTGAGGCAGAAAGCAGGGAAGAGGCAGAGCAGGCTGCATTTAATGTGCCTTATGCAAGAGGAATTCTGCCAAAAAAAGTGGATTATAAGGATATAGAGCACATGCTCGAGGAATCAAAGAAAGTAGAGATGAATATAAAGAAGAATGATATTGTGGAGGTAATATCCGGGCCTTTCAAGAGGGAAAATGCAAAAGTTACAAGGATAGATATGGCAAAGGAAGATGTTGTTATCGAGCTCTTGGAAGCAGCTGTTCCAATTCCAATAACAGTTAAAATGGATACAGTCAAGGTAGTAAGGCGTGAGGGAGAAGAGGAAAAGCAAGAAAATTAACTTCTAGATTATCATAAGATTTATATATAATTAATAAGTTCCAATTCTTAAAATGGGAAAAAAAACAGTAGAAGCGTTGATTGAGGGCGGAAAAGCAACAGCTGCTCCGCCACTAGGACCTGCCTTAGGTCCATTAGGTGTTAATATAGGCCAGATAATAGCTGATATTAACAAAAAAACAGCTGGATTCAAGGGAATGCAGGTTCCTGTCAAGATTGTAGTAGATGAAGATACAAAAGAATACAAAATCAGTGTGGGAACACCGCCATGCTCATCACTGATTATAAAGGAAGCTGGAATTGAAAAAGGAAGCTCAAACCCGAAAACAGACAAGGTTGCTGATTTAAAAATAGAGCAGATAATTAAGATTGCAAAAATGAAAGAAGACTCTTTACTGGGAAAGACATTAAAGGAAAAAATAAAAGAAATTGTTGGAACATGCCGTTCAATGGGAATTCTTGTAGAGGGAAAACCATCTGTTGATGCAATAAAAGAGATTAATGAAGGCAAGTTTGACAAAGAGATTAAAGAAGAAAAAACTGAAATTTCAGCAGAAGAATTAAAAGAACTCAATGAAGAAAAGAAGAAATTAGCAAAGGAAATGGAAGAAAGGCGTGAAGAATTCATTGCTAAGGCAAAGGAAATAATCTCCAAGATGGAAGGCAAATCACGAGGAGAAATAAAGACTAAGCTTGTAGAGGCATTAATACCTTCTGTTATAGTAGATGAATTATTGCCAGTTGAAGCAAAGGCAGGAGAAGAAGCAAAGCCGGTTGCAGAAAAAGCTCCGGAAAAGGGGGACAAGCCAGAGAAAAAATAGGTTTAATTCTCAAAAATAAATAGTTTTAAATATAAGCTTATGCTTATGAAGTTAAAAAGGGGTGGTTTTAAGATGGCTGTAAATTCAAAAAAAGATGCATTAAAAGCCTTGTCTGATGTTAATCCCGAGCATAATTTCTGGGTATGCGATGGTGGTGTTTTAAAGAGCATAAATGACCTTCTCTCTGCACTGAAAAAAATGAATAAAAATGTTTTTCAGGCACATGTAAACAAAGAGAAAAATGATTTTGCCAACTGGATTAATGACATAATAAAAGACGAAAAGCTGGCAAAAGATATTTCTAAAACAAAAGAGAAAAAAGAGATTATTAAAAAAATTACACAAAGAGTTAAATGGCTTAGTAAAAAAGCAAAATAAATTTTTATTTTTTAATATATACCATAAGCTTCTTCTTCACGATACTTAGCGCCACATTTTGGGCATATATTCTCATCATCTTCCAGCTCTGCACCGCATTTCATGCAAATCTTTTTATAAGGCATTGATATTTCACCTATTTGGTTTTTCAGACGCATTTCATTCTTCTAAATAGATTTAACATGTTTCATAAGAAAAAGTTTTTTTGTCCATGTATATTTATGTTAGGTATTTTTACCTATTTAAATCTTTTGTTTTTCAGTCTGTTTTTATCGCAGGATTTAAATAATGCTTTTGTTTTATTTACCTTTGGATATGAAAAAGCCAAAAAATAAACAAAAAGCGGCAAGGAAGAAAAAAACAAAGATTATAAGATCAGATAGAAAAAAAGAAAAAAAGAATTTTAGAAATTGGCTAAAAGGGCACAGGGCAATAATTATAATTTCTGTTATAATAATCATGGTTCTTGTTACATCTGGTACAAAGGCATTTCTTTACATCAACTTTATTCTGGGGAATGATATTATTATCCATCTGGACGCAGACAAAGATGACTTAAATCTTGTTCGCGGGGTAGAGGAATCAGTTAATTTTAAGGCCAGTGTAATAACAAACCCTTTCTGCACTGCAGAATGCGAGTCATCATTTGAGGACATAAGCAATAATAAAACTATTGACTATGATAGTTTTAAGCTTGCTCCAGGAATACCAATAACAAAAGAATACAAAATAGGGGTAGATGACTTTGGAGAGGGGCAAAAGCTTTACAGGTTTGGGCTTGAATGCATAGGTTCTGCCAGTTTCTTATGCAACACCAAAGGCGAGTCAACATCAAGAAGCATACTTGTTACTGTTGAATACAACCTGACAGAAGATGAAAAAATACTAAAAAATAATTTAAAAAATGAACTCATTGATTTAAAAGGAAGGCTTTCAAATTCGCAGGAAGAGTTAAACAAGGCTGGTTTTTTAATTAAACAGCTTGACAATTATGCAGTTATTGATCAGAATAAAAATGATCTTGATATTTCCGGGAAAGATATTTCAAAAAACATTGAAGGTTTGAATTCCCTTAAAAAGCTGTGGGACAGCCAGGATTATTATGAATTAAGTAAACAATTCAAAGATGCGAATACAGAATCAATAAAAACAGCAGACCTGATTATAAAGACTGACAGGAATATATCTGATTCTGTTTTTTTATATAATAACCTTGCAAATGAGCTTAATGAAACAAGGGAAGGATTAAGAGAGATAATGAAATTTTTAGTCCTGGATGAAAACCTTGCACTTGAGATAAATGATAACATAAAAATTTTTAATTCTGTCATGAAATCATTTAAATCAAGGAATGAGATTTCAAAAAAGAGGATTGAAGTGTATTCAATAAATTATTCTGCTGATAAACTTTATGAAAGCATAAAAGAATATGAAAGAAAAGAGTATCTAAAAAGAAGCATAGAGGTTGATATAAATTATGATACCCTTTGTATGCTGAATAAAAGTTGTGTTAAAAGGCCTTTGATAAGTGAGAGGGCAAATCAGACAGAGTTTGAGCTTAAAAATGCCTGTGATGATGTAGATGAACTGAAAGTGCTTTATGCTAATATAAGCAACGATAATAATGATGCAAATGGAAGCGCAGATGCAATTAAAAAAGACATTGCAGAAAAATATCTTAATGAACTGCCGGAAGAGGGATATAATAATGAGATAATAAAAGAAATTCTTTTGGCTTATGCCGCAGATTCAGCAGAAGGAATTTATGATATTAACTCAACAGAAATACTTAAACAGCTTATAAAAGACCAGCCAGAAAGTTGCCAAAAACCCAACATAACCTATTATGATATGAACAATGAAGACATTGAATTAATTAAGGAAGAAGAAACAATGCCTGTAAAGATTGGCATTGAGTTTGATGACCCCCTGCCGGAATGCTGTGTTTTCGGGAAATGCTCTGCATGCTGCTTAAGCGAAGAATGTGTTAATGACCCATCAAAATTTCCTGTTGTATTTGTTCATGGCCACAGCGTTAACAAAAAGACTTCTGCAGATTACAGCCTTGATGTGTTCAATAAGCTGCAAAAAGAGCTTGAAAAAGATGGCTACCTTAATGCAGGCTCAATCTCACTTTATACTCCTGTTAGTACAAACCCAGGCGTGTGGGGCCTTTCGCAGGCACCAGTAAGCATAAAAGCAAGTTATTATTTTGATGTCTTTAAAGAGCCTGAAAACTATGTTGTTGTCCAGATAAAAAGTGAGAATATTGACACCTATGCACTCAGGTTAAGAGAAATAATACAAACCATAAAGCACAAAACAGGAAAGCCAAAGGTTGTAATAATTGCCCATAGCATGGGCGGCCTTGTTGCAAGAAGATATTTGCAGATATTTGAAGAAGAGGATGTTGAAAAGCTTATAATGGTAGGAACTCCCAATAAAGGCATTGAAGGGGGTATCGCAAGTCTCTGCCCGATTGTAGGAAGCGAGCTTGCATGCAGGGACATGAAAAAGGACAGCTTATTTATTAATAAGCTCAACAGCGGCAAACTTCCTGAGATACCAATATACAACATAATAGGAGATGGCTGCCCCATGAATGGAGAGGCAGCAGACGGCACTGTCCAAGTAAGAAATGTTATTCTGGAAGGAGAGAATGTTAACAACTTTATTGTCAATGGAACATGCAGTGGCCTTGAAAAGCTCCACTCAGAGATGCTTGATACTGATGAATATCCAGAGGTTTATGAGATAATCATAAATGCATTAAAATCTTAGAAAATTTTATAAAGATTAATTACATTTATAGTATAAAAGTATGTAGATTGGGTGATTTTATGAAAAAAGATGTGATTGAAAAGATAGCAGCATTAATAACTGCAGCTTTTGGTCTGGTTGCTGCCCTGGCATGGAATGATGCAATCAAAGCTTTATTTACAGGGCCATGCGGAACAGAAGAGGCAGGTGCTCTTTGTGCTTTGTCTGCCGGCGGGCCTTGGGTCTATGCAATCATTGTGACAATAATTGCAGTTTTTGCTACACTATGGATAGCAAAGGCCGCAGCAAAAGCAAAATAAATTTTAATTAAATTCTTTTGTTTTTTTGTATTTAGAAATTAATAAATCTATTTATACTTATCTTTTGGTTCTGATTCTTTATCATCTTGAAGAGAATTATGAGATAAAGCTAAAAATGTTCCCATAAAAGTAGAAACATATTCCATTTTTCCTTCTGCAAAAAAAAGATATTTCCCAATCAAATAACCTGCAATTCCTCCACTTCCACCAATAATAAATGTTTTTGAAGCTTGTGTTATTCTATCTACTAATTCTTCATGATTTATTAACTCTTCAAGGTATGTTTTTTTTAATGAAGGTTTCATAGTACTGTATAATAAGAAGGAGTTATATATAAATCTTTCCTTTTGTAACCACTGATAAGTGAATAATTTATTACAAAAAGAAGGTATATTACACCAATAATAAATCAATATTCTTTTGTTTTTTTATATTTTATTTTTAGTTCATCAAGCATCTTGGAAATTTTTTGCTTGAATGGGCCCAAGCCTTTCCAGTCAAGAACAACTTCTTCGCATTTATGCACATTTCTTTCCATGGCCTGTAGAATCATTTCCTTGTCTAAATGCTCAAGCATGTATTTTGGGCAGACGTGGCCAAAAGCCAAATCAGATTTTTCCATTAGCTTTGTGAAATTAGAACAGTGGTGCAGGCCGCCGATTCCAAATACTGTCTTGTAATGCTTTGGCTTTTTTGGGATTATAGACATTATTGTTTTTGCAATTATCTCTCCTGCTTCCTTGTCAGGCCACTGCTTTTCAGAAGAGCCAATCTCGATGAACATGCAGGGTGTTTTTGCTAAATATGGGCCGTGGTGAGTGCATTCCTGTATTATTTCATAGCTGTTATTATTTTCAAGCTCTTTAATCCTGAATAAGCATTCCCTCAAATAATCTGCGTCTGCAATGCAAAGCTTTCTGTCAGAGCCTCCAAACTCTGCCTTTGACCAGTTGCCCTGTATATGCACAGAAAGAGAAGCTATTCCTGATTTGCTTTGGTGCTTTGTTGCAAAGACAATAAAGTCTGCATTTATTTTCTCGTCAATATTTTCGCAGTGTATTGGTTCTTTTTCTGTTGTGTAAAGTTTTATATTTTCTCCTTCAGTATTAATTCCATAAACTTTTTCTCCTTCAAATTCCTCTTCAGTTTCCTTGAAGTCAAAAAGCCTAAGCAAGCATTCCTTTATGTTTAGGCCTGCCTGATCTTTCTTTGAAACAATTATTGCTTTCATATACTTTTATTTAAATAACTAATATAAAAAAGTTTTGCAAAAATTTAGCAGAATATAAAATTAATCTTCAGTCTTGGCAATCTCATGACGGCATTTCTGGCATTTCCATATGGAATATTCTGTATCACCAACTATAGTAGAGGAAATCTTAACCATATTCCCGCTGCACAGCTCGCATTGTCTTGCCTGGGCCATATTGTATGGTTAGTCAAACTCCTTTAAAAACTTTATCAATTCATGGGATTTTTCAAAATCCAGGAATTCCTCTTTTGTCAATGAGGGTATGTTTTTTGGCTTTTTCTTTTTGAAAATGATAAGGTTGTCAACGTCTAAAAGCCTTGATAATGAGCTGAATTTTGGATTTGTCTTGTCTCCTATGCCTGTAAGGATTATGTTATTGTCTTTTTTTGAAATTATGTCAAAAGGCACTTTTTTTGTCTCAAGTGACTTGAAGCCGAGGTTGGAGTATTTTTTTGATATGTCTGACTTGCCTTCCTCAAACAGTCTTTTTTCAGATCCTAAAACATTTATTTTGTCAAAAACCTCATCACCCAGCAGGTTGTAAAGCCTTATTGCTTTTTCAATCCTTATCTCTGAGTTGTTATTTTCATATTTAACCACCATCCTGCTGCTTACCCCGAGCTTTTTTGAGAGCTCGTTTATGGAGTAGCCCTCCTGCTCTCTTTTCTGCTTTAATTTTTCTCCAAGAATGCATGCAGTCAGCCCTGCCTGTGTTCTTTTTACAAAAGGAAAATTGTTGTTTATGCAGTTCCTGAAGGTTGCAAGATTCAATGTGTAGATTCCGAATCTTGAGTAAACAACATTATCTTCAAGGCTGGAGCCTGCTTTTTCTGCTATAATTATTGGTGAGGCATTTATGTAAGAGCTTATATGCTCCATTTCGTCTGTAAAGTCCTTTTTTATTGAGTTTGCATCCTCAAGAACCTTTATCAGCAGGACTGTGGAGCTGCTTCTGGCAATAATGTCAAAGCATGTGTGTGTCATGCCCTTTATTGTAAAGCCCTTTTTCAGCAAAAAGATTCCAATACTGTCTATGATGGCCTGCTTCATAACAACCAAAACACAACTTCACTATAAATATATTTTGTTTAATAAGTGTAATTAAGTTATGGGTAAGATATATAAACTAAGAAGAAACTATCTTTTCTATGAAGGTTCTTTTTGTTTGCAGAGGAAATGTTGGAAGAAGCCAGATGGCAGCTGCTTTATTTACTAAATATTCCAGAATAAAGGCATTTTCTGCAGGAACTAAAATTGTTGAGAAAAAAAATCAAAAAATAAAAGATATTCCCCTTGCAGAGCCAGTTATTAGATTTATGAAAAAAGAAGGGATTGATGTGGCAGAAAATACCAAAATCCAATTAACTCCAAAGATGGTTCAAGAATTTGACAAAATAATTGTGATGGCTGAACCAGAAACAATTCCTGAATATTTATCTAATAGCAATAAGATGGAATTTTGGGATATTGAAGATCCTAAAGGGATGGATGATGAAGGTTACGAAAAGATAATTTCTCAGATTAAATCAAAACTGAAGCAATTTATTAAAGAAAATATATTACTTAAAAAGAGGCTTTGTTTTGATGTGTTGAGAGGTTTTAAGCTTGTTTAATAAACGTTAGTTTCAATCGTCGGAAGAATTAATTAATAGGGGCTTGTCTCGGTAATTGATAAAAAAGAAATATTCTATTCTTTACTCAATTGTTTATACAATTTAGTTGCCCACTGAACTTTTTTCCAGTCGCCATCTCCAGTAGGTTCAAGCCATCTTGGATTAGCAAATAAATCTCTCGCAGATTTTGGAAGTTTTTGTGTTGCGACACTTCTATCAAGAAATTGATATTGTCCATGTCTGTCATATACACCAGAAGAAATCTGAACGCTTCCAGTTAATCCACCACAAGCTCCTGTAACACCATCAATCGCAATTCCTAAATCAGCTTCCATTTCTTTTGCTTTTGGATGTAAATCTGTTCTTACTCTTTCAAAATCTGAATAACATAAATTTACTTCTAAATCAGAAAAAGCTAATCTATTATTTGCAGTATCCCTTAAAACTGCACTTGCTGAATAAAACGGATTTTCAACATTATATCCACATTCGTGACATACTCTTGACATTTTAATTCCTCCAATAAAAATAGTCTTCGGCTACGCCTTAGAAATATTATTCTTTTTGCTTTCTTGTCAAACCTAAACATTCCATAACTTTTTCTGTATCCCTCATTAAAACTTCAGGAATCCGATCACTGTCATATATTCTATTCACCATTAAAAAATAAGATCTCTCTCTAAGATTTATATTACCTATGTGGATTTGTATATATTTACACTTTGCTTTATATTGTGTTGATGGGGTAAATTCAATACTTGCATTTCCATGTCCTTGTGTATTATCAGACTCGTATAACCCTACATTAGCCCTACATAACCATACTGAACCAAACCTTGGGTTTTCTTCACCATAATTTTCTTGACCATTTGGTTGTGCCTCATAAAGAGAACGCACTGCTTCATTTAGAATATCCTCAAAATCATAAGAATCTGTTGCATTTATTGACAATCTACTCAGTTCCCTATTTAATTCAGTGATACAGCCAACTAGTCTATCATCCACTTCAAAAGGCATAATTTTTTTACCCATATTTGAATGAAGGAATTTAAACTATTTAAATGTTTCTATATTGTTACTATTATAAAATAAAGAATCTCTCCAAAAATTATTCCCTTGATTTTGCTTTGCAAAATCTCGGTCCCTAACAGAGGACTTAACAGCAATTTTAATATTAGTTTCAATAAGCGGGTTCGCTAGAAAGAGAAAATTTAATCATTGCGATATTCTTCCCAACCAGATTCTAGTAATTGTTCAGGAAGATGATTTTGTCTTGCCCATGTTAGATATTCCTCTTTCAAATATTGCCAATATAATCCATCATGACAGGGATTTTGTGGAATAAAAGAACCTTTTTCTCTTACTATTCTACACTTTACCTCATCGGAGAGCATTCTCGCACCTGCATACTCTATAAATCCATGAGATAAAACCATATGTGCATATACATCAGGAGCTTCTTTTGCAAGAGTTTCTAATTTGCCAAAAGTTGATTCAACCTTGCTTTTAAATTCTGAAAAATTATCTGTCCAATTTGATTTTTTGGTTTCTTTTTCAACCATTTTAATCCACATCAAACATATAATAAACTGTTATTTATAAATCTTTTGGTTATTTCACCACTCTGTAATTAATATTAAATCTCTCAGTCAACTCTTCTGGAATGTTGCACTAAAAATCAATTCTAATAAGGGAATTAACAGTAAGCAATGTCAAAACCCAAAAATTTAATAAGGAATTGGCCTACCTTCTTTTATTATGACAAGAATAGCTATTATCAGGAAAGAGCACTGCAATCCTCTAAAGTGCCAGAACTTGTGCATAAAACTCTGCCCAAGGAACAGGACTGGAGAGGAATGCATCATAGTTGGAGAAGATGGCAAGCCAGTGATAGATGAATCTTTATGCACGGGCTGCGGAATATGCTCAAACAGATGCATTTTTGAGGCAATCCATATTATTAATTTACCACAAGAGCTGAAAAAAGACCCAATTCATATCTATGGCAAAAACGGCTTTCATCTTTATAACCTGCCAATACCAATATTTGGAAAGGTTGTTGGAATCCTTGGCCAGAACGGAATCGGAAAGTCAACTGCAATAAAGGTAATAGCTGGCATTTTAAAGCCAAACATGGGTGATTTGTCTAAAAAAAGTTTTGATATTAATGAGCTGATTGACTTCTTCAAGGGAACAGAAGCCCAGACATTTTTTGAAAAAGTGAGGGACAAAAAAATAATAATCTCTTACAAGCCCCAGGAAGTTGACTTTATCCCCAAAAAATTTGACGGAAAAGTAATTGAGCTGCTAAAGAAAGTTGACCAGAAAAACAATCTTAAGCAAATTGCAGAAAAGCTTGGTATAGAAAAAATACTTGATAATAATATAAAAGACATCTCCGGAGGAGAACTCCAGCGTGTAGCTATTGCAGCAGCTGTATTGAAAAAAGCAAATCTTTATGTTTTTGATGAGCCAACATCTTACTTGGACATAAAGCAGAGAATCATAGTAAGCAAATTCATAAGAGAGCTGGCAGACGAAGAAACAGCTGTTTTTGTTGTAGAGCATGACTTAACAATACTGGATTACATAGCTGACCTGATTCATGTGATGTACGGCAAAGAGGGCTGCTATGGTGTTGTTTCGCAGCCAAAATCAGCAAAAGCAGGAATCAATGTTTATCTTTCCGGCTATCTGAAAGAGGAAAATGTAAGGTTCAGGGATCATGCAATAAAGTTTATGGAAAGGCCGCCTGCAAAAATGTCTAAAAAAAATATCCTTACAGGATGGACAGAAATAGAAAAAAAGCTAGGCAATTTCAGGCTTGATGCAAAACAGGGCAATATTTACAAAAATACAGTGGTTGGGATTCTGGGGGAAAATGCCATTGGAAAAACATCATTTGTCAAGATGCTTGCAGGAGTTCTAAAGATTGATAAAGGAACTATTAAAGAAAAGGTCAGGGTTTCCTACAAGCCGCAGTACATTAACACAGATTCAGAGGAGATTGTTGCAGCTGTCTTAAAAGATGCTGTTGCAGATTACAGCACGCAGATAATAAGGCCCCTTGAAATAAAGCCATTGCTCTTAAAAAAGATTAACCAATTGTCAGGCGGTGAATTGCAAAGGGTTTCTGTTGCTGCATGCCTTTCAAAAGAAGCTGATTTATACCTGCTGGATGAGCCGTCTGCATATCTTGATGTTGAGCAGAGATTAGCAGTATCAAAGGTTATAAAGGATATGGCTGAATCACAAAATAAGGCAATGCTTGTTGTTGACCATGACATCCTGTTTATTGACTATCTTTCTGAAGAGCTTATTGTTTTTGATGGCATTCCGGCTGTTAATGGAATTGCCCAGGGCCCATTCACAATGGAGCAGGGAATGAATAAGTTCCTCAAAGGCCTTGATATGACCTTCAGGAGGGATCCAGAATCACATAGGCCAAGGGCCAACAAGCTAAACTCTCAGATGGACAGCAGGCAGAAAAAGGAAAATAAGTTTTATTATTCTTAAATATTATGCCCTTCCCCTTGACTCCCCGTCAACAACACCGCCTGCAATCAAATGGGCAACCCTTAATGGCTCTGGCAGCAGGGAATGAGTGCAGGTTATGTCAATTACTTCTTCTGCCTGTTTTAAGGTTAGGCCAATGACCTGAACAAATATATCGCCTAACTGATGTACTTTGCCTGCTTTTTTCAACAGCTTTATTTTTTCTGCATGATTAAGCTTTGTCAATGCTTTTTCTATTTTTTTGAAATCAGGATAATCTCGCATCACAACAATCACAGGAATTCCTGTTTTCTTGTTTAAATCAGCAACATCAATTACATTAAAGCCGCCAACAGCTATTCCATCTAATATAATAGCCTGCAGCTGCGGCCTGAACTTGCATTTGTTTATCATTTTAACAAGCTTTTTTGTTGAATCCTTACCATCAACCTTGACATAAGTTGAGATAATACCATCAATAAAAGAGCCGCCCCTGTAGATTGCACCTATTACAATAGTTTTCTTGTCATTAAACTTATCAAAAGGCCCGTCATCAATTCCCAGAACCCTTATCTCCTTTTTCATACCCTATAATAAGGCAGGGGTTTATATTAATCTTTCCTTATTTTACTGAATAGTTTGTTTAATAATTATTAGTGAGTATTAGCGATGATTATTATTAATATCAAAAGATATATTAAAATACAAAGATTTTTAAATTAATTAAAGGCAATGACTCTTATGACAAAAAAACTTTTGTTGGTTGATATGGATGATACTATATGTAATGCTTCTGAATCATATAACATTGCTTTATCTAAGTGTTATGAATTTTTAAATAAGAAATATCCTTTAATTAATAAAAAATTATTTTTTAAAATATACCGAGAGGCAAGAGAACAAATCCATTCAGAATTAAGCGGAACTGCTTCGATGCATAATAGATTTTTATATTTTCAGCGCATATTTGAACTCTTTGGCCTAACTCTAGAGCCCGATGTTTTAGATGATATAACTGACATCTTCTGGAACGTGACCTACAAAAAATTAAAACTTTATTATGGTGTTAAGGAAACTTTGAGGCTAGCAAAGGAAAACAACATAAGAATAGGAGTTATTTCTGATTTAATTGCGCAGGTTCAGATTAAAAAATTAAAAAAATTGAAGATTGCAAAATATATTGATTTTATAGTAACTAGTGAAGAAGCTGGAAAAGAGAAGCCACACCAATCTATATTTTTACTTGCTCTTGAAAAAGCAAACTGTTTGCCAAAAGAAACCATTATGGTTGGAGATTCAATCAAAAAGGATATTTTTGGGGCTAAACATTTAGGAATAACCTCTATTTTGTTTTCCAGAACTTTCCAGAAAAAGAATAGTGCGGATTTTGTTATTCATAATTTTAAAGAATTAATTAAAATCTTAGGTATAAAAGGAAAGAGCCTAATTTCAAAGAAAGTTGTGGTTTTTGACTTAATGGGAAATTTATTCAAAGAAGGTTATATTATAAGAAAATTACTTTTACCTCTCATGAATAAAACAGGTAATAAAATTGATTATAAAACACTGAAAAAAGTTTATGTTAACTATTCTTTGGGAAATATTACGCGACAAAAGTTCCGGAAAACTGTTCCACAAGAAGTTGAAGAGATATTCTTAAATTTGATAAAAATAGATAAAAAGCTGTTAGGTATCATTAAATCACTCAAAAAAAAGGGATACTTATTAGGAATTTTGTCAAATTTTCCTAAAGAGTGGGGAGACTATCTGGTGAAAAAATTTGAATTGGATAAATATTTCTCAATAATTGTTTTTAGCGGGGAGTATAAAACAAGGAAACCTAATGAGGAGTTATACAAAATCTTTATAGAAAAATCAAAAGCAAGACCACAAAATTGCTATTTTGTAGATGATAGCTTAATCAATTTAAAAGAAGCTAGATT
>PCYE01000037.1:0-11944 GCA_002762865.1 Candidatus Woesearchaeota archaeon CG10_big_fil_rev_8_21_14_0_10_33_12 | reverse complement strand
TGTGCGGAATATTTGCTTACAAGGGAAATGGAAATGCAGCAGAGATAGTGTTTAATGGCCTCAAAAAGCTTGAATACCGTGGCTATGACTCATGGGGGATTGCATTTAAGGAAGATTCAGAAATAAAGATAATAAAAAAAGCCGGAAGGATAGAGGATTTCAGGGAAAAGCTACCAGCTAAAAGCCATTTTGCAATCGGCCACACAAGGTGGGCAACCCATGGCAGTGTTACAGAAGAAAATGCACATCCTCACCTGTCAAATAACAAGAATATTGCTGTTATCCACAATGGAATCATAGAAAATTACGCAGAGTTAAAAGAATTCTTAATAAAAAACGGCTATAAATTCATAAGCCAGACAGACACAGAGGTTATACCTAACCTGATTCAGTACAACATGAAAAACAATAATTTTGAAGATGCTGTTAAAAACACATTAAAAAAGCTGGAGGGAAGCTTTGCTATAGCTGCAATAAGCAGGGATTCTGAAAATATTGCTGCAGCAAGAAGAATGAGCCCAATGGTTTTAGGCATAAGCAAAGATGGATTTTTCATATCATCTGATGTTCCTGCATTTTTAGAGCATACAAACCAGATAATAAGCTTAGACGATAATGAAATGGTTATAATAAATGACAAGATAAAAATAATTAATTTTATGGATAACAGGGAAATAAAAAAAGAGCCAGAAACAATAAATTTAGATTTCAAGGAATCTAAAAAAGGCAAATTCCAGCACTATATCATAAAGGAAATAAGCGAGCAGGAAGAGTCAATAAAGCGTGCAATTGACCAAGATCCTGATTTTATTAAGGAAATTGCAAACCAGATTGAAAATGCATTTGGTGTGTTTTTTGTTGCATGCGGAACAAGCTACCATGCATGCCTGTCAGCATCTTATTTATTTTCAAAAATAGCTAAAAAACATATTAATGTTGTTATTGCATCAGAGTTCAGAAACTACAGGCACTTCCTGACAGAAAACACATTGGTAGTTGCTGTCTCGCAGTCAGGAGAAACAGCTGATGTTTTAGATGCTGTTAGGGCTGCAAAGGAAAAGCATTCAAGAATAATCTCCATAGTCAATGTTCCTGGCTCAAGCCTTACAAAGCTCTCTAATGAGGTTATAATGATGAATGCCGGCCAAGAGGTAAGTGTTCTCTCAACAAAAAGCTATACCTCCCAGCTTGCAATATTATCATTATTAGCTTATGCCTCAATAGGTGAATTTGAAAAAGGAATAGGATTAATAAAAAAAGCAGCCAGTTATGTTGATGAGATAATATCCAAAAACCTCAATAAATTAGAAAATCTTGCAGAGATGCTAAAGAATAAAAAAGATATATTTTTAATTGGTAGAAGCCTTGGTTTTCCAACTGCATTAGAGGGGGCATTAAAGATAAAAGAGGTCTCTTATATACATGCAGAAGGCCTGGCCGGAGGAGAGCTAAAGCACGGAACACTTGCATTAGTTGAAAAAGGTGTTCCGGTGATAGTGGTTTCAACTGATGAAACAAAAAAGGATATTTTAAATAATGCACTGGAAATAAAAGCAAGAGGAGGATATATAATAGGGTTCAACTCTGAAAACAATGATGTGTATGATTACTTCATAAAAATACCATTGCTTGAGAATATGGAGCCAATAATAAGCATTATCCCAATACAAATCCTTGCATATTATCTTGCTGTAAAAAGAGGCTGTGATCCTGACAAGCCAAGAAATCTTGCAAAGTCAGTAACAGTAAAATAGGTGAAAAAATGAAAAAACTTTTTGGAACAGACGGAGTGAGGGGCAAGGCAAACATTTACCCGATGAATGCAGAGACAGCCTTAAAATTAGGAAAAGCAGCAGCAGCTGTTTTTATGAATGGAAAGAAAAGGCATAAGATAGTTATTGGAAAAGACACAAGAATATCATGCTACATGATAGAGAATGCACTGACATCCGGAATATTGTCAATGGGTGTTGACGTTCTTTTGGTTGGGCCAATGCCTACTCCTGCAATAGCACATCTTACAAAATCATTTGCAGCAGATGCAGGAATTGTAATATCTGCATCACATAATCCAGCAGAGGATAATGGAATAAAATTCTTTGACAGCAATGGATTCAAGCTTTCTGATGAGATAGAGGAAAAGATTGAAAAAATTGCATTTTCAGAGATAAAGACAGATCATATTATTGGTGAGCTTGTTGGAAGGGCAAAAAGAATAGATGACGCTCAGGGCAGGTATATAGAATTTGCAAAAAGCTCTGTTGATAATATCTCTTTAAAGGGCATAAAGATAGTGCTTGACTGTGCAAATGGCGCTGCATACAAAGTAAGCCCTTTAATATTTGAAGAGCTTGGAGCCCAGGTTGTCACAATAAATAACACGCCAAACGGCCTTAACATAAATGACCATTGCGGTGCTCTTTATCCAGAGCAGATGAAAAAATTTGTTGTGCAGTATGGGGCAGATATCGGGATTGCCTTGGATGGAGATGCTGATCGGGTTATAATGGTTGATGAAAATGCAAACGATGTTGATGGAGACCAGATAATGGCTTTATGCGCTCTTAATTTGATAAGAGATAAAAAGCTGAAAGACAATACAATAGTTGTAACAGAATACAGCAACCTTGGGCTTGATAAGGCCATTAAGAACGCTAATGGAAAAGTTATAAGAGTAATGAATGGCGACAGGTATGTTGTTGAGGAGATGAGGAAGCATAAATATAATTTCGGCGGCGAGCAGTCAGGCCATATCGTATTCCTGGATTATACAACAACAGGCGATGGGACAATATCAGCATTGCAGGTCTTGAGGATTATGAAAAAAACAGGAAAAAAATTATCAGAGCTTGCAAAGTGCATAACAAAATTTCCGCAGCTTATGGTTAATGTCAAGGTCAGGAAAAAGATTGATTTTGAAAAAATGCCCAGGGTAATGGAAAAGATTAATAAAGCAAAGGAAAAATTAAAGAATAATGGCCGTGTTATTGTAAGGTATTCGGGAACACAGAACCTTGCAAGAATAATGGCTGAAGGCATTAATAAAAAAGAAATAAGAAGATATGCCAAGGAAATAGCTGATGAAATAAAAAAAGGAGCTTGTTAAAAATGAAAGCTGTAATAATGGCTGCAGGAAAGGGTGTAAGATGTTATCCGCTTACTGTTACAAAGCCAAAGCCATTACTAAAAATAATTAATAAAACAATTCTTGAGCATAATCTTGAGCAGCTAAATGGCCTGGTTGATGAGGCAATTATAATTGTTGGCTATAAAAAAGAAATGATTATGAGCAAGATTAAAAAAAAGTATAATAACATCAGGATTACTTATGTTGAGCAAAAAGAGCAGTTGGGGACAGGCCATGCATTGATGCAGGCAGAAAAATTTGTCAATGGCAAGTTTATCTTAATGAACGGTGATGACTTGTTTTCAGGGAATGATATAAAAAACTGCTTAAGGCATAAATATTGTGTTTTGGCAAAAGGGGTTGATGATCCTGAAAGGTTTGGGATTGTTTATCTGAAAAATGGTTTTGTTAAGGAGATTGTAGAAAAATCAGAAAATCCTAAAAGCAATCTTGCTAACACAGGCTTTTATGTATTTGACAGAAAGATTTTTGATATTTTGAAAAAAACCAGGAAAACAAAAAGAGGGGAATATGAAATAACTGATGCCCTTAAAGAGCTTGCAAAAAAAGAAAAAATCCATTGTGAAAAAGTAAGAGATTACTGGATTCCTATCACATATCCATGGAACTATCTTGAGGCAAATGTTTTTATGGTTGAGAAAATGAAGAAAATGCAGATACACGGAAAAATAGAGCCAAATGTCACAATAAAAGGCAATGTTTTTGTTGGTAAGGGCACTTTAATAAAATCAGGGACATATATTGAGGGGCCTGTTTATATTGGAAATGACTGCGAAATCGGGCCAAATGCTTTCATAAGAAAAGACACAGTAATAATGGATATGGTAAGGACAAGGGCAGAGATAGTTGATTCTGTTTTAATGGAAGGTGTTGCAGCAAAGCATAACTGCTACATAGGCCATTCTGTGATTGGAGAAAATGTTAATATCGGCGCAGGAACAATAAGCGCAGATTACAGGCATGATGCAAAAAACAACATAACCATTGTCAATGGAAAAAAGGTTGACTCAAAGAGAAGAAAGCTTGGCGCTTTTATTGGAGATAATGTAAATACAGGCATTGGAACATTGATTTATCCCGGAAGAAAGATCTGGCCAGGCCTTGGAACACTTCCTGGTGAAGTTGTAACAAAAGATATCATCTGATTCTTCTTGCAAATGTAATAAATCCTGAGAATCCTATTCCGTCTGACTTTGGCCTTATTCTTCTTCCATCTATTTTCCATTCCCTGTCAATAAGCTCAGATGTTTTCAGGAATAGAAATTTATCGCTTTTTCTTACTTCGTCAACAAAGTCTGCTGTCTGGGGAATGGAAGTTGAGTATGAAACAAGAAAACCGCCAATCTTCAATGCCTTTTCAGCATGCTTTATGACTTTCCATGGCTCAGGAAGGTCTAATGTTATCAGGTCAATATTTTTTTCTTTGATTCCCTCATAAATATTGCTTTTTTTTAGCTCTATGTTTTTCAGTTCAAGCATATTTATATTTTCCTTGACCAAATCAATAAAATCATCTCTTATTTCATAAGTGTATATCTTGTTAACATAGTTTGCAAGAAAGCAGCACAAAGCACCTGAGCCAGAGCCTGCATCAACAACTGTGCTGTTCTTGTTAATTCCTGTTTCTGCGATTATTAGCCCGATATCCTTTAGCAGCACTATCTGGGCTTTTCTTTGGATTCTTTTGTAATGGTCAATAAAGCATGGTGAGAACATGATTAATTCTTTGCCCTGTTTTGTTTTTATTATGCTCCCGTCTTTTTTCTTAAGCTCGGTTTTAGGGATTATTCCTTCGCTTGTATGAAAATCTTTTTCCAAATCCTCAACATAATATATTCTTTTCTTTGCTATTCTGACCTCTTTTTGAAGGTCTTCTATGAATTCCCTTTTCTCTTTCCTTATAAGGATTTTTTTCAGTGCCATCAGAACTCCTATTTAAGTAAAAAAGCAGAGGCAGGGACTCGAACCCTGGAATAAGCGGGTTGCAGCCGCTCGCCTTAGCCGCTTGGCTACCTCTGCATGGCGGGCCTAGAGGGACTTCCGACATTTGTTTGCGAGCGAAGCGAGCTCGGTGGGCTTGAATTTTTAATTCAATGCCCGCCCTGCGTGCCAGCTGAGCAAGCAGCTGTTTCGAACCCTCGATCTACAGCTTAGAAGGCTGTCGCCTTATTTGCCCAATAGATAACCTATTACCAGACTAGGCTATAGGCCCACAAAACAAAAGAGAAGGGTTTTATTTATAAAGTTTATTAAAATTATTCTTTTTCAGAGTGCATTGAGCATTCTTTCTTGCCTTCCCAATACACCCAGCACTTGTCACCAAAGGCCTCCCATTTAGCACAACCTTTGCAGCAGACGGGTGTTTTTTTCTTGTTGGCCATATAACACCAGAAAAACAACTTTTTAATAAATCTTTCTATTAAGCAAAGTATAAATCACTTAATAAAAGTTATACAACATTTGAATAGGGGCTTACAACAAAACCCTTATAAAGTTTGATTTATTATTTCAAAATATGATAAGAAACGTTGCTATAATAATTTTGTATGATAATAAAAAAAGAATTCTTTTACAACATCGAAAAGAGGATGCTGAAAGACTCCCAGGATATTGGGGATTTTTTGGGGGCGGTATTGATGAAGGTGAAACACCGGAAGAAGCTGTAAGAAGAGAAACAAAGGAAGAACTAAATTATGAGTTAGGGAATCCAAAACTTATTATGGTTCAGGAATTTAAAGGCAAACATCATGATGGGACAAAATATGTCTTTGTTGAGAAATATAATCCCTCTAAAAAATTAAAACTATGTGAAGGGCAAGGTATGAAATGGGTATTACTTAATGAAACAAAGCTATTGAAAATTGTTGACCATGACATAGAAGTTCTTGGATATATTAAAGATAAATTTTAAGCTAACTCTCTTATAACCAAAACATTATATAGGGGTTGTTGTTGTTATTTTATATGTGTTTCACGCCGATTGTTTCATTGTCCACGGCAATACTTGAGTTTGTTGTCGCTACTGCAATTCTTATGTTTTGCAGAAAATCCTTAATCAACAGGTTCTTCCCATTATTAATATATATTTTAGGTTTTTATCAGTTTACAGAATTTATGCTGTGCACAAGCAATTATCCCTTCTTTTGGGCTAGAATGGGTTTTGTTACCTATTCTTTCCTTCCGGCAGTCGGGCTGCATTTTGTTATGAAACTGACCAACAGAAAGTGTAACTATATAACCATTTATATGATGCCTGTAATCTTCTCTTTAATGGCTCTTTTCAAGCCAGGATTTATTATTGAAAGCACATGCACCACTTTTTTTGTGATAGTCATTAAAGACCTGTTTAACTCATTATTTACATATATTTATGGGCTCTATTATTTTGGGTTTATTTTGCTTTTTTGTTATTTTTTATTGAAGAGCTTTAACAAGGAAAAAGATCAGTTAAAAAGAAAATCATATGCTATAATTTTTGCAGCTACTCTGATAACACTTCTTCCAGCAGTGGTTCTTTTTATTATTTTTCCTGCGTTTAAGGTTATTTTTCCTTCTGTTTATTGTGAGTTTGCAGTACTGTTCACAGCTGCAGCAATTATTGCTTCATATTTAGACAATAAGATTCAAAAAAAGAAATAATATTTGAGTGCCATAAGATTGTTAAAGAACAAAAACACTCAAAAATCTAAAGTTTTATTAATAATCAAACTTTCTTTGATAGTATGAATATTGAAACAGAAGTTAGAAGCTTTATTTCAAAAGAACAATTTGAAGAATTATTAAATTTCTTTAAGCAGAATGCTCAATTAAGCAAAGAAGATTATCAAGAGACTTTTTATTTTGATTGTGATGAAGATTTAAGAATACAAAGAAATAACTTTTTTTCTAAAGTCTGGATGAAAAAGGGAAAGATTCACGATGATTTTAGGGAAGAAATAGAAATTAAATTTGATAGAAGTGAATTTGAGAATTTAGAAAAATTATTTCTTGCCTTAGGTTATAATATTGAAATAAAATGGTTCAGGAAAAGATTTGAGTTTAAATGGGAGAATATCACTGCTTGTTTGGATTTTACTAAAGGATATGGCTATATTATAGAACTTGAGAAGATGTGTTCTGAAGAAACCAAAGAAAAAGAATCTAAATTACTTAAGAAAAAACTCAAATCCTTGAATGTAGAACTCACTTCCAAAGACGAATTCAACAAAAAGTTTCAGTATTACAAAAAGAATTGGAAATCTTTGGTGTAATATATCCATAACAAGAGTCTAAAGGTTATAGTTTTGTTGTATGTACACATAATGTATAAATCTTAGTTAATTGTGCACATAGAAAAATTTTGATTTAATATGTCATATATTTCAGACAATAAGATTCAAAAAAATTTAACAAATATAACATTATTAAAGAACAAGGTAATGAGGTTAAATATAAAGTATATATATTTTTAACTTAATAGTAGTTATAAAACGAAAAGTTTATAAACTACACCTTATTAGAACAAATGTAATGAAAGATACACTTAAGATGATTGGACTTTATGTAGGAGTTACTTTAGCTTTGCTTGGACTAGCAAGAGGAATCAATATACATTTCAATAATAGGACAATAAATAAACCTGCTTATTATATGGAATCTCGCGCAATAGGATTAAGTGGGCATGTTGAATATATAAAATATGCTGATGGTTCCCAAGATGTAAAAGAATATCCTGGTTTTGGGCATAGATTATTTGATTCTCAACTTTCTCAAGATTTAGATGGAGATGGTCTTGTTGATAGAATCAGAAAAAATGGTTCAGAATTTAAGATGAATGGATTGTCTGAATTACTTGTAAGAAAATATGATTATGAATCAAATAAAGAAAGATTCGATAAAGAAGACAAAAAATTACAAGAATTAGCTACAAAATATTCTAAACCATTCATTAATTTTTAAGGTTATTATTTTTAAGGCAGCCATGTCTTGTGGTTTCTTAATTTGTCCGGCAGGTATTTTTCCATGACAAAGTTAAGGCCGCCAACTGCCAAGGCCTGCTGCTCTGCCCTGACTTTCATGTCATTCAGCTGCTTTATGGCCTTCTGCCATTCCTTGTAATGATGAACAAAAGGGTCATTCTTAAGTGCGTCCTTGCCCCTTTTCACATCAACCTCTTTTAATGGATGAGTTGGCAGTTTATAGTCTATTATATCCTGTGGGGTTAGGCCAATAAACTGGGCATTTGGCACACAAAAATATTGATTGATGTGGGCAGCATTTCCACTCCCTACTTTCAGTGTTCTGTAAATATTCATGAATCCATAAAAGTCGCAGTCAGTAAAAACATAAACAGGCAATTTCTTTTCATCGCTTAATCTTCTTATAAAACGCCTGCATGCCCTTGTCGGAACACCACCCATGCTGATTAAAATGCAGTTTGCCTTTTTCCAATATTGGTGTTTTACTAATCTCTGGTGCATACCTGCTGTCTCAATTGCAAGTATAAAATCAGCATTTGTTTCAAAACCTAAATTCTCTACAGAGTTAGGTATGGCATATGCCCCAGAGCCCATTTTTGTGCAGTCTATCTTAATTTCTTTTTTTGTATCTGGATCCTGGTCAATAACAATAAGCTTTCCGGAAACAGCTCCCCCTTTTTCCTCAGGGATAAATCCAAGAGCTTCCCTGTTTACCATCATCATTGCCTCAACATCATCCATGACAGTGTCTGATTCCGGCTGCTCCTTAAAGCGGGCATCGCCCCAGTTCTTGCTTACATAGTATATCTCTCTTTTTGTTGCAAGGTCATCACTTTCAACCAGTTGTTTTGACAATATCATCATCCTTAGTGTTTGCGCAAATGTTTTTATTGTAGAAGCAGTTAATGTCCTTGTTTTTGTCTTTCCGAGAAGCTTGAAATAACCTTCCTTGTCATTGTACCCAACATTGCTTAATGAACGCAATGGCACTGTTAAATCCGGCTGCTTTTTGCTTAAAATCTTTTTATAAATTTCAGAAGCAAGCTCTTTTATTTTTGAAGAAACATTATTATTCACTGTACTCACCTTCTTCCTCGCGATTTAATGCAAGCTCTTCATCAAAGTCTGAGTTCTTTTCTTTATCAAATTCCATTGATTCAACCTTGCCCCTGTGCTTCTCTAAAATCTCTTTTAGCAATACCTCAACTTTCTTCTCTTCATCATCCTTTAAGCCAATAAGTTCTTTTAATGCCTCTCCCACATGAGAGATATATTTTTCAATATAACCTCTTTTCTTCAGCTCGAAGCCAACTTTTTTTTTCTTGTTTACATAAGAGCCAAGTTTTCTTCCAGCCTCCTGCATTGCAAGCTTTATTTCTTTTGTTATTTCAGGATAATGCGCAATTGCCTCCTTGCTTTCTGATGTGAAAGGAACCCAGACAGAAGCAATATGGACAAGGATGGTCAACGGCCCAATAGGCAAAGATCCGTTGCTTTGCTGCAGTCCATAGTTTCTCCATGCTGTTGATACAACTGACTTAAACATTGCACCAGCTCCCTGCTGGTACAATAAAGGAACCCTGTTTGCAAACCTGAGTAATGTTGCTGGTTTATCAGCCGGCTGGTTTCCGCCATATGCAATTCCAACCTCAATCACAAAAGGATTTCCGCTGTAGACACTTGGCGGCCTTGTAACAGAGCAGTAAAACTCTGCATTTATTTCTTTTCTTAGCCCCTTTTCAACTAATTCCTGGCCAATCGGGGAAATGCAGTCTGTTGGCGGAGAGATTATTTTTGTTTTTTTTATTCCCTCAACAAGCTTTTCTGTCATTTCCATTGAGAGCTTGCCTGGCTTTGTATTAGGCAGTAAGGCAGCATTTTCGCAGATTTGCTTTGCAGTTCCAGAGCCAACCCTTGAAAATTCATTTGTAAGAAAGCTTTGCAAGGTTCTTGATTCAGTTAGATTAAGCATTTTTATCATCCTGCCAATCTCAACACCATATGGATGCGGCTTTATGTCCTTTGGCTCTTTTGGCAGTTGATCAGTTGCCCTTGTGAATATAATTTGCTCTGCTTTTGGATTTGTATAAATTATTGTAACATGGGGGTTTATTATTGCTGTCTGCTTTATGTATTCGTCAACACCCTGGCTGCCTTTAAGATAAGATGCCTCAATATCAACCTCAACCTTTGTTCCATGATCTTTGCTCCACTCAACAATTTCTTCCTTTAAAATCTGCGGCTTGTTTTTGTGCGTGTCTATATGCAACTCATAATAATGCGCTGGCTCATTAGGTGAGATTTTTGATGTTATTTTTGCCGGGCGCCCAGTTGTCAGCTGGCCATACATAACCGATGCTGATATCCCGATGCCCTGCTGCCCCCTGCTCTGGCTTAGCTTAAAGAACTTGCTTCCGTACAGTAATTTTGCAAATATTTTTGGAATCTGGCTTTTTATTATTCCTGGGCCGTTATCTTCAACAATAATCCTAAAGCGGTCATTTCCCATGTCTATGGCTTGTATATTAACCTCAGGCAAAATTCTTGCTTCCTCGCAGGCATCAAGAGAATTGTCAACAGCTTCTTTTATTGTTGTCAATAATGCTTTCCTCTTGTTGTCAAAGCCAAGAAGATGCCTGTTACGGCTAAAAAACTCGGCAACAGATATTTCCCTCTGCTTTTTTGCCATCTCATGCGCTTTGGTTTTTTTTGGTATTTCAACAAGTTCTGGATTTATTTCGGTTAAGTCACTAAGCTCTGTTTGTTTTATCATTTTATCTCTAAATCTTTTCTTTTCATATCGCTTCTTCTTTTTTCCAGCCATTTGTAAACACTTGAGTGAGGGCTTCCGCTTAACAATGATTCAACAGCTTTTTTTGCTATAGTAACATTCTCTGAAAAGCCGATTATGCCTATTGTCTTGCCATAAACTGAAATATATGTTTCTGTAAGGCTCTCTATTGTTTTTCTTGATTGCCCTTCTGCTCCAATAACCCTTCCTTTCAGCCTTATCATATGGTTCTTTGATTTAACATAATCCAGCGTGTTAATCATTTCAAACATGTAATCTGGTTTTAATAAAAGCAGTGCTATATCAGGGTTAAATCCTCTCCCGATTGCCTTTACAACCTCTCTTGCACTGTAAAGCCCTAATGCATTTTCCCCTTCTAAAAAAACATCTCCTTCTTTTGAGTCTATCTTTAGCTTTATCTTGGTGGCTGACTCTATATGTTTCTTGGTGATGCCATCCTTTCCTATAAGCACAGCAATTCTTTCTTTTGGGATTTTTGTATCATACAAATATTCTGCCATGTTCAAAAGTGAATCTGGGTTTGTTTTTAAATTTTTATATGCGCGAGTTACTCTTTTATTGTTTTTGAGTCCCTTAAATTTTTCAAAAAATATTCCATGCAGTCAAGAGCGCAAAAAGATGCTTTTTTTCTGAAATCCCTTGGGCCAAATATCAGTTTGTAATGCTCTGTGTAATAGGGGTTTATTGGCTTTCCACATACAGCACATATTACTTTTTCATTATCTTCAAGCTGCTGTATCTTCTCACTAACAAGCTTTTTTACATGCATTCCCCCTTCTTCCTCAATGTCTTTTTGCAGTTTTATTAAATCCTCATGCTCTAAGTTGTCAACTATCTCCTTTAGTTTTTTCTTCATGATTACCTCTTCTTTGTTTCTTCAAATTTTATAATCCAGATATTTTGTTTTGGCTCAAACTGGAAAATAACATCATACTTTTTATTTTTATCAAGCGCAAAGAGCAGCGGCATGGGTATGGTTGTCTCATAACTTGAGCCGCGCTTGTAAAGCTTTCTTCTTATCTCGTG
>PCYE01000001.1 GCA_002762865.1 Candidatus Woesearchaeota archaeon CG10_big_fil_rev_8_21_14_0_10_33_12 | reverse complement strand
CTGCCATTTTCTCTATGTTTTTGTAATTTAAGTTAGAAATAACATTATAAATTTTGATTAATGGCTTTTCTTTTCCTTGTTCATGCTTTATTTCTTTTATAAGCTTAAGAATTTTTTCTATTTGATAAAATGTTTTTTTTGTTTGGTTTGGATGTGTTTTTACATAAGTATCAGCATCACCTGCCCAGAGGCTGACTGCAATATGATCAATTTTTAACTCAACAAGCTTTTTTACAATCTCTTCATTAATTAATGTAAAATTTGTGTTAATATGGCATACCAAACCTTCTTTTTTGATATGCTCTACAATCTTCATTATATTTGGATGCATAAATGGTTCTCCTCCTCCACCTAAATAAATTTCATTAGTTCCATGTTTCTTTAATTCATTAATCAGGCTTATTACTCTGGTGTAGGGCAGAGTTTCTTCTTTCTCTTTTCTAGAAATTTTCTTTTCTTTTAGAAGGGGCGAATTGCACCAACATCCAATGCAGCTATTGTTGCAATTATTTGTTAAGTCTATTTGTACAAGATTTGGAAATGTAAAAGCATGCTTTCCGTCAACAACACCAATAAGGTCCAATCTGTTATCATAAAAATTTTTAAGAATAAGGTTTTTCTTTGGAATCCTTTTTTGTTCCTGCTTTTTTTTATTTATATCTTTTTTTTTAAAAATTTTAAACACAATTTTTTTGGTTGTATACTCTAATCCATGTTCATCTAGGCATTTCTTTAATACAATTAAAGAACTTTTCTTGTCTTTAATCCTCTTTTGCCGATGCTCTGCCCATGTATTATAAGCAATTCTAACGGCATTCTCCAAATCTTTTGCACTTAATTCTCTTGTTTTAATAACACTTCTAAAATTGCCATCATAATCTGACCATTTTTTTGAGAGAAGCATACCTCTTTTATTAAGGTCCTTATAATAGCTTGTTCCTGGGAAAGGAGTTGTTATTGAAAACTGCACTGATTCTGGATTCATCCTTAAAGCAAAATCTATTGTTTTTTGTATTGTTTCATGTGTTTCTCCAGGAAGGCCGAACATGAAAGTAAGATGTGTTTTTATGCCAATTTTGTTTGTGTATTCTATCATCTCTTCTGCTTTTTTTAAATTAAGGTCTTTGTTTGCATTGTCAACGAGTTTTTGTACTGCTGATTCAATGCCATATTTTACTGCATAAAGCCCTGCTGATTTCATTTCATCAAGAAGCTCTTTATCCATTAAGTCAGCCCTTGCCATTATTGCCCAAGGCACTTTTAGTTTTCTTTTTTTAATTTTGTCACATATCTTTAGAATTCTTTCTTTTCCTATATTAAAGGTATCATCATCAAAATAAACTGATTTAAAACCTTTCTTCCTTACTAAGAATTCCATCTCATCAACAACATCAATAGGATCTCTTACCCTGTAATTGCTTCCGTGATACATTATCTGTGGCCAAGCACAAAAGATGCAATGGTATGGGCAGCCCCTTGATGCAAGCACCTGAATGCTTGGCTGGGGTATCCCTCCAGGACAATCATGGTACTTGTGCATTGGCAACTGTTCCCTTAAGGGCCAAGGCAATTTGTTAATATCCCCTAATGGCCTATTTTTGTTTATAATAATTCTTCCTTTATCCCTATAAATCAATCCAGGAACCTTGCTTAGCTTATCTTTGTTTTTAAGGCAATTAACAAGCCCAAGTAATGTAAATTCATATTCGGCAACAAGAACAAAATCAATAAATTTGTTTTTTTCTAAGAATTTTGGGTTTCTTATACTCATATCTAACCCGGCAAGAGCAATCTTTATGGACTTATTAAATTCTTTAATCTTTCTTGCCCGTCCTAAATCTATCTCTAAAGATGGTGTTGATATCTCAAGCAAGACAATATTTGGCTTGTAATTCTTGATTTTATCTAAAAATTTAGTATCCTTTATACCCTCTGCAACAGCATCTACAAGCAGAACATCAATCTTGTTTTTTTTAAGGAGAGATGCAGAATAGGCCAAGAAGAATGGAAAAGGCATATAATATTCCTCTTCTGGTATCTTTAGGTGGGGCCACCTGCTTCCAGCCCTAACTCCTTTTATTCCATTAACAATCCATGGCGGATTTGCCAGTAAAACCCTCATTTATAAATAAACCCCCTTTAAGTACAATAAAGGGTTACTATCAAAATATTTAAATAGATTTGTATACTGTTGGCAATATATAAAGGGAATAAATTAAAATAAACAAATGAAGATTAAAATAGCAATAGTCTCTCTATTATATAACCACAAGAAACTCTCTAAAAATTCTTAATTGTCATCTCATAAGCCCTTAAAAGGTTATTTGCAGTTACTTCCCATTTATACTCTTTCTCAGCTCTTTTTCTTGCCTTTCTTTCACATTCCTTTCTTAGCTTTTCATCTTCAAGAAATCTTATTATTCCTTTTGCAAGTGAGTAAACATTTCCTGGCTCTGTCAATATGCCACAATCATCAAGCATTGTTGGAACTTCCCCAACATTGCTTGCAACAATAGCTTTGCCTGAGGCCATATACTCAACTATCTTCAATGGGCTTTTTGACCTTGTTATATCATTATCCTCAAAACATGCAACAGCAACATCTGCTGCAGCTATATACTTTGGAACAAGATTATATTTAATCGCACCAGTGAATATTACTTTATCATCAACTCTCAGTTCTTTTGCTAAATCCTTTAATCTTATTAAATCAGCTCCACTGCCCACAATCATAAAAAATGTATTTGGCTTTTTAGCAACTATAATTTTTATTGCTCTTAGTAAAAGCTCTGCATATTGCCCTCCATGCAGCTGACCAAGATAAAGTACGATTGGAGAATTTATACCATACTTCTTTTTTATGTCTTTGCCATTAATCCTTGGATTAAATTTTTTAAGATCTGCACAGACATGGGCCTCAACTGTTCTATTGTTTTTTGCTCCTCTTTTTAGAGCTAATCTTTTTATATTTTCACTTGATACAGATAATGTGTCAACTAATCTTGGAATAAATGTTTCCATTATATTTAGATAAAAACCAACAATTTTTGATGGAGGGCCAAACTCATATATTTTCAATTCCCAATCATCCCAATCATAGTGGATTGGCTTGTTTCTTAAATAAGCTGCAAACAAAGCTGGCAAAGAAGCAATTGCAAAGCACTTCTGGAAGTGGATTATATCAGCATCTTTAGCTAACTTACACAT
Source organism: Candidatus Woesearchaeota archaeon CG10_big_fil_rev_8_21_14_0_10_33_12 (assembly GCA_002762865.1). GTDB lineage: Archaea > Nanobdellota > Nanobdellia > Woesearchaeales > CG1-02-33-12 > CG1-02-33-12. The sequence continues at coordinate 12,178 of PCYE01000001.1, read as the reverse complement.
TCTTACTATACTCTTAAGAAAAGACCATTTTCCCCTGTTGAATGGAATTGCTTCAAATTCCTTGAATTCCTTGCATCTTATCTTTCCCCCCTCATTAGCTGGCAAGGGAAAATAAACCAATTTAACTTTGTGGCCTTTCTTTACAAACTCCTGCGCAATTGAAGTAATCCTCACTGTCCATGGCTCTAGGCTGGAATAAATATCATGAGGATGTATCATTAAGATGTTCATTTTTACCTCATTGTAAATATCCTAAGCTTCTTAATTTTTCCTTTGTTTCCTCATCAAGAGGTTTTGTTAAAGAGCTAATATTTTCTTTTTCACGAGACATCCACTCTTCTATTTTTTCCTTCATTAATTTAAATTGATCTTTTTCTATGTCCGCAAGATTATTTAATTCTTGTGGATCTTTTTTTAAATTATAGAGTTGGTATCCACTTTCATTATTTCTTATAGTAACAATTAATTTCCAATCTGTAGACCTTATTGAGAATTGGGAATGCAGAACTTCATTTGAACTAAAAAACTCTCCTATTGTTTGCCAATGTTCACTAAAAGCATAAAGGAAATGAGTTTCCTTTTCTATTATTAAGGATAAAAAACTATTGCCTTCAAATGTTTCTGGTTTTTTAATTTTTAATATATCACATATTGTTGGTGCTATATCAATAAGTTGAACCTGAGAAGGAATTAGCTTGCTCTTGTATGATAATTTTGGATAATAAAAAATTAAAGGAACCTTTATTAAAGAATCCCAAAGTGGCCCACCATGGTTAAAGTACCATGAATGCTCTCCCATCTCCTCTCCATGGTCGGCACTAATGATTATAATTGTGTTATTATACAAATTTAATTCCTTTAATGTTTTTATAAGAATAAAAAATTGATTGTCTACTTCACTTATAGCATTGTCATATTTAAGTGTGTAATAATCTACTTCTTCTTGATTCAACTCTTCACCACTTCTTTTATCTTCTGGAAAACCTAAAAAGCTTTCATGAGTTCCCATGTAATGCAACCAAATAAAAAATTTTTTATTTTTGTTATTTTTAATCCAAATTAATGAATAATTTGTTAGCACTTCAGTTCCATTACAAATCTTAAGAGTATTAAAATTTCCATCTAGGCTATCTTCTAATGCACCAAGTCCCTGATTTTCACTCATAAATGCAGTTGTATAACCATTTTTTTTAAGAATGTAAGGCAGAGCAATTTCAGGGGTTGATAGAAATTCATCAAAAAAATACACTTTATTAGTAGAAGGATACATAGAGGTCATTAATGAATGTACTGATGGCCATGTCCATGTAGCTTGGCTAATTGCTTGGGTAAATAAATATCCCTCTTCTTTAGCAAACCTGTCAATATTAGGGGAAGTATTTCTTTCATAGCCATAACAACCCAAATGATCAGGCCTCAATGCATCTACTGTGATAAGTATCACATTACAATCAGGGCATTTATAATCTTCACTAGCTTCATCAAAAGAAAACCCATTATTAAAATTCTTTCCGGATTGATTAAATAGGATAACTAAAAATATTATACTTATGGCTAATAAAAAAATAGCCAAATTCTTCTTCTTTATTTTTCTCTTCTTTTTGTTCATTTTCTTTTTACTTTATTCTTTTATGATCCAGGAAATATATGAAACTTATGTATTTTTTCCCAGGCCAATAAGTATAAATTGATTGTTAAAGTAAGAAAGAAAAGAAAAATAAGAATTAAAAATTTAAAAAATCTTTTTCTCATATTTAATTACCCAGTTATTTAAACAAATCCTTATTTTCCTTTGCCCAGTCCATCAAGGACTGTATTCCCTGCCTTACGCTTATTTTTGGCTCCCAGCCAAGCTTTTCCTTTACTTTACTAATATCTGAAATATAGACCTTCTGGTCAGATGGCCTCCAATCCTTGAAGGTTATATTTATCTCATTTCCAGTCTTTTCTTTTAGAATATCCAGAAATTCAAGCAAAGAGATAGTATTTTCTGGTCCGCCACCAATGTTAAAAACCTCATGCTTTAGCTTGCTTTTAATGAATAAATCATATGCTCTTACAACATCATCTGCAAACAGCATATCTCTAACCTGCTTTCCATTGCCAAATATATTTATTGGCTTATTTAGCAAAGAGGCAATTACAAACCATGCAACCCACCCCTGGTCTTCAAAACCAAACTGTCTCCTTCCATAAATGCATGACATCCTAAAACAGCATGTTTTCATTCCATAAATCTTAGCATATTCCTGAGTATATAAATCTCCAACATATTTGCTTGCGCCATAAGGCGTGTGCCCTGTATGGTCAATAGGCATTTTTTCTTTAACTCCTTCAACACCATTAAAAATATATCTTGTTTCCTTTTCCTCTAAAGGAATTTTATCAACGTTTTCTCCATAAACCTTATTTGTTGAGCAGTAAACAAATGCTGCATCAGAGCAATTTTGCCTTATACATTCAAGAACATTCAATGTTCCAAATGCATTAATGCTAAAATCCTCTTTTGGTATTCTGACTGATAAAGGAACTCCTGGCTGGCCAGCTGTGTGAATTACTGCATCAACACCTTCCTTAATAGCTTTTAATATATCTTCCTCATTTCTTACATCTCCTTTGATTCTGGTGATATTTGAGTATTTTGCAAGGTAATTCCAGTTATATTCTACACTTTTCTTATCTGATCCAAAAAGCTTGGATCTCATCAGATTATCTAGAATAATTACCTCTTCCCCCTTCTTTGCATAATATTCTGCAGCGTGGGAGCCAATCAATCCAGCTCCTCCAGTTACTAAAATTCTAATTTTAAACACCCCCATAAAACTAGTTAAGAAAGAAAAACAGGTAGTATTATTTAAACCTTTCTTTAGCGAGTTTTTGCATTTTTTTAATTTAAATTAAAACCTCATAAATAAAATTTTTGTTGTTATAAACTTCTTTTAGCCCACTACAATCTATCCTTTCTCTTGAGAATACAAGATTTACCCCATTTTCTTCAATAATCTTCTTTTTTTCATTACATACTACCTTAAAAAAACTGATAGTAGCATTTAAGTTTCCACCCCCTAACTGACCAGATAGTATTGAAACAACATAATTTTTGCTTATTGGATAAATGGTTGAGGATATGAAAGCTGGAGCCAAAACTGTATTGTATGAACCATAGTTTTTTTCTAACCATTTGATTGTTTTATAATCTTCCTCATTAATGATAACGCTGCGATATATCTTTTTTTCATCAATTAAACTATAATTGTCTGAAAAAACACTTATAAATATAATAACAACAAAAACAGTTATTATAATCTTTTGAGCAACATTTTTTTGCAGGCATATCTTTATTAGCTTATTTAAGTAGCCTAAGATAAAGGTTAGGCCAATGGCAGATAAAGGAACCAAAGTTAGCATTGTAAAATAGAGTGTCCTTTGATATGGAGAAAGGACAGTAAACTTGTATTTATTAAACATGCTTATTAAGACGAGCATAATAAATACAAAAAAGGCAATCATTCTGTATTTTTTTTGCTTAAAGGAAACAATTATGCCTATTGATGCCAGGACAGTTGCTGTAATCCCATACAGATAAGGGATAAAATATTTTATCTCTACCTTTCCCCAACCCTCCCTAAATATTAATAAATTTATTATATTTGTCTTGTTGCTTAAAAGGAGAATATAATTCCAAAAGTATAAAGAGACAATTATAATAAACATCCCTATCCCAATTATTAAAACAGTTGTTTTAGCATAAAATAACCTATTGGCCTTTAACTTTTCCATTGCAAAGGAGTTTATTATTTTTAGGTAAAAACCTTTCATTGTTTTTGGATTAAATAAGAGATATAAAAAGGCAACTGGCATGATGAGTGTTCCACAAAGAGGGTATATTAGCACTAAGATAGCAGAAAGAATAATAGAAATCAATAGTTTCCTTAAGTCAATATCAGATAAAGCTTCTATAAACATTAATAAGAAAAGATAAACTAATGGAATACATGCTGTCAAAGGTGTAAGAAAGTTTATTCCAAGTATATTAACACTGCTTTTTAAGCTTGCAAAAAATAGCATGGCGAAGATCCCTGTCCAGAAATTGCCTGTTATTTTATTAACAAAAACAAATAACATAAAGGCTGATAAGCATGCAAAAAATGCTGGCAAAAACCCATAATGTTTTACAGGATCTATGCCTGTCAGCAAAAACAGCTCAGATAGGAGTATATGAAACCCTGGTTCTAGGTCTTCATGCCTTATTGGCTCAGCAAAATAGGGGTTTGTTGAAACAAAACCTTTTTCTTCTATTATTTGTACTGATTGTGCAATATGATGGTATTCGTCTAGGTGCATGGGGTAGCTGTAGTTAAAATGAATGCTATACACTTTTATAAAGATAAATATTAAGATTAAAGTAACAATAAGAAAATTGAATCTATTTTTTCTCAGATAATTAAACTGAATCATTTGTTTTGAAGAAACCAATTTTCCTGTTTTTAACATCTTTATTATCCAAACATTTGTAGAATATTATTTAGTAATTAAATTTTAACTAACAGGACTTATCCTTTCTTCTTCCAATGAACTCTTTGCACATGTAACCACCAAATCATCTATTTTAATTTTTGGTATAAATTTTAGTTTTTTTACTTCCCCATATACATTAAAATTATATTGAATCTCTTTAATTAGTGGATAACCAACTTTTATTGATGATTGCTTTAAGTCAATTATGTATGTGTCTTCTTCTCCAATAATCCATAAAATTATTCCATCAATATCATAGCTTCCGGTATTTGCTATTGTAAATTTGATAAGGCCACCTGGACCACTACCACCATAAAAGGCTTGGGGAATATCTTTAATTTTTTGAACTTCCAAACTAACATCAGAGCATTTTTCTATGTCCGGCTTTTCTATCAATGGTTTTACATTCATGCCCCAGCTCATAACAACTGCACCTAATGCAACAGCAAATGCTATTAATAGTATAGTTGCAATCAAAGGCGAAACTGCTTTTTTATTTTTGAATGCTTTTAACATGTTCCTAATCAACACCTCTTTGTTATTTAAATCTTTTCCTTTTTATTATGTAAGATTATTATTAAAAAGTATAATGGAACAACAATTAATGTTAGGATTAAACCCAAGAGTAAAAATAAGGTTCTCAGGCCATATGCCTGTGCAGCATAGGCTCCAATTGGCATTATAATTAGGTATGGAATAATAATTAAGAAGCTATACTCTGAAAAGTATACTTTCCTTTCCTTTTCTGACATAAGGTCTGCTGTTAAGAGACCATGTGCTACACCAGTGATAGCAGCACCAATAACACCAAGAAGAGTTCCCATTGAGATAGATACAAGGTTTGGATTATAGTAATATGTAAGTGGCATGATTGCCATCAATAATGTACCAAAGACAAGCATAGGGAATTTTCCATACTCTTTTGAATTCTGCTTTACAATAAATGGTGCAAAGAATGAGGTTAATATTGCTATCAAAAAGACTATACCAACATTCATAAAACCCCCAAAATAACTATATTTAAATGTTTCATATATATAAATTCCATAATATGAGTTGCCTAGTGTCTGAACAAATCCTGTGATAATACTTGCAATAACCAAAACAACTATAGCTTTATTTTTAATAAAAACAGGAAGACTGTCTTTTAAGCTCTCAAGCTGTATCTTTAGTTGGGTTAATGGGCTTCTTTTTTCAATAATTTTTATCTGTTTTTCTTTTATAAAAGATAAAACATAACCTGATACAATAAATGATATTGCTGCAATTTCAAATGCAATTAAATAACCAAAAATTCTGAATTCAAGGCCAAACAAGGATACTGGTGTGCCTGTTGCCGGGAATTTATCCATTAAAAGACTGGCTATAATAATGCTTATCCCTGTAATTATTAGTCCATACTGGGCTATATTTCTCAGAAAATGAATTCTCTCTTTTTTAAGCGCATTTCTAAATATACTTTGGTAGAGGTCACCATATGAAACAGCACCTATGCTGCCAATAAGAAGGGCAAGAGCAAATAATGGTACAGAGTGAAAAAGTCTTGCAATTGCCATAAAGATAAAGCAAAGGCCAAAAAGTATTCCTGTTGTTCCAATAAATCTTTTACTTATTTTTCTGATTTTTGAGTATTCACCTAAAAAAGAGGTTATTAAAACACTAAGAATAACCCTCAATCCATTAATTGCCCCTATGACAAAATAAGATGCACCTGTCTGGAAAAAGAGTATATTTATGAACTGCTGGGAGCTGAATCCATAGCCAATCCTGTCAAATAATTCTTTCCAGAAAATCCTTTTAACTTCTTTTGACTCAAAGCTTCTTTTATTAAATTTTACTTTTTTGGAATAAGTACTAATTGCATTTTCAATATCAGAAGTAAGATGACCTTTTTCTTCCAATTGAAGTTTTATTTCATCAGAAAAATTATCTCTCTCAACCTCTTTTTTTGCTTCCTGAATACCTTTATCCATTAATAAAACAGCTTTCTTTTAGGTATTTAAAGATTTCGTTTTATATCAAAAAAGAAAAAGCTTAATCAGTTTTTTGCTTTTGTGCTTTGTTTTCTTCTATTTTCTGGATTAGCATGGCTAGGTTTTCAGGTGTTGCCTCAATTACTTCTACTTTTTCCTCTGTTATCTCTTTGCCATCAATCTTTGCATATTCCATAACCATTGCATTGTATTCATTAACTTTTTCTCTGACTTTTTTAATCTGCTCTGGTTTTATATAGTTAAGCTTGCATACATTAGTACTCCAATACTTTTGGTCAAAAAGATGGGTTACAAGCGAAAATATAAGTTTAAGCTTCTCAAAGAAATATGGTGTTGAATATGAAAACTTATATGATAACTTACCACTTATGTCTACTTGTTCTCCGTTTCCTCCTTTTACATGAAGGTTATCGTTATGTACTCCTGATATTATGTACTTAACTGGCTGTTCTATTTTACCTTCAATCGAAGGACATTTAGCAATATATCTTACTTCCTTTGTTGTTTTCTCTTCAATACTCCCATTATAGATTTCTATCTCTTTTTTCATTCTTAAAAACTCTATCTTCTTTCCTATATTTAAAAATTAAAAAAAAGAACTATCTTTATTTCACGATAAGTTCTAACTTAGATTTTTCTTCGTCTGAAAGATCGTCTATTCCAATTTCTGTTTTTCTGTCAAGCATGACTACTGTTTTTCCTTTAACTTTATCAAGATTTTCAACCATATTATTGTAGTTATCAACGCCTTTTCCTATTTCATCAACGTTTTTTCTTGTTATTCCTCCATCTATGGTTTTGTGTGCATATGCATCAATCAGTGCTTTAAGTGCACTAAAAAAACCTACTTTGCTGACTTGTGCAGTATTATTTGCAAATGTTCCTTCTTTGTTCAAGTTGTATGTTGCAATTCCGTCTTTAGTTCCTGATACCTTAATTACATATGGTACTTTAAGATCAATACTAAGTTTTGCGTTTTTCTTAACGTTAAACTCTGATTTAACTATCTCATATTTTTCCAAAGTTCCAGGCTCAATTTTAATTTGGACATTTCCTTTGTTTCCTTCGTACATTTTTATAACCTCCATACCTCTATAAAATATATAGAGTGATATGTTATTTCTATAAACAAATTAGAATTAGTATATAAATCTTTTGGTTTAGTTACTACTATAAGATAGAAAATGAGTTTTTGGCAAAGAGTTCAGATAAGTACCCAAATTAAAACAAAAAAGAACTATTTTTTCTTTTCAGGCAGAGGCCTCTTGACAGTGATAGGCAAAATACCTTTCTCAAACTCCAGTTTAGCTATCTCAATAGGATTAAAGTGAATATTTTCAAGATCCTCTTTGCTAAGCTTTATGAGGAATGGAGCTCCCATTGCAATCTGCAATGCTCTTCCGCCAATCATCCTGGCTCTTTCATACTTTGTGTATTGTATTTCTTCATTTGATTCCTTAGCAGTCATAATTTTCACCTACAAAAATTTTCTTAATTCTTTTGATTTTTCTATTCCAATACCTACCATATTATCAATATCTTCTGCCGTAAGTGGTTTATCACCGCCCTTCTGTAAAGCACATAAAGTGCCGTCCTCCTCAACTTCAACTGTTAATCTTGCTTCAACTTTTTCTTCTTCTTCATGAACTGGGTCTACAATAAAATGATTTCCTATCTTGCTTACTGTGCAGCTTGTAGGAATCTTTTTTAGGTTTAAGGGCAAGGTGTCCTTTGTCTTCTTCTTATAATCAACGATCTTGCCATTATATGAAGGCATCTTTGTGTCCTGCAATGCAGCTAGAACTGCAAGCGCAGATGCATCAAAAAGGTTTCCATCATCATTGACAGTGCATATATCTATTAGGATAGACCATACCTTCTCCTCTTTCTTGATACAGAGTTTTTTTGTATCAATAGTGCCTGATTCCCTAATACCCCTATCAACAACCCTTGCAAGCTCTATAGCCTGTATTGCTGGCGGACCTGGCTCAAAATCAGGATTTGATAAAGGCATAAGTTCTGCATTAATCATCATTGTTCCTTCATTGGGTGTGTCAGGATATGGTTCCCCAACACTTAATTTAACACCAGCAAAAACTATTGTATCTCCAATAGTCACTCTTGCAGAACCCTCAGCATTTTCTGAGAATCCCTTTTCAACCTTTATTTGCCTGTATTCATCTAATTTTCTTCCATCAAATCTTATTCCTTTTTCAAGAAAATTTAGAATATGATTAGTTTGTTCCTTATCCATTTTTAACCTCATATTTCTTTTTCAAAGCATCTCTTTGTATCTTATCTATTTTGCTGCAGGCTTTTTTTGCCATTTCAATAGCTTTTTTTAAGTCATCTCTTGAAAGCTCTCCATCCATCTGTAATAGGGATATTTCTTCGGTTCTTGAAACTACAGCAATTGGGATGTCTGCTACTGTTCCGTCTTCATAGCTTTCCTCACTATAGTCAAGGTCAACAACAAGCTTGTCATCAACTCTGCCAATCGAAACTGCTGCTACCATTCCATTCATTGAAATTCCAGCATCTGCCAGGGCCATTGATGCTGCGCATATCCCTGCACATCTTGTTCCGGCATCTGTTTGTGGTAATTCAATGAACACATCAATCACTGAATTTGGAGACTTACTAATGTCCACAACAGGCAATAGTGCCTTTTCTGTTACCATTGCTATTTCCTTTGCACGCCTGTTTGCGCCAGGCCTTACCCTTTCCCCAATTGAAGAAAAAGGCATCATATTATAGAAACATCTTAATTTTCCATTTTTTGGATTTTGCAGGAATTTTGGATGTATTTCCCTTGGACCATAAACAGCAGCATATGCTACAGTTTTTCCTATCTTAAAGTAAGCAGAGCCATCAGCCCTTTTTATAACACCTGCTTTTGCCTCAATAGCCCTTGTTTCATCAAATTTTCTTCCATCATTTCTTTTAGTGTAACTCATTTATTCCACCTTTTCAATATTAATTTTTTTATTGGTTTCTTTCTCTAAAAATGTTTTAATCCTGTCAGTCAAACCCCCTATATGGGCTTCTTGCTCTATCTTTTTTATTGTTTTAACAACAATAATCTCATTTTCAGGTGAGCCATTAATCCATACCAGGCCGTTCTGTCCAACAAGTATGTTGCAACCTGTTGCATTTTTTATCATGCTAACCATTGAGCCCTTTTTTCCTATAATCCTTGGAACTTTATGGGTATTAACTTTTATGATTCTTCCTCCAATAAGCTTTCTCATTCCAGGGCCTTTCATTGATGCATCAACCAGTCTCTGTGACGTAACCATTACTACATCTGTAACAATATAATCACCAATATTATAATATTTGGTTAAATCTGCATCTCTTCTTATAAAATCCTTGGCTTCTTTAACTGAAAGCACTGCAGAATAAGCAGAATCTATATCAAGGATCCAGCCACTCATTAATATGTTTGTAACCTTTGCAATGATTACATCTCCTTTTTTTGGAGCATATCTCCCAGCAACTGGAATTGTTTTTATAACTCTTCCATTGATATTCACTAATCCAAGTCCTGAAGATATTATTTTATCTTTGTCCCTGAATGTTCCCTCAGCAGGCAGGAAGTCCATTCCTTCTGCAAGCTCTTCACCAGGGGTTACTATTGTTTTGTCTTCTACTAATAATTTTCCCATTTTTTCACCTTATTGTTTATTTTGTCTTTAATATTTTTGTTTCAATCTCACCATGAGTCATACTGTTTAATTTATCAAAGAAATCCTGTTTTAAACCAGCAGGCATTTCAACAATACATTTCCATGAGCCATCATTAAGCCATTCGTCTTTAAGAATTTTTGCAAAACTCTTAACCACAGAATACATTTTTGCAGCATGAGTTGCAGGAATTTTTATTTCAATCTCGTCAATCTCAAACTTTATTGGCAAAATTACCCTTAATTTTTTTAATATTTCATCTATTTGCTTTTCCTGCGGTTTAAATTCATCAATATGTATTTTTGCCTCTTCAAATGCATTCTCTATTCTTGTTATTGGATGTGGAAGACTTGTTCTAGGGTCAACCCCATTTGTATGTATAAAATTAACTATTCTCTTTTTCTTTTCATCTCTTAACTTTTGCTTGTACTCCGCTGTTAGCTGTATCTCACCCTCTTTTATTATGATTTTTGCAACTTCCTTGACATCTATTGTGTTAAATAACTGCTGCATTAATTTTTCAGATGCAAGCAATCCATTTTTTGCATCACTAAATATCTTTTCATTTGTGATTACATCTTCTATGGCTATATCTTTTCCCTGCTTGAATGCTATTGCATTATCTGAATTTATGACAACTTCAAAGTTCTCCCCTCCTTTTTTTAATTTTGCAAGATTAATTGAGAATCTTTCCCTGTCATATGTTTGTTGTCCTTGAGCCATTTTAAAAACACCTTATTTCTTTGATTTATATTCATTAAATATTTTTTCTATCTGATCTGTTGTCATCTTCCTGAATTTTTTTTCATCTGTTTTTATATAAGCAGCATCTATTCTGCTTGCATTAAATTCCTTGCCCAAAACCTTGCAAAAAGTAGAAACTATAAGCTTAAATGCTTCATCAATGGTTATTGAATCTTTATATTTTTTATGCAATATTTCTTCTATTTCCGGCTCTTTCTCACCAATAGCTGTTGCCTTGTACTGGAAGAAAATTCCTGTTGGGTCTGTCTCAAAAAGCTTTGGGGTTCCATTGTCAATGCCTGCTACAAGAATTGAAACGCCAAAAGGCCTTAGCCCTGCCTGCTGCGTGCATATCTGCTTTAGGTTGCAGATGTCCTTTACAACAGTTAATGTGTCTATTGGGCTGTCATAAGTTACCTTATGCTGCTGTGCCTTTAGCTGTGCCATCTCAATCAGCACTCTTGCATCAGACAATATTCCGGCAGCTGTTGCCACAATGTGCTCGTCAACCTTGAATATTTTTTCTATTGCATCTGACACAACCAATGGATCAACTATTCTTTTATCTGTAACCAGTAAAATACCATCCTTGCATACAATTCCAACAGCAGTTGAGCCCTGCCTGACTGTTTTCTTTGCATACTCAACCTGCAATAGTCTGCCGTCTGGGCTGAACATTGCGATTGACCTGTCATAACCCATCATTTGATGCTGCATTTGTTCCATTTTAACACCCCATATTTATTTATTATTACATAGCAAGATATTTTTTATCTGCCTTGTTTATCATTCCTGAAACACCAACACTTTTTACAAATATCTGCTGTTTTTTAAAACTTTTTATTAGTGCTAATACTGTTTTTAGCTTATCAACATATTTATTGTTTACTTTTATCATGCCCATTTGTTTTTTTTGGTTCCATTTGTCTGGCAAAACCCAAATCCCTGCTTTTGCTGTCTCAATCTCACCTAAAAAGCTAAGTGAAGACTGCCAAATAAGGCTTGAAACTTCTGAAAAAGATTTTATGTCCTTTTTAGAGATAATCTCAAATACCAAATATCTTTTTTTCTCTCTTAAACTTGGCAGAACAGGTTTAATTTTCTTTGCCAATACGCATCGCCCCAATAAATTTTTCATAGAGAAAACAATTCTTTTTTGCCTTCGTCTTTCCTTTTCTCCAACAAGAGAGGATAAATCTATTATATATAAAACTTTGGTTTTTTTGTAATTACTT
>PCYE01000017.1 GCA_002762865.1 Candidatus Woesearchaeota archaeon CG10_big_fil_rev_8_21_14_0_10_33_12 | reverse complement strand
AAAGATGAGGGTATTGGCTGTCTAAAGCTTGCTCAGGCACCTGTGATTGTATTAGCTGATGAAGAAATTGAAGGAAAAATAAGAGAATCAGTTCAAAAAGCAGGATTTAAACAAATTAATAAGCCATACAACATTGATGATGTTGTTAGAGCAGTTGATTCTTCTTTAAGTTGTTAACTTTTTTTATATTTTAGCTCCAGTGCATCTCCAGTTTATTTCTGCTGTTTTTGTTTCCTCACTTACAACACATGCAGGGTTGCAGTAATCAAGCTTAAACTCTTCTTTCATATCAAGGTCAATCCACCATGTTCTTGTGTAATTGTTGTAAAAAGAACTATCTGTTAAAGTCCCTTTTTCAGTGCACTCGCTTTCTTCTGCTATTATTTTTGCCTCTTCAAAAGTCATTCCCTCTTCTTCAAAGCCTCTGCCGAGGTTTTTGTTAACACATTTGCTTTCAACACAGCCGCAATCTTCCGGATTGTATGCTGCTTCCAATGCAAAAAGCTCAGTGCATACTTCTGGTCTTTCATATGCTAGTTCATACACTTTGTTTATGCAGAGCATTGGATGGCAGTCAGATGGCAATGGAATGCAGTCATCATCAGTTTCGCAGGCAAATTCTTGCTCAGATGGACATCCTTCTTCCCATGTTCTTAAGCATTTCTGCTTTGACTCACACCAGCTATATCCTGCGGCAATAAGGCACCCATGCTCATCTTTATCTCCGCCAATTGGTTTTTCTGCTGTGCATCCTGCTATGAAAAGCAGTGTTATTATTGATATTAAGATTATTTCTTTTCTCATTTTTTATTACCTCCTTTTGTTATTATTAATTGCGGTTTCTTCAGAAGCATTCCAAAAAAGAATGCGCTCAGTGCAATTAAAACCAAAAGCACTACAAACATTATTATTGACAGATTATAAGAAGATATCTGGGTTCCTGTGATTACTGTCTCTTCTACAGCCTGAACAATTTCTCCGTTTACATCCTTTGCTGCTTCCATAAGATTTGGCACTAATGCCCTTGGTGCTTCTGCAGCAAAAGTCTGTGCTTCTTTCACTAGGAAATTTTTTGCAAAGACAAAAGCTATTCCAATAGCTGCAATCAAGGTTGTTATAAATGCAAAAAGAACTTTTATCTCCCTTGGCTCTATCAGCATTTTTCCCTTAAATGTAAGGGAATAATACTTCCATTTCCTTTCTGTATCCTCTTTTTTTATTAATCCGGCTTTTGACAAAATATCAAGATGCTCTTTTACTGTTGAGTTTCCAAAACCAAGGATTTCAGAAATATCTGAAAGAGTGTATTTCTTTTTTGAAAGAAGCTTAAGTATGTTAAGCCTTGTATCTACGGCAATTGCCTTAAGTGTTTCCTTATCTATGAGAATTTGCTCTTCCATAAAAAAGAAAAAGAAATATTAGTATTTAAAGGCTTTTGTTTGCTTAGGTCTTGGCCGAATCATCTAAAATTAAAATTTATATTTGGATTATACTATCTTTACTACTTTTAAGTAGATTAAATAGTAAGATTTAAATACCCTGTATTATATTTTAAGATAAAAATGACTTCAACTCATATAAATAGGGGCATTAAAAATATTCTGGGTAAGCTATCAAATAAAATCAAAAAGAATATTGCTAATAATCATCTAACTAATAATAAAGAAGTCTTAAGGTTTAAATGCCCTGAGAGATATAAGGTAAAATACAGGGGTAATTTTTACATTGATGAGTCAATCCTAAATGTTAGGGATTACAGTAAGCTGCATGAAAGAATAAGTGCTGAAAAGGATATTGCTTTTCTCTTGATAGACATGCAAGAAGAGTTTCTGGAGGATATACATAACAAGGATAAGAAAAGAATAATTAGATACCAAAGAGAAATGTTAGAATACTCTATTCAGGAGGGCATATACACTATTGTTGTCAAATTTAAGGATTGTGGGGATATTAGTGAAGAAATATCCTGGATTGTTGATAAGCTTCAGAATAAAGATTTAATTGAAAAACCTAAAGACAGTGCATTTGATCAAACAAACTTAAACCTTAAATTACAGGATAAAAATATAAAAAAGCTTTATCTTATGGGAATAAATGCAATGGGATGTGTTCGTGAAACTGCAAAGGATGCTATTGAAAAAGGTTATGACATAGCAACATCTGACAGATGGATAGCCCAACCAAGGGAATGGGAAGATGAAGAAGATGGGGGGATATGGTATTCAGTTAATGGAGAGGTTCACACAAAAAAAAAGCCCTATGAGTTAATGGAACATAATAAAAAGCATCTTATAACTAAACCAGGTATATGGAGAGGTAACCGCTAAACTAGTATAAAATCAAATCATTGGTTTCTATGAAAAACAAGATAATAAGGTATATCAGGAATGTTGTTGCAGGAACAATAATTGCAGGAATAATCTACACAGGGTTTGTAGCTAGAAGTGATGTTTATAATAAAGAAAAACAGGAGGAATTTATTAAAAACAAGGCTGAGATTACTCAAAAATATAATATCTCTTCTTTTCATATGCATACTGTTTATTCTGATGGGATAAAAACTATTGATGAGTTGATTAATGATTCCTTTAAAGAGGATTATTCTATTATTGCTGTTAGTGACCACAATAACAATAATTTTTTTAATATTCTTGAGTCCTGTGCTGATAAAGAATCAGGTTTTAATTTTGATTTAGAAAAAGTTAATAATTATACATTAAAGATTATTGACTCATTTGATAATGATAATGACAATAAAAAAGATATTGTTTATTTATTAAAAGCATCAGAAATAATGGCGCAGGAGGGTGTTGAAGTTTTGGGAATTGGTTATGCTAATAAGCCAGACAGCTACCAGCCATTAGAAAATATTATTAATGAGCTTAAGGAGCAGGGTGCCCTGATTATGGCTCCACATCCAGCAGTTCTTATACTGGGGGGTATGGGGGAAGAAAATATAAAAAAATATGCAGATATTCTTGATGGCATAGAGATTAATGGCTCAATACCTGTTTCCTGCCTGCTATTTTTACAATAAAAAAGCAGAGAAATGGTCAGAAAAATACAATATTCCGCTTGTTTCAAATCCTGATGCGCATATAATTGGCATTTATTTTAATACTTATGCAAACCTGATAAGCAAAGAAAACTTTGATGAAAATAACCTAAATGATTATATAAGAAAAAACATTAAAGAAGGCAAATATATGCTTATCCAGTTTAAGCCAGAATCCCTTAGGCTGCATCCATGGGTTATTAATATTCTTCTAAGGAAATTAGTTAGAAATATGAATAACTAAAGCTTTTAGAATCTTTGGCATAGATTGCAAATCCTCTCATAAAATTTGATAGAAACCAGGGATTAGGATTACTTTATTATTTATTGTTCTATTAAATATCCCCATGTATGTAATTTATCACTATCTTCAGACCAGCTTTCTCCGATATCATCTCTATAATACATATGGGGAATAGATATATTCTTAATCCTTTGGTAAGCCTGATGTCTTGCTTGCTGCATAGTTTGTCCGCATCCGCATACAACTAATACGACTCCTGAAGTTCCAGTAACCACCCACTCATCATTTACTAATTTAACATCTTCAATATGCACTCCCTCAGTAGGTTTTTTAAAGTATATTATAGAGTCTTTGGATTTTACTTCAAAAGTTTCTTTATCTGTAAATGGGAAGGGAGGCACAACAATTCTAATGCCTATTTGGAATCCTGATTTTACTTTTAAATTAGGTGAATTCCCTTGAGCAAGCCCGTACAAAAAATCACCTATGGGACTTAACATACCCTCCTCTTGTATAAATATGCAAGGATATCCAAATCTGCTTGTAAATTCAAGAGGATAAATGCCCCTACTATTGACAATACAATTTAAATCAATATAACCAATATACCCTTCTTCTGCAAGTTTAGGTTCCATTTTTTTCAAAGTCATATTAAACAACTTATTCGGACAAGACCAGAACATTGATGTTCCCATTTCTCCTGTTGAAGGTCCTAAGTCCCCTGGAAAAAGCTTCTTATGTTCAAAATTTACATTAATTGGATATATAAACGATTTTCCGTTAAAGAAAGCTCCAACAGCAATTTCTACACCAAATATCCATTTTTGCAATTGAAATGAAGGAATCTTCTTTGACCAAGCCTTGTGATAATCTCCAAGTACTTGTATAACATCCCTGCCATCCTTTTCCTCCCCTATAAAAAGGAGTCCTTTGATATTGGCGGCCTCACCGCAAGGTTTTAGCACATACCTATCAGGATTTTCTTTAACAAATTGAATTGCTTCTTCAAAACTTGTGAATATCCTTGAAGGAAGTATGTTTATACCCAGTTTTTTTAATTCCTCTTGCCCAAAATTTCTATCATCCTCAAGCCTGTCAGTATAAGGAGTTCCGCCTACAACTAACTTTCCTTTATCTCTCAGTTCCTTTGCTTTTGCTCCTTGACCTAACACATCATCAAAAACAATAATATCGGCCCAGTCTACCTCTTTTTTCCAGTCTTCTATCATATCAACAAAACCCATCCCAACTTCCTTGTCATCAGGATTCTTTACATAATACTTGACCTGATGACCCTCTATTTTAATACGCCAAGCAATATTTGCTATAAGGTTATCAATAGTCACAAAAAGAAATTTTTTTGGATTTTGTGTTTTTTTATTTTGATTTTGGTGATTGTTTTCACTAATTATTTTATTATATTTTTCTATCTCGTTCATTTTGACTTCTGCGTTTTTTATATCAATATGCTGTATTTTTAATAAGTATTTATATTTTACGCTTAAACTCAAACGCTACACTCACTCAGCAAACTTCATAAACAGCATATGTTATATGAAATTTCTAACCTTCTTATCAGGATTATATCCAGCATCTCACTCTTTTTTTGTATTCCAAATATTTCTTTCCAAAGGCCTTTTCCATGTTTTTCTCTTCTTGTGGGATAAAAAGAATTTCCATTAATGCAACAAAAACAAAAGAAAGTACAAAAGCAGTCAAAAAGCCCATGATTAATGCGGCTCCAAACAAAATCAAGAACATTCCCAAGTACATTGGATGCCTGCTTATTTTGAATGGGCCTGAAACATGAAAAGAGCTTGGTATTAAATATGGCTTAACAGTTGTCCTGCTTTTTGTGAACATTGAGTCTGCCTTAAGGTTAAGAAAAATTCCAAAGATTATCAGCAAAATACCTATATAATTGTAAGGAAAATAAGAAAATCTAACTAAAGGAAAAAAGAAATGAAGCAAAACAGACAAAGCAAGCAAAAACATAAAATAGGTTGGAGGCATTATTCTCTTCATTTTATTTTCTACTGAATAAGATATTATATAAATTTAACTATAACCCTAATGGTATTTCTCCAGTATTTTGTATGAGACAAAATAAGCCAGTATAATCCCGCATACAAAAAAACTCATGAACATATGGTATGAAAGAGTTATTGTTTTTATCCCGTCACAGACCATGATGATAAATGCAGCCAAGATTATCATGATAAATGTAATTCGGTTTGCTTTTGCAGCAATAAAATAGTTTCTTTCGTCAGCTTTCCTTTCTTTTTTACTTAAAGTTCTTATTGTTACAATCATCAGAGAAACAAATCCAATGTAAATCAGCCAGTTTCCAACACTGCCAAAGCTAAGAAAATTCCTGCTTCCTACATTAAATGAATTAAACAATACTCCGAGAGCTAAAAATAAGACTGACATTCCATACCTTAATATTGTTCCTTTTGATTTTTCCATTTTAACACCTCACAGGCTGAATAAGTCCTCTACTCTGCATTTGAAGATTTTTGCAAGCTTTAATGCCAGCTGTAAAGACGGCACATACCTGCTGCTTTCTATTGAAATTATTGTCTGCCTTGTGACTCCTGCCTTTTCAGCAAGCTTTTCCTGGCTCAAATAAGCTTTTTTCCTGCAATCCTGCAATTTATTTTTCCTGAGTTCCATCTTCAAATGTAAAGTATGCTTAACGTAAAGTAAGCTTTACTATTTAAATCTTTCGGTAATAAAAGGAGTGTATAAGTTTAACTGAAAAATAGCTGATTAAGTAAATAATTCCATATAAATACGAAAAGTATATAAATAAGTAATGTTTTTGTGGAAATATGAACTTATCAAAACCTGAATTAAGGGTGCTTGAGCAGATTGCAAGCGGAAATACAAAAATTACTGAAATAGCCCATGCTATAAAAAAAAGTGATAAGCAAATATACAGAACAAGCAAAAATCTTATAGAAAAGGGGTTTATAGAAGTATCAAGAGGGATAATAACAGCAAAAAAAACAACACATAATGCTTTTTTATTAAATTTATTATCACAACATCCTAACCTTATAAAAGTGTTATCAGGAAATGGAATTAAGATACTTGTTGCAATATTAAGTCCAAAAAACATTAAGCAAATCGCAAAAGAAATAAATCTTAAAAAGAGCGTTATTTATCAAAAGATGAAGCAATTCTACAATATGAGCATAGTAAGAAAAGAAAAGAAAAATTATGTTTTAAATATAAAAGTATGGGATAAACTAAAAGAATTTCTTGAAGAATACAACAAGTTTTTAGAAACCATTGATAAAAAAATTCCTGCAAATTCAATAATATACAAAAAAACAGACAAAGAATTAGTTTTTGCAAATAAAAGCAAGATAAATGCAACTCTAACTGCATTCTCCTGTTTTGAAAATTTTGGGATAAAATTGTTCCTTACAACAAACTATTACACCCTCCCTAAAAGAAAATTATCAAAAAAGATTATTTTTATGCATTCATTAGATATAGCTGAAAAAGAAAAAACAGTAAGATACTTAATATTTATTTCATTGTTTTACCTTAAATTCAAAAAAGAGCTATTAGTAAAACATCCTATAATTGATAGACTAAACTTAATTTTGAAAGGCAATAAATTTTCAAATTATCCAACACTTCAGGAAATAAAAGAAAGGGCAGATATGTATGATATCAGAATTTAAGCAGATAGAGAAATTGTTTAAAGAGATAGATGCTTCATTAAGAAAGAAAGTAAAAATCTTTGTGATAGGTGGAGCAGTGTTGCTACAGCAGGGATTAAAACCAGCAACAAAAGATATAGATTTAGTTATAGAAACAAAAGAAGAATTTATGATTTTAAAAAACGCATTAAATTCTATAAACTTCACAGTAAAAATTCCCAATATTGAATATAAGAATATGAACTTAAACCAGATATTCATAAGGGATGACTTTAGGATTGATCTGTTCCAGAAAGAAATTTGCGGAAGATTTTCTATTTCAAATGGGATGATGGAAAGAGCAATTACCTTTATTGATCTTGAAAAAATTAAACTAAATTTTTGCTCCAATGAGGATATTTTCCTATTCAAAACAATGACTGAAAGAGAAGGTGACTTAGAAGACTGCATTAGTCTCGCAAAGAGAGGAATAAAATGGGAAATTATTCTTAATGAATTAAAAAATCAAATCAAAAAAAGCAGACAGGATGTATGGATTACATGGGTTGGAGAACGGCTTGATATTCTTGAAGAAAAAGGAGTTAATATTCCTATTATGAAGGAAATAAATCAGCTAAGAGAAAGATATTTTAAAGAATATGAAAAGGAACATGATTTCTAAAGAAGATATAAACTTGAAGCCATGATAAGCATTCCTGTTATTAAACCAAGGATTGGCACATGACTACTATCTTCCTTAAAGCATATTGGCAACAATTCATCAAAGCTTATGAAAACCATTATGCCTGCAACAAATGCCAAAAAGAAAAACAATATCTGCGGCGTTAAAAAAGGAAGCAGTATTAAGATTCCAATCAAAGCTCCTAATGGCTCTGCAAGGCCTGAAAGAAGCGAAAATTTAAAGGCCTTTTTCCTGTCTTTTGTTGCATAATAAATAGGCATTGCAACTGCTATGCCTTCCGGAATATTATGTATTGCTATTGCAACAGCTAATGGAATTCCTAAGGATAAGTCACTTAAAGAACTCATAAACACAGCAATTCCTTCGGGAAAGTTGTGTATTGCAATTCCCACAGCAGTAAAAACACCTGCCTTCATGAGCCTGCGCTCTCTCTTGCATACATTCTTACTGACATGCTCTTCTATATACTCATGAGGAATTTTAAAATCAATAAATAAAATAAAAAAAATCCCTATAAAGAATCCTGCATTTCCAAGAATAAACCCAAGGTTTTCAACTGCCTCAGGAAGAAGTTCTGCAAAAGAGACATAAATCATTACGCCCGCTGATAATCCAAGAAAAAAGTGAAGGTAACTGTCTTTAAACTTTTTGATAAAAAGGGAAATGAGGCTTCCTATTCCTGTGGATATGCCTGCAAGAAAAGTAATAAACAAAGGTATCCAGATTTGGGAAGCATCCATTTATTTTTGCCTAAGCTTTTTTAAATTTGTTGTAAATCATTCCAATTGCAACGATTATTAAAACCATTGGCACCCATGGAATATTCACCATGATTACATTCAAATCATTCAAAAGCCATATTATTCCAACCACAAGCAAAATAACTGCAAATGTTGGAAATCCTCCACAACACCTTTCTTTAACTTTTGCCATAATATCACCTCTTTAATTAAAATAATACTTATTATTTATAAGGTTTTTTGTTTAAGAATTAATTCAAAAAGCTCTGTTAAGTTTAATTCAAGGGCTGCAACTGGCATCTCCAATTCCCAGTTTGTTATGACCTCTGGCGATAGTTCTCCTATGTAGGCCAGCTTCTTTCCATCAACAACAACACGGCCAACCCTTCCCCTGATAAAGCTTGTATGTTCTGTATCTTCAGTTTTGTATTCCAGGCAAAGAATATTAAACAAATAATCAAGCATTTGTTTTATTTCTGTGAAGTTTGCTTTTGTATGTGAGATTAAAACAGCCAGCCTTGTGAATTCTTCAACTCCGGTCTCTGTTTCATTGTTTTCTTTAAAGCATATTCCCATCTCAAATATTTTCTGGGGAAATTCCCTGTTTCTGTTGTTCCTTAAAACATCCATTAAACTTGGAGTTATCCATGACCTCAAGACATCATAATCAGTTGTAAGCGCATTTGAAAGCTCAACACAGCTAAGCTCAAGATTCATTTTTTTATTCAAACTTTCTTTATTGGTTATATGATAAGTATTTGTCTCAATCATTCCAAGACCAACAAGAAGTTCAGCTATCTTACTCTTGAATTTTTCAAATGGATTTTCCTCTGCGATTGTAACAAGGTTTGGTATCTCTGGCTGAAAATTTTCATAGCCGTATGCAATTGCAGCTGCTTCAACAACATCAACCGGATGGATTATATCACCACGGTAAGCAGGAATCAATACTTCCTTATCATAGCCAAGGCCCATTTTTGAGAGCAGTTCCTCAAATTCTTTTTGCTTTAAACTAAGCCCCAATAGCTTATTAACATAACTTAACTCAACTTTCATTTTTCTCGGGATTAAATCAGGGCTAACAATCCCGCCGACATCAAGAGAATAAATCTCTGCTCCCCTATCTGCTAAGCTTGCAACCAAAATATTCAAAGCTTGTGTAACTGCATTGACATCAGTTCCAGTCACGTCAACAAAAAGATTTTTTGTTTCTTCTCTGACCTGTGTTACAATCCCATTGATAATCGGCGGAAAAGAGACAACATCATTTTTTGCATCAATTATCACAGGATATTTTTCAAGCCCATCCAAGCAGAATGCATAATCCCTTCCCTTTGGATGTTTTGACAGGATCTGAGCAAGATTCATCTCAGCTGTCATGCCTAATGGAACAAAGGATATTAAATCTGGTTTTACAGCTTTGTAAACCAATGGAAATTTTATAACATCAAAGTCATGAACACCTATTGCAACTTTTCTTCTTTTTCTTCCATGTGTTAAGTGCAGTTTTTCCTGCAGCTGCATTAAACTCTTTATTGCCTCATCACTAAGATTAACATTTTTAAGAACAGCGCATCTTATGAAAGGCCTCACATTTTCAACAGACTTTTCAACCTTAACCTTAAACAAAGATTTCTTGACATCATATTTTCTTAATCCTGTCTTAACCCCAATAAAAGATGATAATGCCCTTGCAAAGCCCTCTTCAGACAATAAATCAGGCCTGTTGGGAAATATTTCTACTATAATCTCAGAATCACTAACCTTTTCCAAGTCAGTTCCAAGCATTGAGATTCTGTCTTTCAGCCTGTCATCAGGGATTTCCTTTCCAACAAGTTTCATTACATCCTTTTTGTCTAAAGTTATTGTAGGCATTTTATTTCAACCATGCTTTCATTTCCCTTAATTGCTTTAAATCATTTCTGTACAAATCGCGAATATCATTTATATTGTAATACATTGAGATTGCCCTTTCCATTCCCAAGCCCCATGCCAGGACAGGAACCTCAATTCCTAATAATGGCTTTACAACCTCTGGCCTGAATATTCCAGAACCCCCAAGTTCAACCCACTCTTTTCTTACAGGATGAAAAACATCCACTTCTGCGCTCATCTCTGTGTATGGAAAATAGCCTGGCCTTATCCTTACTTTATCATAACCGAGCTTTTTGTAAAACTCTGTCAAATATCCGACAAGATTTTTGAAATTAACATCTGGGTCAACAACAATTCCCTCAACCTGGCATAATTCAAACAAGTGGCACCAGTCAACTGTCTCATTTCTGAAGCATTTTCCGACTGTAAAATATTTTGCAGGCAGGTCATCTTTTTTCAGAGAAGCAATTGTTCTTGCAGACAAAACAGTTGTATGCGTTCTCAGAACATTTTTCATTGCTGTTTCTGGATTCCATTTATAGCGCCAGCCCAAGCTTCCTGTTTTAAAGCCGTTTTCATGTGCATTTTTTACTCCGTCAACAAACCTTTTTTCAGGAAGCTTTCCTTTCTCAGGATTTTTGATAAAGAAAGTGTCCTGCATCTCCCTGGCAGGATGATCCTGTGCTGTAAATAATGCATCAAAATTCCAGAATGATGTCTGCAATAAAGGGCCCTGCATCTCCTTAAAGCCCATCTCAAGCCACACTTTTTTTATGTATTCAACTGCCTCGTTTACAAAATGCCTTCTTCCTCCTGAGATAGAAGGAACATTAATCTTTATGTCATATCTCCTGAAGCTTTTGTTTCTCCATGAGCTGTCTTTTATTATTGCCGGAGAAAGCTCGTCGATTATGTTCTTAAATGAAATCTTTGCTTTTATCAGATCATTGTAAAGCCCTGCTAGTTCAATATTTCTTTCTGTAACAATATCTGTTTTTATTATTCCTTTTCTTTTCTTTAACTCATTAAAGGCATACTTCTGCTCCTGTGTTAAGTTTTTTGATTCAAGAGGCAGCTGCTTTAGGAAAAGCTCTTCAAAACCTGGCTTTTGCAGTAATTTTTTTCCATTATCAGTTATCTTGATTTTCATTCCAGGTATTATCTCTATTGCTGCTTTTCTTCTTAACAGTCCCAGGCAGACGTTTATCTCGTCTTTTTCAAGGCCAGCTTTTTCCTTTATTTTGTCAACAGAAATTATTCCATTAATTGCCTTAAGAAATCTTTTTTCAGGCAAGTCATTCTGCAGATACAACTTGCCATTACTGCCCAGGCTTATAACCTCTTTAAGCTCTTTTTTTATTGAAAGAATATTCTTGTTCTCAAGCCACTGCAATGCCCTCATAACCTCTATTTCCTGCATTTTTGAGGCCTTTACTAACTCTTTTAATGATTTGTTATCTTTAAGAAATGGAAGAATCTTTCTCTCATAAGGATGCAATGTTTCAGCCAGCTCTCTTATCTCTTTTGGTATCTCTTCTTTTTCCATCTTAACTTCTTCTGAAAATTTTTTTTCAATCTCTTCAATGTTTTTTGGCAGCTCTTTTCCTATATATTTTGATTTCTTAAGGTATTTATCTCCACTTCTTACAGTATGAAACAGATACCAGTATTTTTGGCCTTTTATCTCAACCTGTTTCCTGTAAACCATGTTAATTACCACATATGTTTAATAGCAATCCTTTATACTTTTAATTACCACATGTATTAATAATAACTATTAATTACCACTTATTTATAAGTTTTACTGTTAATTACCACTAAAATAATCTAGTTTGGAGTTAATTACCACAAAAAATAAATATTTAATTAATTAGATTTTGGAGGAGATGAATTACCAATAAGATATATAAAGATTAACTATATGATGATTCATATGGAACAAATAAAAATAATCGGAATAAAGGAATTGGATGACAAAGAGGTAGAGACTGTTAACAGGCTGGCCAAGGAATATTATGGAAAGATACAGAGGGCTATTAAGAATTTAACTTCTGTTGTAATGCATATAAAGAGTTATGAAAAGACAGGTAACAGGAAAAAATATAGTGTAAGTTTAAAGGTTGTTGCGCCTACAAGAACATTTGATTCAAAGGCAGCTGAGTGGGAGCTTGCAAAGGCATTGCATATGGCCTTTAATAAGGTTGAAAGAATGATTGAGCACAGGTTTCATGATTAGATTGCCTGCTTAAAATTATTTATTCTTTCTCTTGATTTTATTATTGCAAACGCAGCCATTCCTCCACAAATTGCTGTTGTGAACTGCAGGATACCCATTGTTTTAAGGAATATTTCTGGTATTAGATTTAATTTAAAGAAAAGTAGGGCTGTTAAAAAAAGGAAAATGGCCTTTGCAAAACTGCCTGATAATAGTGTGACAAAATAGTTTGTTTTACTTTTTAGGTAAAGGCCTTTAAAGAACATTGCAAGCATGAAGTTTCCAGCCCATATGAAAGGGATGAAGTAAACCAAGAAGATTGTAAAAGGCCCAAAAATCATCCCTCTTGACAGGACTGCGATGCTTGGCATGAAGATAACAGGCAATAGAAAGTTTCTTTTTAGCGAAAGGCTGGATAGTATCAATGCCATATTAACAGCTGTTCCGACTAACAGCTGCGGGTGGCCTACAAAGAAAGGGATAAAAAAGGCAATAAGAGAATAAGCAACCAGCTCAATAACCTGCTGTTTGTATTTTGTCTCAAACAAGGTTAAATCAAAGAGTTTTGAAATATACATATTTAGCTTAAAACTTTATTTGTTTATTAAATTTGTGTTTTATTAAAATAAGATAAAAGATAATAAAAGTTAAATGAGAAAAAATAATCTACAATCGCTTCAAGAGTCTCGTGGGACTGAAGCGAAGCG
Source organism: Candidatus Woesearchaeota archaeon CG10_big_fil_rev_8_21_14_0_10_33_12 (assembly GCA_002762865.1). Classification (GTDB taxonomy): domain Archaea; phylum Nanobdellota; class Nanobdellia; order Woesearchaeales; family CG1-02-33-12; genus CG1-02-33-12. The sequence goes on along the minus strand of PCYE01000017.1, from coordinate 39,210 downwards.
AAATGTCGCACACTTTGGGTTCTATCCTTTTGTAAAGGATAGCGGGGAAAGGATTTGAACCTTTGACCTATGGGTTATGGGCCCATCGGGCACTCCTGACTGCCCCACCCCGCTGTAATAATGGGGTTTTTATGCTTGTTTATAAGTTTTTTGTATGATTCAGTATTTCCGATTGCAGATGTAATCTGCAAGCAGAAATCTATGATTTTTGCATTAACCTATAAAGCTGTTATACCATTCATGTTGTTTACACAACATAAGTACCGGTACTTATTTTATTTTTATTTTTCTCTAAACTTAAAAGTAGCTATTTTCTAATTGGAGGTACTGATAATTAATAAAAATAGTTACTAAGCAATAAATTTTTATATTATTAAACTAAACTACAGATTATGGAGCTAATATTGTTTTTAGCAGGAGTATTTTTATTAACATTTCTTCTTGGAAGGCTATTAGAAAAAATACGTATTCCATGGATTTTTTCAGCTTTATTAATTGGGCTTGGCTTGGCAGCCTATAATCCATTTACGGAAGTCACTGATTCCTCTTCATTTATTTTTTTAGCAGAATTAGGCATGTTTTTTCTTCTCTTCATTATTGGATTTGAATTAGATATAAAGAAATTACTAAAGAACCGAGGTTTTATATTTAAAACTACTTTTGTTATTATTTTTACAGAAACTTTATTTGGAACATTATTGGTTCATTATGTTTTTGGAGTTTCATGGCTTATTTCAGTTTTAGTGGCCTCATCATTTGCAACAGTTGGGGAAGCAGTTCTCTTGCCAATACTTGATGAGTTCAACCTTACAAAAACAAAACTTGGGCAGACAATTCTTAGTATTGGTGTTTTAGATGATATTATTGAAGTCTTGACTATTGTTGTTGCTTCAGTAATAATAGGCCGTTCAGTGGGTCATACTCATTTTAATATCTGGATAAACCTATTAATATTATGTTCACTCTTTGGATTAGTTTTTATATTAACTAGATTCCGTAAGTCCTTAACATCATTTAAATACAAGGATATACCATCATTCTTTCTCTTAGTCATATTTTTTATTTTTTTGTTTATTGGAATAGGGCAGTTTGTTGAGTCAGCAGCATTAGGTGCACTCTTAGCAGGAATTGCCCTGAAAAATATAATTCCTGACAAAATCCTTAATTTAATTGGTTCAGAAATCAGAACAATGGCTTATGGGCTTTTTGCACCAGTATTCTTCCTGTGGGTAGGAGCAGATACTGATATAGGTTACCTCTTAAAATTTCCCATGTTAATTCTTCTTATCATGGTTATGACAAATATAGCTAAGATATCAGGCAGCTACTTGGTGGGAAAGAAAGAATTAGGCACAAAAAAATCAATTGTGTTGGGAGTTAGCCTATGTGTAAAATTAAGCACAAGTATTGTGATTATAAAGCTATTATTTGAAAAAGGATTGATACAATTAGGTTTATATTCTGTATTAATCGGAGCCACAATAGCATTTAATTTTATAGTTCCTTTCCTTCTGTCTTATTTAATAACCAGATGGAAGGTAGGAGTTTCAAAAATAAATACTTCAAATTAATTTTTTTATCTTGTAACCTTAAAGCTTTTGACTTTTTCAAGAAGTTCATTTGCTTTTTTGTTTTTTTCAAAATGTTCTCTTACTGGCTCTACAAGCTTGTTTATGTAAGTTGCAACTGCTGGCTTTAAATCCATTGGATGCAAATCACCTTTCTCAAAAACTTTGACAAGCTCATCATAACCATTAAGTTCAAGGTCGCCGCCAAACTTTTTTTGCCTCTCAATTTTCATTTTATCAAACTTCTCAAAGATAATGTATTTTGCATATTCTATCAATGGATTTTCATCTATTATTTTCTCAGGACAGTATGCTTTGTTGATTTTTCTTTTTATTTCCTCTTCTGAATCTGTCATGAATATTGCAGCATCTGGTTTTGATTTTGACATTTTTAAGTCAATAGCACGCTCAACTCCGGTTTTGTTGCTTGCAGGCTTTCCAAGACCGAGAAGCATATGATGATTTATAACAACTGGTTTCCACCAACCAATCTTTGGGCCAATCTCACGGGCAAGGATATTTACTTTTCTCTGATCCATGCCAAGCTCGGTTATATCTGCCTTAAGCTCAAATACATCAGCACACTGCATGCAGGGATAAAGTATTTGGGATGCCTGTTGCATCTCAGCATCATTTCTTCCCATTATTTGGCCGCATCTTGTTATTCTTTTTATTGTAGTGTTTCTTGCAACCTGCATTACCTTTTTCCAGTATTCCATGCTATTTACAATCTCAGAAGCTCTTATGAACTTAACCTTATCAACATTCATACCACAAACTTTCCATATTTCAATGAAATAATCCCCGCATGTTTGTATTTTCTCTAAATCTCCCCCCAGCTTATTATTTGCCCAGCCATGCCAATCTGCTACATACATCTTAAAGTCAATGCCAGCCTTAATCATCTTATTAACATTAATAGCCCTCATAACCCCCTGGGCAACGTGTATCTGTCCAGAAGGCTCAAAACCGTCGTAAGCTGTTGGATGCTCTTTTGTTTCCAATAATGTTTTCAGCTCTTCTTCTGTAAGAATTTCCTCTCCAACCTGCTTTATAAGCTCTAATTTTGCAGTTATATCCATTTTAATTAGAATAAATAGTGGATAACATTAAAAGTTTTTTGGTTTTTACCCCATATTAAGATTTTATTTCCAAAAGATTTAAATATAACTTAACCATTTAAGATAACATTAAAAATCATGTAAGGGTGGATGTAATGGCTGAAGAAGATAAAAAATTCTCAAAACAATTAATAGGTAAAACTGTTGTTAGCAAAACTGGAAAGCGATTTGGTGAGGTAGGGGATATTATATTTGAAACAAGATCTGGAGAACTTATCAACATAGTCTTAGGCAATCCAACAACATACACAGAAAAGCTAGAGCTTGAAAAAAACAAGGAAGGCGAAATACTAATACCTTTCAGTGCAGTAATAGCTATGGGAGATTTTATTGTTATAGCAGAAGAGGATATAATTTAATTCTTTTTTTGGGATAAATATTTAAATAAAGCTTATTTAGCTTCCTTTATGGAAAACACAATCTGGACTGAAAAATATAGGCCAAAAGAATTCTCTGATATAAAAGGCCAAAAGGAAATAGTCAAAAAGGCAAAGGCATTTGTTAAGCAAAAAAATATGCCTCATTTATTGTTTTCTGGGCCAGCAGGGACAGGCAAGACAAGCCTGGCTTTGGTAATATCAAAAAAATTGTTTGGTGACAGCTGGCACGAGAATATTCTTGAATTAAATGCCTCTGATGAAAGAGGGATTGATGTTGTAAGAAACAAGGTAAAGGATTTTGCCAGGACAAGGGCAATTGGCGATGTGCCGTTTAAGATAATCTACCTTGATGAGTCAGATGCCTTGACAAAAGAAGCACAGCAGGCTTTAAGAAGGACAATGGAGAATTACACTCGCACATGCAGATTTATTCTCAGCTGCAACTACAGCAGTAAAATTATAGAACCAATACAATCAAGATGTGCTATATTTAGGTTTAAGTTTTTAATTAAAAAAGATATTATAGAGATCATTGAGAGTATTGTAAAATCAGAATCATTGAAAATGAATGATGAAGCAAAAGAAGCATTATATGAAATCAGCAACGGGGACTGCAGGAGGATGGAAAACATACTGCAAAGCTGTGCAGCACTCTCAAATGAGATAACAGAGGAACTTATTTATTCAATGGCCTCTGTTGCAAGGCCAAAAGAAATAGATGAAGTATTAAACCTTGCCTTAAAAAATAAATTCAAGGATGCAAGAAACAAATTATTGGATATAATGCTTGAGTATGGATTGTCTGGCTTTGATGTAATAAAGCAGATTCAGAAAGAAATATTAAACCTTGATATTGAGCCAAGAAAAAAGATGTTTTTAATAGACAAATGCGGCGAGATAGAGTTCAGGATGGTTGAAGGCTCTGACGAATTTTTGCAGCTAGAAGCGCTTCTAAGTCAGGTTACTTTAATAGGAATAAAAAAAGAAAATTAAGTAGAATGTTTTACCAAAACCTGTGTTGATATATCTTCTTCATAATCATATTCTAATTTTATATTAACTGGTTTTTCAAAGTTTGTGTTTGTTTCTGTATCCTGGGTGCAGGTTATCGTACGTTCTCCGCTATATAAAGTTATATAACCACTTGTAGCGCCACCATCTAAACCAACACAGGTTAAGCCACTCATTCCTGTATCAACGCTCACAAAAATCTTGTTTTCATTTGCCCTTGTATACTCGCAGTTAGAATCTTTTTTGTATATTCCCCCATTTCCCTTAGGTTTTATTGTAAACTGAAAGTTAAACTTATTACTCCCTTTAGGAGTTTCTTTAAAGCTTGTAACCTGTACTGGTCCGCCTGAGTTAAAAACAGCTTTTTCCTCAGTAATCTTACAGATATCTCCTTCTTTATCAATCTGGCCTTTTTTTATGCAAAGCATTGAGTTTATATCTGTTGCATAATTATAACATACCTCTGCCCTTACTGTATAAGGAGTGTTCCCAATTAAGCTTTCACGGTGATTTAATCCAGAAAATACCACCCAAGTTGTTGTTCCTTCTATCTTGTTTCCCTCAGAATCCTTGTAAGTCTTTTCTAAGTCCTCATCAGGGTGTTTAACAAAATTTGAATCTGATAATCCAAATTCCCTTGGGTCAATTCCACTAAGGCTTACCTCCACCTTATCCTTGCTTACACTTTGTTCGCCATCATTCTTTAGCTTGACAACAACTTCAAAATCAAAGTCTCCTCCATCATAGACCTCTGCAGGAGGTGCACCCTCATCATAACTTATCAAAAGACCTGTTGTTCCGCCAATAAATGGGCTTTCCTTAGAAGGAGCTGTTTCTTTTCCGCATCCAGATGCAAAAATCAGTAAAGCCAATATTAATATTATATTAACATAATTTTTCATTTTTCAAGCCTCCGGTTTTTAATACATTATTTGATTATATAAATTTTTCTGTTAATCAGGGTGTGTTTAATATTTCAACACTTCTTTGTATTGATGATGAATAGCCATACTCTAATTTAACCTGCAATGGGGTGGTATATGCTGACTTGCTCATTGCTGGTTTTGGAACAGTGCATACAACACTTCCCTCTCCATTTATTAAATTAATTGGGTTATTTGGCTTGCAGCTGAGGCTGTAGCCAGAAACACGGCCGCTTACATAAACCTTATTGAGGTTTGTATAGTCCAGCGAATATGGGCAGTCAATATTAAGCCTATTCTTGTCAACAATCTTGCCGTCTCCAAGATTCTTTATATATACCTTGAATTGTATTTTGTTTGAGAGCACAGCCTCTTCTATTTTTGTTACAGCAACAGGAGCACCCTGGCCTCCTGATAAAGAATAACTAGGTGGGATGGTACAAACTTTTGTTTTTTCCTTTGCTGAATAGGGCTCTGGATCAACACAGATTGTTTGGGAAGTTATTGTTTCATAATTATAGCATGATGTAACAAGAAAGTTTGCATTATAACTATCAATATTCCTGCTGTCAAAATTTATTATATTGCCCCTAAATGAAATCACATCATAACCTCCTTCCAGGTTGTAAGGGTTTTTCCCCTCAAGGTTAGAAACTGACATCTGTTTTGGCATGCCCATTATAAGGGTGTCATCAAAACCACTTAAATAAAAGGTTCCAATCCCATTTGTGCCAGAGGTTGTGATAATTGCCCAGCCAGTAATGCTTGTTGGCTGTGGATAAGCCCCTTTGTTTTTTATCTCTACAACAAGGTCAATTGGCATATCATCATACATCTTGGCTGGAGGTATATCTGTCATGAAATTCATAACAATTCCCTGAGTCCCAGTTCTGTAATCAACATCAGTTTCTCCTGTTTTTGTGGTGCATCCAAAACTTAAGAACAAGAATAATATAAGGATTACCAATATAATTTTTCTCATTTTGTTATATAATCCCTTGATTTGTATTTAAAACTTTCTATTAAAAACTATTTTCTTATTACAACCTTAGTTGATATAGAGTATGTATAGCCATAGTCCAGCTCAATTGTCAATGGACTAGTATAGGTTGCCCTGTCTTTTGGAATGCCTTTCTCAAGAATGCACCTAACCTCATCTTCATTAGATTTTAGCTTTAAAGGTGTTGGCTTGCATTCAAGCTCTTCATTGGAAAGCATGACTTTTATATCAACTGTATTTAATTCCTTATAATCTACTGGCTCTGATGAGCATATATCAGATATCTTACCCTTGTCAATAACCTCCCCATTGCCAACATTCTTTATCTGAATTTTAAATGCTGGCTTTATTAGGTTATCATCCTCTGCTGGAAGCATCTCGCTCTCTATCTTTGTTATTGCAACAGGAGCTCCCTGAGGAGTTAAGGTTATGTCTTTAATATTACATACTTTTTGCATTTCTTTAAGATTATAAATATCTGTATCTATACAGATTGTAACATCTTTTTTTGTTTGGTATTGATAGCACACATTTGCTAATACTGTTGAATCATGTTTTTCACTTTGTTCGTCTATTTTTTTTGTATTTGCTTTTATTATTTTTACTAACTGGTCTCCTGTTGGGAGGGAAACAGACTTGCCCTTTAGGCTAAAGCTAACAACATCATCATTTTGGTTCATTAGCTCCATATAATCCTCTTCAATTGTGAAAGAAATAAAACCATTTTTGGTATCATATGCTCCAACATTTTCTAAAATAACCCCTACCTGGAATGGGTACTCTTCATATGTCTCACTTGGAGGGGCATTAGTCAAGAATTCCATTAGTATTCCCTGGCTTCCTGTTCTGAAGTCATCCTGCGTTGTTGTTTTTACAAAAGGATTTTGTATGCATCCTGAGAAAATTAATGTAGTTATAATTAATAAAATAATTCCAGTATTTTTATTTTGCTTAATATTCATCTTCTTAATCAAATCCCTGTTCTTTTATGTTGTTTCTAACCCTCTCAACATATCCAGCGATTATTTCATTCTGACATCCAAAACCGTTATAAGCTCTTAATGCCATATTCCAACAACCATATTCATAGGAGTATGATTTATATTTTTCATTAAAAATAGGATTTATACATCCATTTTCTTCATCATCCACTTTATTTCTAAATCTTTCACTTCCTGATACTGAACAAAAATTATTATAATGGTTTTTTAATATCTTAATACTACACTCTATGTTTTTATTTATGTCAAACAATTCATCTTTACTTTCAAGATTACATTCATTCTTATGCAAACCAAAATTTATTTGCATTAAACCTATACTATCACCTTCATCACCAATCAAATCTTTATTAAATGTGCCTCCAGTTTCAGTATAAGCTACTCCTAATAAAATTTCTGGGGGGATATTATTTTCTTGAGCAGCCTCCCTTAGTTTAGCTTTTACTTCACTTTCATCATAATCTTTCCATTCCTCTTTTTTGAGAAAACCCATCATACATTTATTATCATACCATTGGCATTCAATATTATAATCTCTAAAATTACAAATATCTTTTTCACAATAATCTTCGGCAAGGTATATATTGCAGTAATCTTCCCTTGGTAGATCTTGAATAGTCATATAATATGGGCATTCCTTGCATGAATCATAGGAAACTTCATCACCACTTTTCTCGAAAGCTGAATAACAGTCTAAATTACAAGGGTTTGTATCACACCAAGTCTGATCATTAAAGCCGAGCTTGTCATAATAGTTTGCATCATAATCACTGCATTTGCTTATTACATTGCATGCAATCTCATTATTTGTTTTTCCATCTACCATCTCATTCAGTTTATCCTTAAATTCTTGTGCTTTCTCATCTGAAGTCATTACCTCTTCTTCTGGGCTTTTGTAGTCTTCTACTTTTTCAACCTCGACTGGCACTGATTTTTCAAGCTCATAAACATAGCTGGCTGTAACCCTAAAATATCTTGTTGTTATTGGCTCATTGCCAAGCAGGCTCTTTGGGTCAACAGGGTTTAACCTGCACTGGATAGAATGGAATTTTCTTGTTTTTATGTCTTCTGTTCTCTTGTCAGGAACAAGGCTATATATATTATAACCATCCTCATTTTCCTTGAACTCAAACACATGGTCACAGTTTGTCAGCTCTAAGCTGTCATGAACCTGAATTTCCAAACCTGTCACTTTTTTGATTGTTCCTTCCCAGTTGTTTTCTATGGTTATTCCAAAGAAAAAAGGGATATTTTCTTTATCACTGTAAACCCCTACCGGCAAAGGCTCAGCTGTTCTCATTCCTATGCCTACAGGACCATTTGTATATATTGCTATTGGGTTTATATTGCTGATTTTGTAATGGCTGAATACATCAATTCCCTCTCTTGTCAAAGCCCTTAGACTTTCCTTATCCATAAAATATGTCTTAAGGTAAGCCATTGTCTCAAAATTAAATTCTGCATTAAAAGTTACATCCATCTTGCCAGGATTAAGCTTATCAAATGTACAGTCAAGATATTCTTCTTCTTCTGTTGCTATGTTAAATTCATTCTGGGGAATTATACTCCCTCCTACTTTTTTATTCCCTTCTTTTGCATAGCATGAAACATTTATGTTTATTTCTTTATCCCCCAATGTTTTTGCTTTTAGAACAGCCCAGACTGTTATTTTCTCTCCCTCAAAGAATTTTGAATCGGCTGCCTGCAGGTCCTCAAGATAAACACCCACTGGCTCATCCTCATACTCATCAACCTTTCCAGTGTAATAATCACCTGTGGCTGTTTTTATAAGGCTATTATAGGCATCTTTCCATGCTTTTCCAATATTTGTTAAGGCACTATTAACTCCATAGCTTAAATCCCTCATAGTATTTGAGATTGTTTGCTGCACATTAATGCCTGTTTCAATTTCACCTATTCTCAAATCATTTATAAATCCATTAATAATAGTCGGAAAAACAAGAAACAATAATAATAATACTATAATCCACCTGCATATAATAATAAACCAATTTTGCCCCATTGCAAAACAAAGGAACAGTACCCAAGCTGGAAAAAATATAATTGCTGTCTGAAATGATTGTGAACTGCCTAAAAAAGGGAGAACTCCCCCTAAATAAGGAGCAAATATTGCAATTGATGATAATATAACAGGGACTTTAATGTTGGCAATATTAATAACTCCTGGATTTTCTTGGTCTTTAAACAGGCTAAGCCATGCAGCTATTGTTAATACTAAATAAGCAAATATTCTAAAATTAGTATTTCTGAAGTCTGAAAAAACATCAATTAAATGAATAACAAGACTAATAACAATAAAAAGGGTTATTGAAGGATTAGCAGTCAAACCTTTATTCATCCAACTTAAAAAATTTTTCCCAACATCCTTTGCACTTGCCATAAATCCCTCTTTTTAGAAAAATAAAAAATTATTTTTCAAGCTCCACTTTCAGCTCAATAATATCAAGCATTGACAATGGCTCTATTTTTATGAAGTTGTTGCCTTCTCTTAGGTAATCATCTATTTTTTTCAAATATTTTGCTTCCTCTGTATCGACAGAAGTCATTCTGTTGTTTATATTGAGATTCATTTCCTTGTTTTTTTTGTCATCAACAAATTCAATAGAGAGTACAGCATCATATGTGTCTCCTTTAATTTTTTCAATTGTTGTTTCATTAATCTCAAAATAATAGGTGGGGTATATTAGCTCTCTAAGGCTTGTCTGCACCTTTATCTGCTCAATAAGGTAAGAGCCTTTATCTGTTTTAAAAACAATGTTATTATCCCCAGTATACAAAACATTTGTTGAAAAACTATAAACATTTATGCCCCCGCAATCAGGCACGCCAGAAAAAACATTTTGGTAATTAATTAAAATATCAAGCTTCCCAACATCCTCTGGTTTGCATTGAGGCAAAAATCTGAGTTTGGCTATCTCAAGATTTAGTTTTTCATTCTCGCTTATGAAGAATATGTTTTTGCTTTCCTGCCTGCTTATATCAGCAACATCACCAACTATCCTAATGTCATCAAGGCTGTAAATATTTGTTGACCAGAACTTAGCTCCTGTTCCGGAAACACTAAACTCTAACATATTATCCTCTTCAAGATAATCTTTTTTGAGTTTTATTGGCTTTGGATTTGATGTTGTTATCTCGCTCTCAAATATATTAACATCATTTAATTTTATAGTTAGTAATCCATTATACTTTTTTGCTGTAAATGATAATAAAACATTTTCTGTATTTTTCAAGTCTGATATCTTAAAAGGAACATCTTTTATTACCTCATCAAATAGGCCATGCCTTATTATAAATGGATTGATTGTATCAAGCTCCTCTGCATTTGTTGTTTTATATAAATAAAAAGGCGAGATATCATGCTCATACTCTTTTTCTTTCAGGTAATCAATCCTTCCTGGATACTCAAGCAATAAAACATTTTCTTCAGTTTCTACACTAACATTATCTTCTTCTTCAACACTCTCATTTTCCCCTAATAATTTTGCCCTTTCCCCTGGTGGCAGAAATATGATATATAATATAATCAATCCAACCATAAGGGATATAAATCCCATTGCACCACCAGCGCTAGTAATAGTATTGCCGTTAGCTTTTTTGCTTTTTATATGTAAACTCATTTATAATCACCTGTCTTAAATAGATAACTTAATATATATAAGTTTTCCTATTTTAGAGGTATGAAACAAATATCCTTTGATTTGAAGAAAGGAGAAGCAAAATTCAAAATAGAGAATATGGATGACCTTTGGTGTTTAAGCCATATAATAGAGCCAGAAGATCTTGTTAGAGGCAAGACTGTAAGGAAAATAAAAATTGGCGAGAGCGACCAAAGAAAGGTGAATATTGTTAAGAAAACTATTTTCATTGAAATAAGGGTTGAAAATGTTGAATTTCATGAATATTCTTCAATTTTAAGGGTTTCCGGAACTATAACGCAGGGTCCGGAAGACATACAAAAAGGTTCTTATCATACATTCAACCTTGAGCCAGGAACTGTTATTACTGTTATAAAAAAGCAATGGCTAAGCTTTCAGATTGAAAAAATAAAACAGGCATCAGTTGAAACCAAGAAAATACTTATCTGCGTTCTTGACAGGGATGAAGTATGCTTTGGCCTTCTAAAAAAACAGGGATTTAGCCTGCTGTCTGAGATTAAGGGAGATGTTGAGAAAAAAGCAGACCTGAAAGCAAAAACAGGAAATTTTTATGGTGATGTTGTAAACAAGCTTTATGATTATGCTGAGCGATATAAAATTGAAAATATAATACTGGCAAGCCCTGCATTCTGGAAAGAGGATTTGATGAAAAACATAAAGAATGATGAAATCAAGAAAAAAATCACATTGGCAACATGCTCCTGCTCTGGAAAAGAGGCAATTGATGAAGTCCTGAAAAGGCCTGAAGTAAAAAATGTCCTGAGCCAGCAGAGGGTTGCAAAAGAGCTGAAACTTGTTGAATTGTTATTAGAGGAAATCTCAAAAAACAGCCTTGCTGTTTATGGCCTTAAAGAAACAGAAAAAGCTGTTACTGCAGGGGCTGTTGAAAAACTATTGGTTACAGACGGCCTAATACAAAAGACAAGATTAAACAAAACTTATGAAAAAATAGACCCGATGATGAAAAACACAGAAAGCATGAAAGGCACTGTTAATATAATCGGCTCAGATCATGACGGCGGCAAGAAGCTGGACGGCCTTGGCGGGATAGCTGCAATCCTAAGATACAAGTTAAATTATTAATTTTTAATTACTTTACCAGCTCAAAGGTCTCTCTTGCTATCTGGAGTTCTTCGTTTGTTGGGATTACCATGGCCTTGATTTTAGAATTATCTGCTGAGATTATTGTTTCATTGTTTTTGTTTCTTGTTTTATTAATCTTAAGGCCAAGATATTCAAAATGCTTCAGAACCCTCTCCCTTATATAGAATGCGTTTTCCCCTATTCCTGCTGTAAACACAATTGCATCAACACCGTTCATTGCAGCTATGTAAGCTCCAATGTATTTTGCAATCCTATACCCAAGAATATCAAGTGCAAGGCCTGCTTTTTTATTTCCTTTTTTTTCACTGGACCATAAAACCCTGACATCAGGGCTTATCCCGGATATTCCGAATAAGCCTGATTTTTTATTTAACATGTCATCAATTTCCTTGACAGAAAGCTTTTCCTTTTTCATCAAAAAAGGAATTATTGCAGGGTCAATATCGCCAGACCTTGTCCCCATGACAATTCCTTCAAGGGGAGTAAATCCCATTGAGGTATCAATGCTCTTGCCGTTCATAACAGCAGCAATGCTTGAGCCATTGCCAAGATGGCAGGATATTATCTTTAATTTTTTATAATCTTTGTTTAAGATTTCAGCTGCTTTTTTTGAAACATAATGATGCGATGTCCCGTGAAAACCATAGCGCCTTATGCCATATTTTTTATAATATGTATATGGAATCCCATAGATAAATGCTTTTTCATGCATACTACTATGAAATCCAGTGTCAAAAACAGCAACCTGTTTTATCTTAGACAAAAGCTCTTTGCATACTTTCATCCCAATAAGGTTTGCAGGGTTATGCAATGGAGCAAGACTGCTTAACTCATCTATCTTTTTCATAACCTTATCATTGACTATAACAGGCTCTTTAAAATCCTCGCCGCCATGAACTGCCCTGTGGCCTATTGCTTTTATTTCATTAAATGAGTTGATTATATCCTCAGCCAAAATTATATCAAGAACATCCTTTAATGCTTCCCTATGATTTTTAATTTTCTTTTTTATCCTCTTTATTTTGTTTTTTATTTCATATAAAATAAAAGAATCTTTTAAACCAATGCCGTCAGCAATTCCCTTAATCAGAACATCTTCTTTTTCTTTAATCTCAAAAAGCTGGAATTTCAGAGAACTTGAGCCAGAGTTTAATACTAATATTTTCATTCTATCACTTTTTTATATTCTGGGCCTGCACAACTGTTATTGCAGTTAGGTCAACAATATCCTGAACAGAGCATCCCCTTGAAAGATCGTTCATTGGCTTTTTAAGGCCCTGCAATATTGGTCCAACTGCCCTTACCTCTCCTAACCTTTCAACAAGCTTGTATGAGATATTGCTTGAGTTAAGGCCTGGAAACACAAGCACATTGATTTTTTCCCTGCAATTAATTTCAGGGCATTTTATTTCGCAGACATTTTCTATAAGCGCAGCGTCTGCCTGGATTTCACCAACAACATTTAATCCGGATTTTCTGGCAATCTTTACAGCCTCTCTTACCCTTTCCACATCCTCTCCGTTTCCAGAGCCAGCTGTTGAATATGAGAGCATGCCTGCCTTTGCTTTTTTATTAAAAAGATTTTCAAAGGTTTCAATTGATAGTCTTGCTATCTCAGCTAACTCATCTGAAGTTGGATCTGGAATAACAGCGCAGTCAGCAAAGAGCAGAACTTTTTCATCTTTTATCATGAGCATTGCCCCGGATACTTTTTTGACACTTTTTTTTGTTTTTATTATCTGGAAAGCAGCCCTTATTGTGTCTGCGGTTGAATGTGATGCCCCTCCAATGAGACCATCAGCATCACCAGTCTGCAGCATCATTGTGCCGAAATAAAGCCCATTTTTCAGCATTTTCTTGGCATCATCCAAACTTATGCCTTTTTCTTTTCTCAGCTCAAAAAGCTTTTCTGCATAAAAATCAAATTTTTCTGATTTAAGGTGATTAATAATTTCAACACCCTTCAGGTTTAGCTTAAGTGCATCAATCTTTCTTAAGATTTCTTTTGGATTGCCCAGAAGAATAACCTTGGCAATCCCCTGCTTTAAAATAATCTCAGAAGCCCTTAAAATCCTTTCATCTAGTGCTTCTGGAAAAACAATTTTCTTGGGATTTTTTACGGCCTTTTTTATTATACTATCCAAAACCCTCATAATCAGACTGACTTTCTTTTATTTATTTAAAACTTTTCATTTAAAATCATAAACAAAAACTTTTGCTGTAAAACTGAATAATCTGGAACATAACCTAAAATTATTAATCTATTTATAAGTAGCAACAAACCAAAAGTTTTATAAACTTCATTTGTTTTATATAACTTGATTTATTCATCGAGGGGTTTAAATGATATTATTTTGTTGTGATTCAGGATTAGATTTAGAAGAGATATTAAGAAGAAAAAAAATTAAAACTAAGTTAAGAAAATATAATTATGAGAAATTATATAAGCTTGCTACATCTAACCCTAAACCAAAGGGCATAAGTGTTATTAATTCCTTTGTGAAGATATTTTCTCTGCGGAACTTCGGAGAAGAAGCTGCTGAAGAATATAATGCTCGGGTGATGAGCACTTTAGCAATAAAGGTTATAGCAGAAAAATATCCCAATCTTAAACAGCCAACTCAACTGGAAAATTACTTATAATATGGGGTTAATTTATGTATAATAAATCTTTAAGAGGGACTTAAATGAGTTCAGGACCAAATTTAGGAGAGATATCAATAGGAAAACAAATTAGAACTCAACTAGAAAAATGCACTTATGAGCAAGTATATGATATTGCTATATGCCCATCTAAAGAGTATAAGTACCCTGGTGCTTTTAATCCCTTAGGTATTATACATTCAATTCTTTCTCCAGTAGTCAGTGGAGGAGAAGCTGCTGAAGAATATATAAATTTGGGAATGAGAAATTTAGCAAGAAATCTGGCAATAGAAGTTATAGCAGAAAAATTTCCTGATCATAAACAGCCAACCAAGCTGGAAGATTACTTATAAAATTATGTTTATTTTATGCATATTTAGTTTATTAAGGGGGGTTTAAAATGCTAAGAGAATTTATTAACAAATTTTATGGATCTGAAAAAATAAAAGAGGAGATAATAGGTTATAATGCTGCCATTAAAATCCTAGAAGAGTTAAGAAAAAGAGATATTATGAATGGAATAAATGTTAAACTTTACGGGGGATTTGATAGTGATTTAGATACCTTTCTAGGAGGAGCTATTTATGCTTCATCTTTTGGTATTATTCCTTCGAGGAATCTGTTTGGAATGCCCGCTGAAGATGTAGTTAAATACCTAAATGAAAAATTTAAAAAGAAATATCTTTGGGAAGTAGACCATGATTTTATTGTAAAACACCAAATCTTTAATGGGAAAACCAGCATGAGGGATTCTAGTAACCATCTCTTTAATGTTGATATAGAAAAACACTATATTGATTTTATAGCAGGATTTTATGAATCCTTTGGTTCAAAGAGAGCATTTAAAAGAAGTTCTTATCTTTCTCCAAAAATCTCTATTGACTACTTAATTAAGGGTGTTCGTTAAACCACTTAAAAACTAATTTATGTGAGAAAATATATATAGATAACTAGCTTAGTTAGAGAAGTAATAGAAGAAAAATATACCCATCGCAAACAGCCGACCAAGCTGGAAGATTACTTATAATATCATGCTTCTCCTTTAAGCTTCTTTTCACGTGGAAAAAAACCCGAAAAAGGGAAACTGTTTGGTATTAACTCGTGTATTATAACCTGCCACTGTCTATGACTCTAGTTTAAATTAGAACTAATCCATACCTTCTATGAATTCATGCAATATTCTTAATCTTTCTATTTCAACAGGCCACCCAACCAAGGCCCTATCTATTTTTGTTGTCCTTATCTTTTTGTTTTTTCTTAGGATGTCAAAATGATACTTTATTTTAGAAATGTTGGACACATTTGGTTCTATATTAAGCTTTCTGCATACCTCAGAAGGGTGTATTGGCCAGCTTTTCTTGATTATCTTGTATACTTCACTGTTTAATTTTTTGCCTCTTAGCTTGTCCATAGTTGTTATTACAATCTCAAGAATATTTAAAATCTTCTATTTAAGGGCTGTTAATGCTTTTCATTCTGTCCCATTTTTCATAGGTTAAGCTTTGGTCTGCCTCAGTTTGTACTTCTATGGAATCCAAGAACATTTTTGACATAGGATTTCCTTTTAGAATTAGTTTAATGGTTTTTTTTAATGTCAAACAAAACTTTTTTGCCTTTTTTTCATCCACAAAATGTGCATTCATAGCCAAGGGAGATTCAGTCATTACTTCAAAAAACCCGCCATTTTCAAATATGAACCTTTCATATGTTTTTGATTCAATAATGTCCATGCCCATATAGTATATTGATTCCTTATAATTTTTCTCAAGCTCATCAATGAATTTAACAAGCTCAGCCCTGGCTCTTTCCTGCTCCTTTATGTTCTCCTGCAATTTTCCTTTTTTCTTGATAACAAATGGCAAGAGCTCTCCAATGTCTAATACTGGCACAAAGATATGTTTTGTTTTCATTTTTTATCTTTATTTTTAGGAACTCTTAATAAATATATAAATCAAAATCCTCCTTTATATATTTTTACATTTTATTATGTACGTTTTAAACAAATTTATAATCCCTGATTGATATCTTAAGCATATCATTTAAGGGACTTACCCTTACTCCTGATTCCTTAAACAATAAGTCATATTTTTTATACTTTTTATTATCCATTCCTAACCCAATTGTATGTATGTTTTCTATATATTCTGAAAGAATTGTTTTTACATCACTAATTTCTTTGAATGGAGTAACAGTTACAACTCTCTGCCCGCTTCGAGGCAACTCAAAATTTCCTTTCTTTTGGTATATTACCCCTCCAACAATTCTTTTGTTCTCATCAGTAACAGAAAAATAATCCACAAAACCAGATATCCTCTTTAGCTCTGCAGACCTGTGAGTCTGGGCAAATCTTGCATAATCATCACCAGAAAAATCACCTACTGGCAATATATGTTGAGCAATCTGGGTCATTTTAATACTTAATAAACTTGCAAAATCTTCCGGAGCAAATTCCCCCCCTCTTTCTGCTAAAACTCCCTGTGGAGAGAAGCAGGCATTCCTATTGTACATAGATATATTAAATGCACAATTATTGGCTGTAGTATCAATATTTTCTTTTGATAAATACTCTTTCCCAATAATGATAATTCCTATTCCTTTGCTATATTGAATCAATTCTGATTCCTTGTTTTTTAGAGAATCAATTTTTGAAGCAGTCTTAGATGAACCAAATACAACCACTGCATCCCTCTTTCCAAGCCCACTATAAAGAATCTTTTCAAGACTTGCGTTCTCCTTATCACCTCCTTCCCAAGGAACTGCTGATACTGATTTTGCTAGTTGTTTGTCAACATCTTCTAATGACTTAGCGTATAAAGCACTAAAAATAGGTTCCTCATATGGGGATTTGCAAAATATAGGTGTTCTATTAAACAATGAGTGTAATACTGTAATTACTTGGGGCCCGGGGATATTAGGGTATACTACAACTGCAAGCTCCTTTGAGTCCCATGTTTTTTTCAAATCATTTAAATCCTTTTTTAATATACTAAATATTCCATTTAGAGTAGTTTCAACCATTTGCGGGGAATATCCGAGGGTTATAGGCAGGATATCCTGAGCACATTTTCTGGGCCCATAATTCTTATCTAACCATAATCCTAAGTTTGTGTTAAATAGATTTAGAAGTTCTTTGTCTGTTTTGGATGCTAAACTCTCTTTGGACAGCCTTAAATTGCTTAAAACACATTCAAGAGTTTCAGAATTTAATTTTGGCATTTTAACTTTGACTTTTCCCAGAGAATTCTCAACTAATTTAGTTTCTAATTCTATTTCAGTATCAGAAATGCTATTTATGTAATAACCATTAACCAGTGTATTGTTTTTCATTTTTGGATTGTCTCTCTGAAATATAACCAAATAAATAAAAATTACTTAGTTTTTCTCTTTGATTCAACTTCAGTCATAAGTTGTTCCTGTCTGAGAGCACAGCCCCTTGGGTCACCTGCTCTTCGAACATATTCAATAGTTGCACCATATCTACCACAGCTGCATTTTTCATCTTGACTAATAGTCAGCTTTCCTACATCTCCAGTAACAATATATGCTGGGAAGGATGATATTAATGGGTCTAAAAATGCTATTAAACCGTCCTTTCCAATAGCAACATCTGTCTTCCAACTAGGATCATTTAAATCTCTTATAGAAACCTCTATCCATGGTGGAACATGTTTATTTCCATATTGGCATTCAACTAGTATAGACATTATATCTGTTAATCCAAGGCCATCTCTAATTTCCTGCGGAGCAATGCCAAATGCCTTTTGGATTTTTTCTTTCAGTTCTGAAGGGCTGATTGCTTCGTCTTTAAATGATTTCCAACCGCCTGTGGTGATTGCTTTGCTTTCAGGATCAAGCCTCATTTCCAATCCGAGATTAGACATCTGCTCACATAGTTGGTTATAAGCATATGGCGGTCCGTAAAGGTGCCTTGTTCTGCCCTTAGCTTTTGTCAGTTTATTAACAATAGACTTAGTATCAAAAATATTATCTTGGATGGCAAAATCTAATTGAGAATCTGTGTCTTTAAAAATCCCTTTCATTGTCAAGTACATCCCTTGAACCATCCCTGTATCAGCCTTATCTGTAGAGGGAGTTAAAAATAACATGTAATCATCTGATTTTAGGCCACCTACCTTTTTAAAAATAATTGCATTCGATCTGTTTATTGTTCCAAGACTTCTTCCATCATAAGGATAAATACTTGGTTGCCCTCCAGTTCCGCTTGTTGTAAAATACCTGGCTATTTGCTCATCAGGAACACTGGATATATGCACTAAATCTTCATGGCGGCCTGTTGCTGACACGTCCCTAAAAAAATCAGAGGGAACAAGAGGAATTAAGACTAAATCTTCATAATTCTTAATATCTGCTGGTGAAACATTTGCTAACTCACAAAATCCCTTATAAACCTTGTTGTTAAGGTAATGGTGCTCAAAACTTGCTTTTAAGGACTTAAACCTTAACTCTCTAGAGATTGAGGGCTCTATGTTGAAGGGGTCTTCAAAACCCAAAATTTTTTCTATACTTTCATAATCCATCAAATTTTTGTTATTCATTTTTTACTCCTCCATAACCTTCTTTGTTTTTCACCTCTTTTTTTCACTTTTTTGAAAATGATATTCAATCGCTTATTAATTTTTTACCTGCAACCATTGAAACAACACTAAGAGTATGCTTGCCATCTAATATTTCACCATATCCGAAGAACCCTACAAAAGGAATATTTTTCAGGTTCTTCTTAATTAATTCAACACTTTTTGCAGCATGTTTTCCTATGAACCATCTGTGAAGGGCACAGTCAAAAATCAGTGAAAATGAAGCCTCGTTGTCCACTTGTTTCAAGCTCCCTATTACAGATTCAGGTCCTGCATTCAAAGATTTTTCCTTATTTGTTTTCATGAGGTATAAGACATTTTCTTGTGGGACCTTTTCAGTAAACCTCAAATATTTATTGTCAATAACAGAATCTATTGCCTTAATCCAGAATCTTCCCTTTACATATGGTTTATATTCGACTAGGGCTAGAGGGGAATTGCAGTTAAGTCCTATCACAGGTGATAATTTCATAACATCTATTCCAAGTTTTTTTGCAAAAGACATAAACGCTGTAGAGATACTTCCTAGTTTTTGGAGTTTCATTGTTTTGGGCCATATATTCTCTTTAGTTTTCCCAATAACCTCAGAATAGCGATCAAAAGCATTTTTTTTATCCATTTCATAAACTGTATAATCTTGTGCTTTATTAATAAAAACAGATTTCTCAGTCGGGAGGTACCCATGGCTAACATAACTGCCTATTTTTATGCTGCTGCTGATGATTGTGCAGATAACACTATCTTCATAAACTAAGCCATTGAGAAAAGAATAAGTCTTCTTTAAGTTAAAATCATCTCCAGAACTGCCTCCAATAATGGGAATTCTATATCCTATAATATTTACTATTCCCTCAATAATATCGTCTTCATTCCCTCTTTTTTTTGCTGTGAAGCCTGTGTTTAACATCATAACTGAATAGGGCCTCATTTGGATTAATTCTGAGTTAGGCAATTTTTTTTCTGCAAGGTATCTTACATATGGTTCGATATATTTATCTGTTTTTATATTCTTAAGAGCATCCTTAATAGCTCTCTGGCCAGCTTCCTTAGGCCTAAGGTTTATGTTTTTTCCAACACCTACACCAAAATGAATATATTGAGAATTAATAATCATAGCAACACAAGAATCTGTTGAGAACCCATAATTGCTTATTTCACCTGCTGTTGTGCAGCCAATCCATTTGCAGTTCTTGTTTGCAGCCATAAAAGCATCATGTGCTCCCTCGACAAGTTTTTTTATTCTTTTATCATTATTTCCGTATTTTCCGCCAGAGCAAAACACAACACCAAACTCAGGAGATTTGCCTGCTTTCTCTATTGCCATCTCAACAGCTTCCTTTCCTGCCTTGTATGGGTCATCATCCCGGCTTATCCCTGTTCCAGCATAAACATTCTTTTTTTCCATTTTGCCTCGCCTCTTTTTTATTTTATAACAAACTCGTAATAATCAAACTCTTGCTTAGATGCTAATTGCTTTGCATCAACATCTTTGTTAAACAAAAATGAAAACATTCCTGACATTGCTGCTGTAAGTATCTGTGATTTACCTATCTCTTTTACAAGGGGGCAATCATAAACCCTTATGATACACGTCTTCTTTTTGTTATCATTATTCACTACTTCCATCCTGCCCAATCCAAATGTTTCAAAAATATCAGTCACATTTTTGAACATTCCTTCCTCCCCGCTCCCAATTTTTTTTGCATAATCCTTAACGCTTTCCATAAAAATCTTTTTTAGGAATTTATACTCTGTCTTTGGGCTAACTCTCTCTAAATCAGATACAATCTCTTGTGGTAACATCACCTGCCTTTTTCCGAGTATCTCTATTTTTCCGTCTGTCATGAAAAATTGCCTTACAAAAAGCAATTTTTTCAAAAATGTGGAGAGCATTTACTACTGTGATATGTAAGCATATAAAAAGGTTTCTTTATTTTTTCCAACATGTTTTAATTAATCTTCATATTTTTTACAACATATTAAAAATTTAAGAAAGATATTACAGAAAAATCCTTTAATGATGAATTTTAAATAATAGAACTTGAATTTTAATACTTTGTTTTTAGAACACTTATACCTGACTTTCCAATAGACATTGGAATAGGTCCCCTAACATGGTTTGTTTGTCTCATTTTTATGATTCTTATTGCTCTATCTGATTCACCACCTATTCCAGCATAGTGTAATATTATGAGACTATCACACAAAAATTCCTCTATACCAAACCTTGAAAATCCTCCAACAGAATCAGAATCAATGTTTCCATTGCTTGGTATCTCTGATACTAATATTGAAGTGCATTTCAACCTTTTTAGAAGTTTAATAATATTAACAATTTCTTTTTTTCTTTCAAAGTCATCTTCCAGTGGCATTACAAGGGCTGTTAAAGAATCAATAACAATCCTATCTGGTTTAAATTTTTCTATCTGTTCCCTAAGAGGATCTAAGAAATTAGTTATCCCATAAGGAGGCATGTACATAAATTTGACATTCTTAGAAACTTTTTTGAAATCCATACCAAGTTTTTCAACATCTGCTTTAAGACTCTCCTCTGGTTCTTCCAATGAGATGTACAATCCCTTTTCATTGAACTGCTTTGCTCCGTTGAATAAGAACTGCAAACTAAAAATACTTTTTCCTGTACCTGTACCCCCGGAAAGAAGGTTTACTGAATTATCAACTAATCCACCCTCCATTACTTTATCCAATCCAGGTATTCCTGTCTTTATTCTTTTCACCATTTTATTTTAAAAAACTATTTAAGAGGTTATCCAAAGTTTTCTCCTCTTTGGATAGCGTATTTTGGTAAGTTACAACAACTGCAATCAATACAATTATGCCAAAAATAAAGAGGATATTGATATAAATTTGAGGCAATATGTTGTTGGTTTTGCTTAAATAAGTAATTATTATAAATGTGATGAAAATCAAGAACCCTTTATTGAGAAGAGCCATAGAGCGTTCCCTTTGAATCTTTGATTTTTCAATAAGGATAAATATTAATTGTTTTTCAACTTCAGCAAGTCTTCGTTTAGGGAGTATTTGAAACCTATCCATCATTTCTTCTTTTTCAAAATCCAATTCCTCTTTTTTAGAACCCATTATTTTTATTCTAAGCGTAACTTATTTATAAATGTATTGTTTTGTCGGTGCTGTCAACTTAAGTGAGCAAAATCATTCTGGTTTATAAATTGTTTTTAAGTAAAACCTACAAAACATATTTAAGTTGATACAATCTATTTTGCCAATTCCCAAAACACAAAATTTTAAACAAAAATACTTTCAAACAAATAATTGCAATTACTAACTTCAGTTATTGCCTAAAAAAAGATAACATTTAAATAATAGTTCTACATCGTAATCATTATATTTTTTGACTGTGTAGTTACATATGCAAAATAATAACTATTAAATGTTAAAAAAACAGAATATGTTAATAGTAGTTAATATTAAAAAAATAAAAGAGGGAGGGTGAAACCAATGATAGTCAAGGAAGAATTTTTGAGCAAACTAAGGCTGTATTTTTCTCTAAACCTTTACGAAGTAAAGATATGGACAGCTCTTTTATCAAGAGGAGTTTCAACAGCTGGCGAGCTGAGTGATATAGCAAATGTCCCAAGATCAAGAAGCTATGATGTTCTTGAGTCACTGGAGAAGAAGGGATTTGTTGTTATGAAGTTTGGAAAGCCAATAAAATACCTGGCAGTTCCACCTGAAGAGGTTGTTGAAAGGGCTAAGAAAAATATGAGGGTAGATGCAGAAACCAAGGTAAAAAGATTAGAAGAGTTGAAAAAAACAGAGGTCTTGGGTGAGCTAAAAACACTTTTTACGCAAGGAGTTGAGCTGGTTGAGCCAAGTGATCTCTCAGGTTCCCTAAGGGGGCGTCATAACCTTTACAATCACCTTGATTTTACAATAAGGGGTGCTGAGAAAACAGTTACAATAGTAACAACAACATCTGGCTTGATAAGAAAGGTGGAATCTCTCAAAGGAACCCTTGAAAAGGTAAAGAAGAGGGGCGTTAAAATAAGAATTGCAGCACCAATAACAAAAGAGTGTAAGGCAGCTGTTAATGACTTAAATGGAATTGCAGAAATAAGGCATATTGAAAAGCTAAATGCAAGATTTATAGTTATTGACGGCAAAGAATTAATTTTTATGGTTCTAGATGATAAAGAAGTGCATCCAACATATGATGTTGGAATTTGGGTAAACACTCCATTCTTTGCATCCGCCCTGGAGAACTTATTTGAGCTTGCATGGAAAGATATGGTCCCTGCGCTTAAAATGATTAAGGCATAAATCTTTTTTATTTTTTTATTTTTCACGCAACATTTAAATAAGTCTATTATTCTTTAATTTTTATGGTGTTGATATTAGGCATTGATGAAGCAGGCAGGGGCCCTGTTATTGGGCCATTGGTTATAGCAGGGGTATCTATAGATGAAAAAGATCTTTATAAACTAAAAAAATTAGGGGTAAAGGATTCCAAGCTGCTGAGCCCAAAGCAAAGGGAAGAAATGTTTGATAAAATAATCAATACTATAAAGGGATATAAATCAATAATAATCCAGCCAGAAGAGATAGATTCTGCCCTTAAGTCAGAAAGCCTTAACCTTAACTGGTTAGAGGCTATTAAGTCTGCAGAGATTATAAACTCTTTAAAGCCAGAAAAAGCAATAGTTGACTGCCCTAGCAACAATATCCCGGCATATAAAAATTTTTTAAAAGGGTATTTGAAAAACATAAAAACAGAGCTTGTTGTAGAGCATAAAGCAGATTTTAAATATGCTGTTGTGTCAGCAGCATCAATAATTGCAAAGGTTACAAGAGATAAAGAAATAAAAGAAATACAAAAGAAAATAAAAGAGCCAATTGGCTCTGGATATCCCTCTGATCCTGTCACAATAGATTTTCTGAAAAAAAACTATGATAATTATCCGAAAATTTTCAGGAAAGAGTGGGCTTCATGGAAAAATATTAATAAAAAAAAGAAACAAAAGAGCTTAAAAGATTTTTAGTAAAAATTACTCTTCTGCTAATTCTTCCGGAGCTTTTTCAAGAACAGCTTCATAGTATTTTACAGGCTTTATATCTGTTATGACTGTCTTGTGCATAACAAACTTTCCATCCTTACTCTTTAAAACCTTGCTCTCAACTATTGGCATGTTCTTTATCTGTTCCAGTCTTTTCTCGCTAAATTCCATTTTTTAACCTCCTAAATTTTTTAATCTTCTTTTTAAAAAAGATTATACAATAAAGTTAGAAATAATTCTTTATATGGGTTTTTCAAAAAAAATAAGCATATTTTCAGGATACTTAAAGAAATTACGAAAACTATGGCAATGTTCTGTATTTTGTATTTATCATGCCCCACTCAAGAAACAATAGTGCCAGGGCAGTCATCATAAAACCCATTGATAAGTCTATAGGTATTTTTTCTTCTGTAGAGGAGGAGATATCATCAAAAGCATTGGCTAATTCTTCCTCATTCTCAGCCTTATAGTATTTCCCTCCGGTTTTTTGAGCTATTTCAATCAATGTTGGCTCATCAAGTTTTGAAAGCAAGTCACCTTTTATGAATGTCCCCCCTTCTTCTGTACCAATGCCTATAGTGTTAATTGTTACATAATTTTTGTTTGCATATTCAATAGCCACATCGAGAGGTGTTCCAACAGTACTCTGCCCATCTGTCAGCAGGATAATAACCCTTGAGTTTTCCTGATTTAACAAAAGGTTTGTTGAAGTTGTTATTGCACCCCCTATATCAGTTCCTCCAACACTCTTAATTCTTATATTATTAATAACCTCTTCTGTCTTTTTCATATTATCTATTAAATCCTGCTCAACAAAGCTTGTTCCTGCAAAAGAAACAATGCCTACCATTGTTCTTGCTTTTAAGCTTTCAACAAACAATGAAGAAGCCTTTCTCGCAGCATCAAGCCTGTACGGTATAAAATCATCTGCCAACATTGAACTTGAAGCATCTATAGCAAGGACAAAATCAAACTCACTGCCCTGGCCGCTGTACCACAGGACAGGGCCTGCTACAGAGAATATAAGGAGCAATAAAACAAAAATTCTTACAATCAATAAAAACATATTTTTTGATATTGTTCTTGTATTTTTTATATCAAATTTTGTTCCGGTAACCCTTTTTATAGCTTCAAAATTAGCAAACTTTACTGCCCTTCTCTTAAGGTAACCTAAAACAAAGAAGTGGGTTATAATAAGCAGAGGTATGCTTACCAAAAGCCAGAGGTAATAAATGTTAGTAAAGTTTATTGTAATCATATTCGCCTCTTATTCCTCATCAAAAAAAATTTTATTATATAATCTAGGAAAGGCTTATCTGTTCTTAACTCTAAAAAATCTGATTTTGAATTTATAAAAGTCTCTTTTATATGTTTTATTTGCTCTTTAACAACAGATTCATATTCATCTTTTATTTTTGCTGTATCTATCAATACCTCTTTGTCAGAATAAGGGTCTGAAATAACAATCTGGCCAACATCTGCTGGTATTTCATAATCTCTAGGATCTCTAACCATTATGCCAATTACTTCAAATTTTTCAGATACAGCTCTTAAATAATTTTCCCAATCTTTACCAAGCCCAATAAAGTCCGATACAATAACAATTATTGCCCCTTTTTTGAAAGAATTTATCAAATCATTTATCACCTTTATAAAATCAAATTTTCCGTCATAGAGTTTTGGGTTAGACAATGAGTTTATTATCATGAAATATTGCTTATTGCCCATATTTGGAGGAAGGAATTTGACTATCTTATCATTAAACATAACCAAACCAACTGAATCACCTGCCTGTATAGCTGCAAAACTCAACGAGGCAACAAGCTCTGCTGCATACTCATTTTTCAGCTTATCAATGGATGCAAAAGACATGCTTGAACTAACATCAACTAAAAAGACAATATTAACATTCCTTTCCTCCACAAGAATCTTAACTAATAAATCCTGTGACCTCAAGGTTGCTTTCCAGTCAATCATATTAGCGTCATCACCAATATCATAAGGTCTGTATCCTACAAAGTCAAGACCCTTGCCTTTAAATGTGCTTTTATAAGAGCCTGTTAAAGTGCTTGTAAGCCCTCTTTTAGTATGTACTTCCAATCTTTTAATAAGGGGTTTTAAGTTTAGCTTTAATTCTTCCATTTTTTAAATATAATTTATGGAACAGGCACTCTTGCTAGAATCTCTGAGATTACATCTTCAATCTTTATGTTCTCTGACTGCGCTTCATAATTTAAACTAATCCTGTGCCTTAGAACATCATATGCAACCTCTTTTACATATTGAGGTGTTACAAATGTTTTTCCCTGCATTAATGCCTCTGCCTTTGATGCAATAAACAGTCCAATGGATGCCCTTGGGGAAGCACCCCATTCTATATAATGTCCTAGCTTAATCTTGTACTTATCAGGATTCCTTGTTGCATCAACTATCTGGATAATATACTTTTCAATCTTCTTGTCGAGGTAAATCTTTTTTACATCTGCCTGCAATTCCAAGATTTTTTCAGGAGATACCATTGATTTTAAGTTGAAATCATCAAACTTCTTTATTGTTATATTGTTATTAAGTATAATTTGTTCTTCCTTAATGTTTGGGTAGCTTATGTTAATCTTGAACAAGAACCTGTCAATCTGTGCCTCTGGCAGTGGATAAACACCTATCTGCTCCAATGGATTTTGTGTTGCAAGAACAAAAAAAGGTGGGGGCATATTAAATGTTTCTTTCCCAATAGTTACCTGTTTTTCCTGCATGCATTCAAGCAAGGCAGACTGCACTTTTGGAGGAGCCCTGTTTATCTCATCAGCAAGAATAAAATTGCTGAATATTGGCCCCTTAAGAACATAAAAACCCTTTTCCCTTTCATAAGCTGTTATACCTATTATATCTGTTGGTAAAAGGTCTGGAGTGAACTGAATCCTGCTAAAGTCACAGCCCATAACACTAGATAATGTCCTTACAATAAGTGTTTTAGCAAGCCCAGGAACGCCCTCTACAAGCACATGGCCATCTGATAACAGAGCTCTTAAGAATCCATTAATCACTTTTTCTTGGCCAACAACTACATTTGAGATTTCTTTCTTTATTTTATCAATAAGTTTCTGGTTATTGATTATTTTTTCAGCAAACTTTTTCTCATCCATACATTAATCAAGCAATTCCTAATATTTATATTTTGTTGTTCTACTTAAAAAGAGTAAAATATTACACGATAGATTTATATATGAATATTTAATAATCTAAACTAAGATGTATTTAAATCTTTTCAAGAGAAAAAAAAAGAAACCTGACAGGCTTGAACTAGTAAAAAATAATACTCTTAAAAGAATAGGGGCATTCAGAAAACATTTTTCTAAAAAAAATAAAGATGACAATTTTATACAATTTTTTCATGTTATAAGGCTTTTTTTTGCTGAATTATTCAAGATTAAGTATGAATTTACATTTGAGGAGTTAGGCAATGAGTTAGAGAGAAGAAGGATAGACAAAAATTTGAAAGAAAAAATAATTTTTTTCTTAAAAAAATTGTCTGTTGTTGAATATAGCGATGAAAGATTGCCTGATTCAGAGTTAAAGAAATTATTAAATGAATTTTTAAAATTATTTGAAAAATTGACATTTAATGAACAGAAAGTTAAAGAGACAAGGCTTGATAAAATACTAAAATTCCTTAGAATTAATAAA
This sequence comes from Candidatus Woesearchaeota archaeon CG10_big_fil_rev_8_21_14_0_10_33_12, assembly GCA_002762865.1. Lineage (GTDB taxonomy): Archaea > Nanobdellota > Nanobdellia > Woesearchaeales > CG1-02-33-12 > CG1-02-33-12. Next base: position 11,464 of record PCYE01000017.1, on the reverse strand, counting down.
CCAGCAATGCAAAAAAAAGAATCTGGGAAGAAACAAAATATTTTATTAATCTTAATACAGCCTATACTCTCAAAACTTAAAATACATTTTGGAAAAAGCAAATTAGAGCAAGTGCATGGAATGCTCATCAAGGCATTGGATATGCTTGATAACAATAAAATCCAAAAGAGCAAGCAGCTGTATGTAAAGATTAAAGAAAAATACAACCAGTTAGATGTTGAAGATAAAAAAGATGTTTATGATGATATCCTCCTCTTGTATACAGAGATTGTTTCTGCTAATAAGGATTAATGCACTCTTCTATGACTTCTCTTTGGTCCACTACGAGCAATTAAATAAAGAAGCAATATTATAATAAACAATATCCCTATGCCTGCTGCAATAATCTTTGTTCTTTCTCCAATAGGTTTCTCAGTGGTTGGTTCTTCTATTATTGGCTCTTTTGTGGTTATTAAATATTTGCAGGTATCAACAACTGACTGTATTAACAACTGTGCTCTCTTATAATCAGATTTTTCCATTAATCTTTGCGCTTCTATAAGCTGTTCATTCAGTTCAAGGCACTCTGGATTTTCCTCAAGCAAATCCCTTGTGAATGCTATTTTTGTGTCAAACTCATTTTGGCTCCATTGGCCAAGCTCTATAGAGCTCATAAGGAACTTGGCAGAATCATTAAACTCCGGGTCTTTTACATTTGCAAACACAACTACCTCATAAGAACCAAGGGCAGTATATGCTTCTATGATAAGGCTTGTTTCAACAGAGCTCTTTTTTTCTATTGTTGCAAAATAGTCTTTTGTAAACCTTAACTTAATAATAGTGTTGTTAACAGATGCACTAAGGCTTATTTCATTTAATGTATTCTCCCCATAATTGTTTAAGGTTATTGGTGCAATTACTGTGTCATTTTGGTACATAGTCATTGTTTGCGGAGTGATTAAGTTAAATGAATATGGTTTTTCTACTTCCACTTTTTTTGTCTTGATTATTGTTGTTGATGATCCCCCTCCTCCGCCACTACTATAGATTATTGTTGCACCAGGTGTTATACCTTCATATTCCACAAATGTCAATGTTATGTCATTGCTTCTTGTTGTATTATAGCTGTCATTCATTGTAAAGAATATTGTTTCTGAGCCATACCAGTCACTTACAGGGGTGAGCATAACCTGATGGGTGGTAGTTCCTATGGATATATCTATATATAAGTTTCCACTAACATCATATGTTATTGTGTCATCTGCATCATCTTCATAAAAATAATCATCAAGGTCTACCCAATTGACATATATTGTGTTTTCATTGCCTGTGAAATCAGATATAACATAATTAATTGTTATATCATGCAAGGTTGGTGTTACAGAGGTGTTTGTTGTTGTGAGATTTGCCCTGTATTGTATATATTGATAATCCTCAGATTCAACTAATGAATTATTAATATAGACAGAACTCCAGCTTGCATTAGTTAAGCCAGCTTCTGTTGCTGATGTTCTTGTTTGTAGTGTTATATTTGTTCCAGCAGGCATCGTTGCTGTCCAGTTGATATAGGTTATATTCATATTGCCCTCTGCCAAAAGATCTATTGCAGAAGAAGTGAATGTGCCAGATGCATAATAATTGGTTCCATCCTGTTTATTTAGTATTACATCTCCACTCTGTACTGTTGTGTTTGTGTTGCTATTTGTTCCAGAGCTGAAATCTGCTTCAGTTGTTTGTGTATTTATCCCAAACCTTGGAAGCCTGTTTGTATTGCTGACACTAGCATTCCATGTTACGCTGTCTGTTTCATTAGAGTTATCAGAAACTATTACTGTTATGTTATGTTGCCCAGCTGCTGCAAAGTCAGGCTCATAAAGCCATGAGTGGTTTGATGACTGGTTAACAGAATCTAGATACCATGTATATGCTAAACTATCCCCATGAATTAAATCCTCATCTTCTGCTGTTGTGTTAAACTGCAATGATGAATTCTCTGCTGTGTTTGGTGTTAAGTTAACAGGAGTGTATGAGATTATATTTGGGGCATTGTTAATGTTTAATATTGTGAGTATTATAACAGAGCTTGCTATGCTATTGTTGTCAGTTACTGAAATGTTTATTGAATAATTCCCAACATCATCATTTGTTGGGGTAAAAGATATAACTCCTGTATTAGGATCAATAGTAAACAAGGCTGTGTTATTGTTGCTGAAAGTTAATGTATCACCTTCTTCATCTGTTGCATTAATATCATAATAAAATAAGATTCCTTCTATTGCTGTCTGATTTGCAAGAGCAGGATAAAAATAAGGGGCATCATTTACCTCGCTGATATTCAGCCAGAAAGTTGCTGTTCCTGTTGCGTTGTCACTATCTGTTGCATTGATTTGTATCTGATAAACACCAACCTGGCTTGCATTTGGTATAAAGCTGATAAATCCTGTTGAAGAATTAATATCAAAAAAAGAAGCATTGTCACTAAATATTAAGGGATCTTCATCAAGGTCAGATGCTGTTACTGTTAGATTGAATTCTGAGTCTTCTGTTGCAGTTTGGTTACCTATAGGGTCAATTACAGGAGCCCTATTTTTTGTGACTTCAAATATCACAACTTCATAATCTATTTTTGGTATTGTTGCATCATCTGTTACTGAAATATTTACTGAATGGTTTCCTTCATCACCATCATCTGGGGTAAACCCAATCATGCCTGTTGACCAATGTATTGTAAAAAGGGCAGTATCATTATTACTAAACATTAATGTATCACCATTGTCAGGATCAGATGCATTTGCTTTTAAGCTGAATGTATGGTTTATTTTTGCTATCCTGTTTCCTATTGGATCAAGCACAGGAGGGTTATTGACATCTATTACCTCAAGTACAAAGGTTGTTGAATCTGTTGCACCTCTTGCATCAGTTACTGTGACAAGTATTGTATGGTTTCCATTATCTCCGTCAAGAGGAGTAAAGCTGAATTTTGCAGATGTTGCATTGCTCCATATAGGATTCAGCATTTTGCTATAATTGCTTGAGAATGCAAGGATATCCCCATCAGCATCAGATCCATTTACTGTTAATTCAAATAAGGTGTTCTCTTCAACATTCTGGTTAGCTATTGGATCAATTACTGGAACAGTATTATTAAGAATTGAAAGACTCATTAATGTAGATGCATTATCTATTTCATCACCTACTGTTATATTTATTGAGTAATTGCCAATATTATCAGCTGTTGGAGTAAAGCTAATAAGCCCTGTTATTGAGCTAATGTTAAACAAGGTTGTGTTATCATAATATGTTAATATATCATTATCAGTGTCAGATGCATTTACCTGATAACTAAACAAAACATAGGTATATGCTTGTTGGTCTGGTATTAACTCTATTTCTGGAGGATCCTGAACATTAGTAACATTTAATGTTAAATTGTTGCTATCTGCTGTTGCATAGCTATCATCTATTGTGAAAAATACTTCTTCTGTACCAAACCAGTCTGAGTCAGGATAAAAGCTTACACTATGTGGTGTTGATGAGTCTATGCTTATTGTTATGTTTGTGTTGCCTGTTGATGAAAAGCTTGGATTATCACCACACTCGCTATAATCAGAGTCATAGAAATAATTGTCTAGGCTTATATTATTTATTAAATTATTATCTTCCTCCCAAAGTATATTATTGATTGTTCCATTCCATGCCGGCTCTCTATTGACATTGGTTATGCTTAGATTCCATGTTACAATATCTGTCTCATTTGATGTATCACTTACTTCAAGGGTTATATTTCTATTGCGGGGCTCGCAAAATCCTGTTGTAAAGCTCCAAGAGCCGCTGGTTTCATTAACTGTTATTGAATCAATAACTCCATCAACAATCCATCTTGTAATTAAAATATCACCATATGGCAAGTCTGGATCTGTTGCATTATACTCAAATGAGAAACCAATGCTGTTGTTTTCTGTTGTCCCTGGAGTCAGGCTTACTGGTGTCCAGTTTACTATATGTGGTGGATCATTAACATTAATCACACTGAAAATAACATTCTCTGTTACAGGATCATTAATGCTATCCTCAATACTAATTCCTACTGTATGACCACCAACATCATCATTTGTTGGTGTGAAAGAAATAAAGCCAGTGCCATTCATACTAAATACTAACCAGTTAACTTCAGGCGCATCAGAATTATCTGTAAAGATAATTGTATCATTATCTGGGTCAGTTGCATTTAACTGAACCTCAAAGAGCACATCTTCTGTAAGGTTATAATCAGGGGGACTTGGGTCAAAATATGGTTGGTTGTTGGCAAAGATTGTAGCAAAGCCAGTTATGCTTGGGTTTCGGACAAAATTAATAAGGTTATTTGTGCCCTTGCTAATCCCTTGTATAAAGGGTTCAACCCCTCTTTGGTTTGTTAGGGCAACAGAATATATAACACTAAGTACTAAAAACAGAGTTACTATTGACTTCAACTGTTTCTTATTTATTTCTTTTTTTGCCTTTTTCATTTTTAATTGTTTAATTTATTTTAATCTTACCCAGCTCTTTTTCCTTTATCTTGCCATATAGCCCAGCAATTTTTTTATAGATTTTTCTTTTTTTATTAACAGGCAGCTCTTCATAAAGCTCTTTTATCCTGAGGTAAGCAAGCTTTACAGAATCAATATCTGATTCTCTTATTGATTTTTTTGCTTTAATCAAATCCTTGTATATTTCCAGCATTAACATGGATTCTTTCTTAATCTTTTGTTTTTTCTTTAATCCCTTTTCCTTTGGCTCTTCTTTTTCTGTTTTCCCTTCCAAGTATTCCTCTGAGCCAAACTTGACTATAATTTTTGCCTCTTTAATTAATTCCTTTAACTCTGGCTTTTTCATCTTATAGCCCTTGTAGCTTATTTCAGATATTTTTTTGAAAAAGGTTATGAGCATTATCCTTAATGGCATTGAAATTTTGTGTTTTTCTATTTCCTTGCAGAATTCCTCATATGTAAACTCATAATCTATCTTTAGCAGTTCATTCAAGAAATCTCTAATTATTCTAACAAATTCCTTTGAAAGCTCTTCTATGCTTTTCTTATCAATGTTTTTCTCAAGCTTGTCTAATCTTGATAATATTGATTCCCTTACTCTTAATTCCTCTGGCACAATCTTTTTCTTTCTCTTAAACAACTCAATTAAAGGCATAAACTTCATTAATATTTTTGCAATGAAAGGCTGGTAATACTTATGATATTTGATTATAACAAATATTGTTGCTGAAATAAGCATACCTAATAGTAAAATAGTTGGCCATACAGCTCTTTTAACAACAGCAGGAATTTCTATTTCCTTGCATACCGAGCATGGTCCTCCACAATCTACACCTTCTTCACACAGACTATCATGGCAGTTTTTTATTCCATCAGAACAGCTTGGGCATGCAGGGCAAGGCCCGCCGCAATCAATCCCTGTTTCGCCCTGGTTTTGTATGCCGTCAAAACATGTTTTACATAGAGGGCATGGGCCGCCGCAATCAATCCCTGTTTCGCCCTGGTTTTGTATGCCGTCAAAACATGTTGGACAGGCAGGACATGATCCTCCGCAATCTACACCTATTTCACATAAATCTTCATGGCAGTTTTTTATAAGGTCAGAGCATGTTCCAATATACTCACAGTCCATGCTCTCAAATGGTTTCTTAAACTCTGTTCCACATTCCGCAAGATCATTGCATGTTCTTGTCTTTATCCCTGATGGAAGGCATGCTCCCCAATTAGTACATTCCCAATATTCCTCACATATTATTCTTGTTCCCCCTCCACCACCACCTCCACTAGTAGAAGGAGTAGGTTCTGGGACGTCTATTACAAACAAATAAACTATATTGCTTTCTGCTCTGGCATTATGAGGATCATATGCATAAAACTTTATTGTCCTGTTGCCATAGAAATTTGCCTGAGGAATATATGTAACAACATGTGTTACATTGTTTATTGAAACATTAATATTTGGAATGCTTGTACTTATGAATGTTAATGTTTCTCCATCAGGCTCTATAAAGTAATCATCCAGGTCACGGCCAGTAAGTATTGTGTCCTCATTCCATGTCTCATTGGGCATAATTGAGATTAAAACAGGATCCCTGTTGGTTATTGTGAAATTATCTGTTTTGCTTATTGTTCCAAGATTATAATAAGAATCATTACAGAAAACAATGTAATTAAATGTTCCTGGCGAGCTAAAAGACCTGTTATATTCATATAATAAAGAACTGTGATTAAAGTTCATATCAATAAAGGATGTATAGTCACCTGTCAGGTTGAATTTAATATTGCAGTATGTTCCTGTTCCATTAATAGGATTGGCATAAGCACTGTCACTAAGATTAGCAAAAAATGTTACATTTTCATTTATGTATTTTGTAATATTCTCTGGCTGGTACCATATATTAAGATTTAAACTTGCATTCTCAACAGAAGAATAGGAATATAAGAAATCTGTTACACTAAATACCAAATTTCCATTGGAATAATTTATTATTGTGCATTGAGGGCTTGAGCAATTTTCACTATCTGCTAGTATTTTTGGCTGTATAAAGCTTATATTATTTAAAGTCAGTATTGCGGGCCTATTCAGGCATGGCAGTGCATCAGCAGATGAATCAAGGCTGATATAATTAAATGATATGTTAATATGTGAATCAAAGTCAGCATCATCAAAGTTTATTGTTTGAGCTAAGAAATTTATTAATCCTTTTTCTAGAATACCAATTGTTGCATTTTCTATCATTGTCCAATCGCCTAGTTCTAATGAGTTTTCAAACTCTGAGAAATTAGTTGTTAGATTATTCTTGAAATTATTCCAGGTTGGCTCAACATCTATGTTGTTTACTGAAAAATAAGAATTAGAACCATCAGTGCCTGAAACTCCCCCACATACAGACTTGTTGCTATATGCCTGAGCAAATATTTTATAATTACAGTTTCCGTCATCTATTGCTGTTGTATCCCAGCTGTGGTTGTAATATATATCACTTTCATCAATATCAATTCCAATAAGGTGCTCAAAATTAGCATAAGTAAAAGTTAAGTTGGTATCTTCATCTTCATCTGCTTGTGTTGCAGTTGCATTCACAACTATTGTTCCGTTTATAACTTCCCCACCATCTGGGTAAATAACAGTTACATATGGTGGCGGTGCACCTATACAAAGACGGATTGTTGCTTCTGAAGCCTTGCCAGTTATTTTAGGAAGTTTAGCAGGAGTTTCTGTATTTTTATAAATAATCAAGTTAAAAAATAGAGATGTCAACATGAATAATAATACTAGCAAGGCAACTATATTATTTGAGAGATGGTGTTTGCTCTTTATTTTTCTCCAGCCATTTTCTCTTTCCTTTTTTCTTATTTTATTCCCCTTCATGTATCCTCAGAAATTTTTGAATAAAATATTTGACCTGCCATGTATTCAAAAATTCCTTTAACTCACTAAGCTTATTTATTGGAATCAAAACATTGTTTCTTCCAACAACATTTCCATTTAAATGGTCTAAGAAACCTTTTTGGCCTTTCCTCCCTTTCAATGCATAACCAAAAAGGGTTTTTTTAGAATGGTCAAGTGTCTTTAAATCATATGTCAATAAAACAAGGGTTTCTACATCAAGTGTTTTACTGATAAGCTTACTATTTTTTATGCTGAACCCATTTTGGACTAACTCCAAAAAAAGTGGCTCTTTAAACAAATCCTCAGCAAGCAAAGAATTAATATTAACCTTTGCTTGATTTTTATTAAAAATTTTTTTTATTTTAAGAAAAATCTTATTGTTATAATCAGTTTTTTTATCCTTAAAGACTATTGTCAAATCAATTTTGCTTGTTTTTTCTTTTTCACTACACCTTAGCAGAACTACATCAACAACCTCTTTTTCCCTGCAGATTTCTCTTAGTTGTTTTATCTCTTTTTTAATTTCTGAAAACATGGTTTATGTTTATTATCAACATAACTCATATATAAACCTTTTGTTGTTGATTATCAACTAAAATTATCAGAGCTAAAAATCCAGCAAATCATTTAAACAATTTTCTTAAAAGTAAATCTTGCTGTGCCAGTATAGTTGCCGTAAGCTGAACCTTCTGGTGCACTTGCTGAGAATGATAGTTTCTTTTCCTCACCTGGCTCTAAAATAAAGTAATTGTCTGATACAGTAACCCATTCTGCGAGTTTGCCATAAAAATTAATATAAACATTTAAGGGATAATCTTTTTTATTTGATACAAAAATATATCTTGTGCATGAATTGTCTCCAGGACTAGCCATCCCAAAGGCTAATCTCTCACTATCTACATCAAACCCAGCATGGTCCCCTACCATAAGAGTCATATTGAATTCTCTTATATCTACTATTATGTAAAATGAATAAAAAAGCATTGTTGCAGTTATGCTTATTATTGCAATAACAAACAATAAAATAAAAAAATAATTTTTTTTCACTGTAATCACTTCTTTCCTGTCTTTTGCTTTTCTTTACTTTTTCCTTTTTTGATAATCCAAACAATATCTATAATAATAAGCAGGATAATAATTAGTATTAAGATTGTTGTTGTACTAAGGCTTATTACACTTGGGTTTTCAACAAATGCTTCTTTTTTCTCAATGACATTAACCATGCCTGTTTCTACTGTTGTTTTGTCCTCATAATAAACTGTCATCTCAGCATCATAGGAGCCAATTTCAATATTGTTAGTATCCCAATAAGCAGTTATTGTTTTTTTCTCCCAAGAACCTAAATCTATGTTAGGTGTTTGAATACTTTTGTTATTTATCTTTATTTTACCATAAACATTCTCTATCTTATTGCCCCAGTCACTCTCTATCTCAACATCAAATTTATTTATTTTATCTTTTTCAAACTCTTTTGTATAATTAATTATTTTTATATTAAGCTCTCCTATTTTAAACGTATTATTGGCTTGTTTTGTTTTACCATCATAATTTAATTTTGCAATAGCCATATATGTTCCTGAAGGATATCCTGTTGTGCTAAGCTGTGCATGCAGGGTTTCCTCTGTGTTAGACTTTAATGGCTTTTCTTCTGTGTAAACCGTGGCAATCTTTTCATTATCCGGGCTGTAAACATCTATTGCTGCATTTATTTTGCTTATATCCTCCTTTCCAAAACTTTTTACATTAACAGCAAAATCAACTGGCTCATTAAGGTTGACATTTGGTGCACTGAGTTCAACCTCAACATACTTGTTTTCATTAAGAATATTAACCAAAATATAAACTATTACATTTGAAGAGGTTCCGACATTTCCCCCTGATTCTGCAGTGCCCAATATCTCTTTTGCTGATACCCATATTTTATGGTGCCCTGGCTTTAATCCTTCCTCTTTTTCCGGAAGTTTCACTGTTACTGTGAATGTCCTGTCTGTATCTTTTGATTTTATTAATTTCTTGCTGATAGCTGCATACTCTGACAAATAGCCATATATAGAAACATTAACATCATATCTTGAGGAAGTTACCTCAAAGTAAAAAGTTTTTTCAATCCCCGGCTCAAAATCAATTATCCTATTAGGAGATGCTATTAGGCCAACTGCAAAAACAGATTTTGCAAAAACAGATATAAAAATTAATACAAAAATAAAGAATACAGATTTACTTAATTTGCTCATTGCCTCCTCCTAAAAAAATTATTAAAAAAAGAAAAAAATGCTTAAATACCTGTTGCTGTAGCAGTTATTGTATCTGATTTTGTTCCTACTGCATCATCAGCTATTATTACCCTTACATCAAAGTTCATTGAATCTATACCTTCTCCTGCCTGGAAATTGCTACATACTTCTTTATGGGTAGTTGAACCACTATACCAAGTAGCGGCATCAAATCCTGCTGATTCAATACATGAACCTGGTTCAAGGTCGCTTGCATTCCATTGATATCCTGGGGCAGTTCCACCGATGAATCCAGCAGCATCCTTGCTGGTGCTTATATTCAGGGAAACATTCTTATTTCCAGTATTCTCCAAAACAAGACCATCAGTGTTTGGAGTAAAATCTGTGCAGTTTGCCGCATCAGGAGTAGCATAACTATTTAATTCACATCTTTTTTGGTAAACAACTGTTCCACTTCCCCAACCTATAGTACTTGTTGTCCAGTTGACTTGTGTTGTGTCACTTATTGTAACATCCAAAGTAGCCGTATCTGTTTCTGCAAATCCAGTTATACCTGGAATTCTTATCCTAGCCAACCTATTTAAACTGATTAATGTTCCTCCCAAAGAAATGACTATTGCTCCAATGAGCAAGATTGCCAATGTTTTATTTGATATCTCATCCATTTTTTATCCTCCTTATTTTATTTAATTGTTAACATAATAGTTGCTGTATCGTCTGTTTTTACCGGTTCATGCGGTTTCTCTATATTTAGGTTAATATTGCCTTGTGATGTTGAGGTCATTTCACCAGGAATTTTTTCTCCTTGACTTATAGACTCCAATACAGTCCATGTGCCTATTATTGAAACCAGAATTGTTAGAACAAGCAAAACAGCGATTGTTGCTTTTGGAATGTCTTTTGCCATTTTTTACATTTACCTCTTTTACTTAATTTACCAAATATGTATACTAGTATATAAACTTTTTGTTTTTTTAAAAGATTTATATGCTCTTTTTTATTTTTTGTTTCTTATGTATTAATAGTTTTCTATTATTGAGGGCTGCGTTGAAAAAGTCCTGAAAAACAACAAATTATATTGTAGGCAATAGCCCTACAATATACTTCAGCTCTTTGAGCTGATATTTTAACAGAGCTTAAGCTAGGACCAAACCTTCTTTTGAATGATGAAAAAACAGACTCAGACATTTCCCTTCTATGATATGTTCTTTTACTGAAGTTTTTTCTGCACTGTCTTCGCAAGCTTTTTCCCCTGTAAATTAGCTTATTTCCATAATCTCTCATAGGTATTACTGCCTCCATAGATAAATTATGGCAATATCTATGAAGCCATTCAGCATCATATCCTTTATCAGCTATTAGTTTATCTGGTTTTGTGGGCAACCTTTTGATAAGATACTTTGCATCTTTAATATCATGTACTGTTTTAGCCCTTAACCTTAGTGCAGCTATTTTCTTCCTTCTTGTGCCAATTGCCATGCTCAGTTTTAGAGGTATTTCCACAGGATATGGCTTGTCAATTCTTCTGTAATAGTATGGGCTTGGCAGCGGTCTGGACATTCCTGTGCCGTCAATAGAGATAATGTGCACTTTAAAGCTGGCTGTTAGCTTGAGAATGTTCTGCCATAAAACGAGAGGAATTCTCTTGACCATCTTGGCAAGCGCAGAATATGTTGGAACATTAAACCCCAACAATCTAAGCAATCTGCTTACCCGACGATAACCAAGCCTGCATTCCTGCTTTACAAGCAAGGCAACAGCATGTTGCCAGAACTCATATTTTTTTGGTCCAAAATGGTGAAGCCATCTTGGACATCCTAAGCGTTTTA
>PCYE01000013.1:3725-6813 GCA_002762865.1 Candidatus Woesearchaeota archaeon CG10_big_fil_rev_8_21_14_0_10_33_12 | reverse complement strand
TGCTCTTCAGACAGCCTTTCCATAAACTGCTCTGCTGACCCTATTTTGCTTGTGATTCTTTGTGTTGTTTTTACTCTCCATTCTTCTGTTTTTGCCGCAATCTGCCCAGGGTTTATGTTTGCAAGCCTTTTTGCAGTAACCTGCTGGACATTTGCTGTTGCTGTGTTTGACTGTTGGCCATTCTCATTGGCAAAAGATGCAGGAATCATGCTAGCCAGCAGCAAAACAATCATTAAAGATATGATCTGTTTTTTCATTTTTGTGCCCCCTATTGATTTTGATAGTATAAAGATAGGTATTTTAATTTATAAACATGCTTTTTTATGCTTTAAAATTTAAATGATGATTAATCTGAAAACCCTTTATTATGCTTCAACACCCTTTAAAACGCCAAAATCTGATTAAGGCAAAAAACACAGAAAGTTTTTTATATTTTGCAACATAAGTTGTTGTTATGGAAAAAAAGAGGTTTTTGGTTTTCCTGCTTTTGCTGGTTTCTTTAGTGCCATGCATTAATGCAGCAGAAATATACGGAACTGTATATGATATGTCGCTTAATCCTGCAAATGATGCTGTTATTGAGGTTGATTCAGTGCCAAAGCAGACCAATATACTGAAAGATGGAACTTATTCTTTTACACTTCCTGTTGGCGAGTATGTAATAAAAGCAACCTACGTAAGCAATTATAATGTTTATTCAACAGAAGAAAATATAACAATAGTTGATGAAGGCAGGTATATAGTTGACCTTATAGTTTTTCCTGACTTGTCTGAGGAAAGCGAGCTGCTTTTATTGAGCGAGGATATAAATCTTGAGAATATTTATGAAGATGAAGAACAGGCTTTTCCATGGCTTTACATTATTCTTATTTTAGTTATTATAGCCGCAATGTTCTTATTTTTCAAAAAAAGAAAGCCAGTGAAAAAAACAGAAGAAAAAATTCTTGAAGAAGAGATAGATCCAAAGGATAAAATCTATGAATTCATAAAGCAAAAAGGCGGCCGAGTAACCCAGAGAGAGATAAGAAAGAATTTTCCTGTTTCACAAGCCACAATAAGCCTGATCCTAACAGAGCTTGAAAGTGATGGCAAGCTAAAAAAGATAAAAAGAGGCAAAGGGAATATAATAATATTAAATAAGAATCAATAGAAATTACTTAGTTTTTTTAATGCGTTTAATTTGTCTTTCTGGCCAAGCTTTGACTGCCTTATTGCATTTCTTAGTGTTTCTGTGGATGAGTTCATCAGCTGTCTGTCAACCGGATATGGAATTCCATCTTTTCCGCCGTGGGCAAATGAATATTTAACAGGGTCTTCCCAGCTTACTTTATCTCCATAGATTAAGCTTGAGATCAAGGCCAGGCTTCTTACTGTCTTTGGGCCAACACCTTTAATAGCAATCAATTCCTCATAATTCTTTGGCTGGATTTCAAATGCTTTTTGAAGTGTTTTAAGATTTATGTTTGCCATATCACTTATCTCATGGTGTGGTGGCATTATAAAATCAATTGCATGCCTGTTGAAATTAAAAAGTGTTCTTTGGACAGACGGAGTAAAATATTTTTCAAGATGTTCTGGATTGTCTTTTATAATGTCAACAGATGTTTTTCTTGCATTAGCGCTTTCTTTTGCAGACATATCAAGTACTTTGTCTTCCTTTACATCGCAGCAGACTGCATTTTGCGGAGCATCAACAAAGCTTTCAACAAAATCAGAAAGCCAGTGATACCTTCTTGCATAATTATTGATATTGTTCATCCCCTGCTGAATAACTGCCCATTTTCCCTTTTCTGTGAAAAAGAAGCAGTGGTGATAAAGTTGATAACCATCCTGCAAAACAGCTGAGTCAACCTTAGCTGACATTTTGCTTGAATATTTTAATCTTTCAATCCTTGATGTTGAAAGATTTGTATTCTCAGAAAATTTCTCAATTTCCTCAGGTGTTTTTCTTGAGGTTTTTCCCTTGCCGCCAGCAATAAAAATACCAAGATTTTGCTTTTTCAGTGCTTCTTTCAATGCGCCGCAAGTAACAGTTGTAGTTCCGCTTGAGTGCCAGTCATAGCCTATAACGCAGCTTAATGCCTGAAACCAGTATGGATTGGATATTCGTTTTATAAACTCATTCTGGCCATATTCCTCAACAACTGCATTTGTTATTGCAGAGGACATCTCAACCATGCGGCCAAAAAGCCATCTTGGCGCTTTTCCGCCATGCAATGGCAGATTGACTATTGCTGTCTGTTTCATAAAAAGAAAAAAGATATTCTTATTTAAATTGCTTATTGCAGGATGTCCAGTGTCCAATGAGAAAATAAATAATCAATGTTCCATGATTTCTACTTCAACATTGCATAACTTCTTGAATTTTTTTGCATCTTCTTCTGAGCCAACAATGCTGCCATAGTGCATTGGAACAGCAACTTTTGGCTTTATTGCATTTGCTGCTTTTGCTGCCTCAGATGCATCCATTGTGTATTTCCCGCCAACAGGAAGCATTGCAACATCAATATCCTTAAGTTCTTTCATCTCTGGGATAAAGTCAGTGTCTCCGGCATGGTATATTCTTTTGCCATCAATATTTATTATGTAGCCAACCCATTCATTTGCTTTTTCATGAAAATTTTTGTTAATATTATAAGCAGGAACCACTTCTATAATTGTGCCAAGGGCTCCAATCTTTTTTCCAGGCTTTACAAGATGAACATCTACGCCCTGAATGTCTGATAGCTTACTCTGGCAGTCGGGAGGTATAAGAATAATTGTTCCATCTCTTACGATTCCTTTTATGTCCTCTATACTACAATGGTCATAATGAGTGTGGGTTATAAGTATTATGTCTGCCTTCTCCTCAGGCGGAACATTATATGGGTCAATATAAATGACCTTTTTGTCTGTTATCTTAAAGCTTGCATGACCAAGCCAGTCAATTTTTACATTTCCTATTAGCATTTTATCACCTTTTTATTTTGCAAGTTCTTTTGCTATTGCCTGACCAAAGCTTTTTGCAGCATTTGGCCCATTTGCTGTTATTATTCTGCCATCCTGGGTAACAGATTCACCTGTATATGTTGCTCCTTTTGCTTCAATA
>PCYE01000013.1:1058-3686 GCA_002762865.1 Candidatus Woesearchaeota archaeon CG10_big_fil_rev_8_21_14_0_10_33_12 | reverse complement strand
TTTTTGCCATCTAAAACACCTGCATTTGCAAGTATCACAGGAGCAATGCATATTGCAGCTGTTATTTTTCCATTATTATAAAAATCTTTTGCAATTTTAAGTGCTATTTTATCATTAAAATAAACATCTGCTCCAGGGCCTCCAACAAAAGCAACTGCATCATAATCATCAACATTAATTTCTGAAATATCTAAATCAACATCAACTGTTGCTCCAAGTGAGCCCTTTGCTTTTGAAACTCCTTTTGATGCAACAACAACATCTGCATTATAACTTTCAAGAACCTCTTTTGTGTCTAACAACTCCTCATCTCTGAAATTAGAAGGGGCTATTATCATTAAAACAGATTTTCCAGTTAAATCAATTTTTACCACCTCCTGAGCATGTTGTTCTATAAATTCATTTTCTGGCTCAATAATCTTCTGAGCACAGCCGCTGATAAGCATTACTAAAAACAAGAACAAAAACTCTTTTTTCATTCTTACCATCTATTAAGACTTTTATATATTTAAATCTTCGCACGCTTTCATTGCATCAAGCAAAAGCTTTTCTTTGAATGCAGGAGCAAATATCTGCAGGCCAACTGGAACACCCTCAACTTTTCCGGCTCTTACAACACCAGAGCATATTCCTGCAAGATTAGCAGGGATTGTAAATGCATCAAATGCATATGCTTCTTCTGGATTTATTTTATCTCCTAATTTATGTGGCAGGCTGGGTGTTACCGGGCTTATTATAATATCAACATCTTTAAACGCGTTGTCAAAATCTTTTTTTATCAGGTCCTTTACCCTTAATGCCTTTCTATAGTAAGTTCCATGATGCTCTGCTTTTGATATTTCTTTTCCGCCAATAATCCTTCTCAGAACTTCCTCGCCGCATGAATCCTCTATTTTTCTGCCATATTTTCTTCCGTCAAGTTTTCTTGTTCCTGAGAAAAATTCAACATAAACAATCGGATAGTAAGTCTGAACAGCTAAGTCAACATATTTTAGATTGATTTTTTTTATTTTTGAATTTGTTTTTTCAGCTAATTTTTCTGCAAAGCCCTTAATTAAAGCATATATTCGTTTATCCTTGCATAGCTTTTCAAAATCAGGGCTTAATCCAATTCTAATTTTATTTATTTTCTTAAACTCAGAATATTTTTCAACAGGCTTATCATAACTAATTGAGTCATAATCACTCCTGCCAGCTATTATCTCAAGCATCAATGCACAGCCAAAAACATCATTGCAGAGGGGCCCAATCTGATCAAGGCTCATTGAAAGATCAATAAGGCCGTATCTTGACACACGGCCATAAGACGGCTTAACCCCAACAATTCCGCAGTTTGATGCAGGATTTCTTATAGAGCCGCCTGTGTCAGAGCCGAGTGCAATGTCACACATGCATGCTGCAACTGCTGCTGCTGATCCAGATGAAGATCCGCCAGGAACTCTTTCCGAGCAGGCAGGATTAATTGTTCGCCCAAAATAAGAGCTTTCTCCGGAGATTCCTGATGCAAACTCATCCATGTTTGCCATGCCGATTATTATGCCGTCTTCCTGCTTTATTTTTTTTATAACATCAGAATCAAAGGTTCCATAATAGTTTTCAAGTGTTTTTGATGCGCAGGTTATTGGCATATCAATAACATTTATGTTCGATTTCACAGCTATTGCCAGGCCAGCTAGCCTGCCGGCTTTTCCCTGCTTTATTTTTTTATCAACAGCCTCTGCCTGTTTTACTGCATACTTATTAACATAAATAAATGCATTAATCTTTTTGTTTTCCTTAATCAGCTTCAGAAAATTTTCTATGTTTTTCTTTGCACTGAGTTTTCCTGATTTTATATTGGCAAGCTTTTCCTTAATCATTAGAATTACCAGCTTTTCTTTTCCATAACAAGAAAATCATCTGTTTTCTTTGGAGCATTCCTGAACATTCTTTCTCTGAATTGAGGGTCTCTGCTTTTTTTTATCTCCGCTCTCATTGAACATTCTCTTTCAGAGCCAAACTCTTCTTTAACACCTTTAGCCTTGTCAAGCGCCCTGATAAAATTGTCCATAATAGACTTGACCTGTTTGGTTATTTTTTCTTCATTAATCATTTTTTCAGCTTAATTCCAAGGGCAAGATCATCAAGCTTTTTTAAGTCATATTTTATTGAATCAAACTTTTTTCTCAGCTCGTTCCTGAACTCAAAGAGCATTAGCTCATTGTATATATCATTTACAAATTTCTTTATGAACAGTGCCTTGTCGTAATCATTGTTTATTGCAGAGTTGATTGCCTTTCTTACAAGCTCCCCTGTCAAATCACATAATCCCAAAAGATAGTATTCTGTATCAGCCTTAAGCTCTTTTGCAGAAGGAACCTTTTTGTTCTTGACAAACTCATAATAGCATGCTGCCTCAACAAACTCCTGTATTGCTATCTTGAATGGGCCGGAGTAATAAAACATAGGTGTCTTTTTTGCAGTCTTATCAAGCTCTGCAACTGATGATTTTATTTGCTTTACAAAATCACCTGCCTGCTTAATTTCATTCCTGTGGACAGAGTATATCACTTTTTTTGAAAGCTTTACAATATCTCTTGACTTTTTTATTAAAATCTCCCTCTGGTTATCAAAGTCATCAAGCTCTTT
>PCYE01000013.1:633-1018 GCA_002762865.1 Candidatus Woesearchaeota archaeon CG10_big_fil_rev_8_21_14_0_10_33_12 | reverse complement strand
ATTTTGTAAATGAATAAATTAGATTATATATAAACTTTTGTTAATATTGTCAAAATTAAGTTAATTGTAATGGCTGATAGATAGTGGACTATTGCCCAAAAATAGAAAATTTTATATAGTAAGGTATTAATAAATAAGATACTAATATACAAAAAGGTATAAACATGAAAAAAGCACAGATTCAGGGCCAGGTATTTATCTATATTCTAACTCTAATAATAACTGGAATGATTCTGCTTTATGGTTATAATGCAATAAAAAGTATTAGCGAGAGAGCAAAGCAGGTTGAGCTTGTGAAGTTTAAAAATGACTTGAAAGAAGATTTTGAAACAATAAGCTTTGACTATGGCTCTGTCAAGACAATGAGTTATCATGTTCCATCAAA
>PCYE01000013.1:0-507 GCA_002762865.1 Candidatus Woesearchaeota archaeon CG10_big_fil_rev_8_21_14_0_10_33_12 | reverse complement strand
GTAATATGAAAGATAATGTTTTTATTATTGTTGATGATGTTCCAGAATCAATGAATACTGGAAAGATTAATGTTATAGGCTCCAATGATAAAGTTGTTTGTATTAACACTGAAACAGGAGTCCTGAAGTTAAGGCTTGAGGGACTCGGCGACGGCGTCTCAGTTGAGCAGGCTTAATTATTAAAAAATCAAAAACATCAAGAGGTGTAAATAAATGGAAAATAAAAAAATAAATGAAAGATTATTCTTATTAATTTTGGTTAGCCTTTTTATTCTAACTAGTATTAGTGCAGTAAATGCAGCAGAACCAGCACCTGGGGAAGATTGTTACTGTCCATTTTTTCTTGCTAATTATTGTAAGGATGGATACATCAAAAGTGGTAAATGCGGTATCATTTCAGACTGGTGCTGCCCAGCAGTACTAGAATGCACAGACACAGATAATGGAAAAGATTATTATGTTAAAGGAAAAGGAACAGGTGCCTATTCAAATAGTAAGCAAATTGGT
>PCYE01000047.1:17500-19489 GCA_002762865.1 Candidatus Woesearchaeota archaeon CG10_big_fil_rev_8_21_14_0_10_33_12 | reverse complement strand
AACAATCACTGTTTTATAATGTAAACCTATATGAAAAATTAAAAGCTCTCTAGTATAAAAATAATGAAAGAAGCGTTTTTTATGTTAATCTCAAAAACGAGAACACATAAAACCTATGTTTTTTTTATATATGATTTATAGGTTTTTATATACAAATTATGAAATTCAAATATGGTTACATAAAAATATCATTAAATAAATAAATCATAAAATTAGATTATACAATTTTATTTATGAAGCTTTAATATTAAAAGACAATAAGATATCAGTTTCATAAAGTTTAATAGTAACATTATAATCAAACCATAAACAATATAGAAAACCTAAAGATATGGTTAAAGTTCGTTTTATTATAAATCAAAGAAATGTATTGAATTTTAAACTCATAGAATAAATTTTAAGCCCAAAAAGTTAAGGTTTTGGATTATTTTTTTAAAGGTGATAGTTAAAAATCCTAATCACAAAAAATAGCAACCGTGCTAGGAATATTAAAGTGTGCTTATAGTATGGTGTTAAAAACCCAACAAAAATCTAATATTTGACAAACGGGTTTTGTCACAAAAATAATTTGATGATAAATAAAAGTTAAAAGTTTAAAAATCTTTCTGTTTTGTTTGCTATGTGTTCAATTTGATAATCAGTTCACACTTTTAACTTTCTTCTAATTTCTTTCTTTTTGGTGATATTAATGAATGAATTAACCAAAAAGAAAAGGAAATGGATTGTACATCAGTTTAGGGCTGGCAGGAGCGCTACTTCTATAGCAAGAATCCAAAAAATTAGCAGACGTTATGTATACAAACTTGTTGCTAGGTACAAGAAGGAAGGAATTAGTGCTTATGAGGGTAAAAAATCCGGAAGACCTAAGATAGATATCAACCCTTCTTTTGTAAAAAAAGTTGTAGAAATTAGAGAAAGAGATGATTATGGGAGTGAGAAAATACATTTTGTTATGAGGAGAGATGGTTTTGGTGTCTCTCAACACATAATCCAAAGAATTCTTGATGAACAAGGTCTTACAGATCCTTGCCCTAAAAGAAGAGGCCAAAGAAAGTATGTAAGATACCAATGGCCCATAAGCAACTATATGTGGCATTGTGACTGGAGTGAATACAAAGGATATTGGTATTGTATCTTTATAGATGACAGAAGCAGGAAAATAATGGCTGCTGGCAAATTTAAGAATGCTAATACAAAGAACGCTTTGTTTGTTCTCTATCAGGCAATATTGATTAATGGAGTTTGTCCAGTTGTAGTATTAAGCGACAAGGGATCACAATTCTACGCAAATAAATATGATAAAACTGGTAAAAAAGGTATGTCTGAATTTGAAAAAGAAGTAGAAATGATTGGCATTGATTTCTGGACGTCTAGAAGAAATCACCCCCAGACAAATGGAAAGATGGAGAAATGGTTTGATACAATGAAAAAGAGATTTAAGAAACACCCAGAAGAAAGTCTTCAAGAATTTGTTAAATGGTATAATAAAGAGAGAATCCATCATGCTTTGAGTTATGATACTCCGGAAAAAGTCTACTGGGAAAAAGTGTGAACTACTTTCCGAATTGAGAACAGATTTCCGAATTATACATTTTGTAGACGAATGGATAATTCTTAATGTGAAAAGTAGTTCACAAAATGTAAGAGTATATGTAGGTATGTTTGCTTTATAAATTTTATAAATGACCTATATACTGGAAAAGTGAGAACTACTTTCCGAATTATTCAGTATTTTAAATATAAAAATACGCAAGATTTATATATTAAACTAGAATTTAACAATAATTAGCACAAAATATTTATTATGAGGTGTAAAAATGGTAGAAGCAAGATGTATGAGATGTAAAAAACAGGTTGAGATAAAAAATCCACAACAAGTAGTCATGAAGAACAAGATGAAGGCTATGAAGGGAGTTTGCCCACATTGTGGAACAAAAGTGTTTAGGATTCTAGGAAAAGCTTAATTTTCTTGTTTTATTTTTATTTTGA
>PCYE01000047.1:0-17482 GCA_002762865.1 Candidatus Woesearchaeota archaeon CG10_big_fil_rev_8_21_14_0_10_33_12 | reverse complement strand
ATTTTCTTGTTTTATTTTTATTTTGAAAAGCCTCAATTGCTCTAAAGAAATCTATCTTCGTAAAGTCAGGCCACTGCTTATCTGTGAAAAAAATCATAGAGTTCTTTGAGTCCCAAAGCAAAAGCCCTGAAAATTCATTGTTATTCTCAATTATTAAATCAGGTGATATAAAATATGATGAATAAAGATTTTCCTTGATCAGCTGCTTGTTTATTGATTCAGGGTCAATTTTTTCTGATTTTATCTGCCTTGCAATAATTCTGCAGGCATCAACTATCTCTTCATGGCCATCATAATTAACACATAAATTAAGGAAGAATCTATCATAATTCTTTGTTGATTCTATTATTCTTTTTATTGGGTTTAAGACACGCTCAGGAAGGTCATACCATTTTCCGAGAACAGATATCTTTATCTGGTCTGTATGAATCTTTTTGTGAGAAATAATCTCATTAAAGAGTTTAGCTAAATCATCCATTAGAAATGAAAAGTTTTCAGAATTCTTTGCACCACTTGATAACAAAAATATTGTCATAATAGGGATATTAAGTTTTATTTGGATATTCACAATGTCTTTTATTAGGCTATTTCTTTTATTGTATATATCTTCGTGGTTTATATCTTCCAGTTCTTTCTCCATTGTAATGGCTATATGCCTGGGCATATCTGCCCTGATTATATGGATTTTTTCTCTTGCTTTTAAGATATCAATTATCTTTTTGAACATATGCTACTATATGATAAAGAACTTTATAAAGCTTTTTATTTAAAAAGAATTTTTCTCACAAAGTTTAAATATAGGTCAATAGTTTTTTTATTTAAGATGTTTTTATTATCCAATATCACAGCCTTCATAAGCCTGATTATTGCAAGCATAACAGATATCAAGACAAGAGAAGTGCCGGATTGGCTTAACTACGGGCTTATTATTTTTGGGCTTGGCTCAAGGCTTATTTATTCAATTGCCTTATCAGACATTAATTTTTTCTTATATGGATTAGCAGGGTTTTTTGTATTCTTTGTAATAGCAAACATTATGTTCTATTCTGCACAGTGGGGCGGGGGTGACAGCAAGCTCTTAATGGGTCTCGGTGCAGTGATTGGCCTGAATTTTAATTTTAGTGAAATGCCTTTTCTCCTTATTTTCTGGATTAACATAATACTAATAGGAGCAATATACGGGCTTTTCTGGAGCTTTGCAGTTGCATTCAAAAATAGGAAAAGATTTTTGAAAGATTTTAAAGCAAGAGCAAAAAAATCAGCTAAAATAAGAAGATTTCTGTTAATAATCTGCCTTGCTGCTATTTTGTCTGCATTTTTTATTAATCCTATTGCAACAAGAGTTTTATTGGTTACCCTTGTTTTTTCAATGCTATTAATTTTTTACATCTCAATATTTATTAAGTCAGTTGAAAAAGTATGCATGCTTAAGCTTGTTGAGCCGGAAAAACTAACAGAGGGTGACTGGATTGCAAGAAATGTTATTGTTAACAAAAAAAGAATCTGCGGTCCAAAAGACCTGGGAATTGAAAAAAAGCAGATA
Source organism: Candidatus Woesearchaeota archaeon CG10_big_fil_rev_8_21_14_0_10_33_12 (assembly GCA_002762865.1). Classification (GTDB taxonomy): domain Archaea; phylum Nanobdellota; class Nanobdellia; order Woesearchaeales; family CG1-02-33-12; genus CG1-02-33-12. Next base: position 15,939 of record PCYE01000047.1, on the reverse strand, counting down.
GAACAATTAATCCAGCTAAAAAGAAAATGCCTGATAAAAAAAATCTTAATAAAAGAGGGCATACCTTTTGTCCCAAGCTTTTTAATAGCATTTATTATAACACTTTGGTTTGGAAACTGGCTGTTGTTATTCATTTAGGAATAAATTCTTATGATTTTTATGAAAAAGAGAAACTAATAAATACAAGCTTTGATTATCTGCTGTTATGGTTTACGAGCTGGATGAAATAAAAAAAATAAGGAAAAGGTTTGGATTAACTCAGACAGATCTTGCTAAAAGGGCAAATGTATCACAGTCACTGATTGCTAAGATAGAATCAAACAGGATTGACCCCACGTTCACAAAAGTGAAAAGGATATTTGATGTTCTCGATGAATTAAAAAATAAGAATGAGCTTAAAGCAGGGAATATTATGACAAAAAAACTAATCTATGTTAATGCTGATGATAGTATAACAAGTGCAATAAACAAAATGAGAAAGCATGAGATATCACAGCTTCCTGTTTTTAACAGGAATAATGTTGTTGGCCTTGTTTCAGAAAGTACTATCCTGGATTCCATATCAAGCAAAAGCCCTGAAGAAATAAAAAAATTAACCATTAAAGATATTATGCAGGACTGCCCGCCGATTGTTTCTAAAAAAACATCTACAAGCATTATTTCAGGCCTTTTGAAGTATTATCCAATTGTGTTGGTGACTGAAGAAGGAAAACCGAAAGGCGTGATAACAAAATCAGACATGCTAAGAACACTCTATAAAGGTTAGTTATTTATTCTATAGTAGTAACAAATCGAAAGATTTATAAACTATTAAATATACCTCCTAAATTAGTGAGACTAAAATGGAAAAAAATCAAGATGAATACTATCACTCGTTAAATGCAAAAAAACCTCTTGCTGATATGGTAGTAGAAGAAGCATATAAAAATCAGATAAAGCTTATTAAAGAAGAACAGAAAGAAATAGAAGTAACAATGAAAGAAATGGGTGTTGAAAATATTTCTTTTTTTAATATAGAGCCCAAAAGAGGAGAGAGATTAGTGAGACGCAAGCGCTTTGTCATTGGATTTAATGAAATATATGCTGGTGAAGAAAGTAAACAACTATTTGACGGAGGAGTTCTAGACGAAGAACAAAACAAGGTTTATAGTTCTGTTGAGGTCTCTGAAAATGGTTATACATTTGGTCTTAGTGTGAAATTCCCACAAAAAAAGAACAGCATAATTATTGATTCAAAAAAAGGAACGAGCATTCCTATCAACTCAGAAAATTTAGAAAACAAATTAAAAGAGCAGGGTTTAAACCCTTCTTTAGTAAAAAAAGCTGAAACTAAATACAATGATGGAAAGTTTGAAAAAGAACCGGTTTATCAGGTTTTCTTTAATTATCCAATTTCTGAAGGAAAAATAGAGTCTTTTAACAACATACCTCCTTCTATTGAAGATCCAAAAGAAGTGATTAAGAATGACTTTAGAATAGGTATAAGGGAACCATTAGAAAAAGCGATTGATTGCATTGTAAACCTTAAATTGGAATAAGCTTAAAATAGATTTTTGTCTTTATTCTGTTTTATTAAAAAAATATATAAACTAATAGTTCTTAGATATTTTTATGAAAGAGATTCAGGAAGATATAAAGAAGTTTAACGATGAGAGGGAATGGAGTAATCCAGACTGTATAAAAGATCTTATGCTGAACATGACCGAAGAGATAGGAGAGATGTGGAATCTTATCAAATGGGTTGACACAAAAAAACAACAGGAACTAATCAAGGACAACCGGCATGAAATTGAAGATTTTGTTGGGGACATGCTGTATCTTATTCTTAAAATAGCATACATGTGTGATGTTGATTCTGAAAAAGCAATAAGTGATGTAATGAAGGAATATGAAAAAAGATTTCCCAAAGAGAAAGTAAAAGGCACTCACAGCAACACATTTGCAGGCGGAATAGACTTAAAGTAAGTTTTTGACTTTTCCAAAATCATAAATCTTATCAGCCACAATCAAGACTTTAAACTCGTTTAATTTCTGCTTTAGAAAAGGACTTAATATTCTATCGCGTAGTATGTCTGTGCCCTCTGTGGCCAAGCAAAAAGAAGGCATGACAATTAATTTTTTATTCTTCCATTTACCTTTTAAGAAACACTTGAATTTTTCAGTTCTTACATCCTCTCTTAAAGATACAGCAGGATGTTCATGTCCAATAATTATAATCTTTGCCTTTTTCATGATTTCTTTTTCAGGAATTTTATTGCCATGTGTTATTAAAACATCTTCAGCAAAGTAATAATCAACAACACTTACCTTTTTTTTCTTTGCAATAGGTCCAAGAATTGTATCATGGTTTCCTTTTACAAGAACTATCTCCTTGCAGTGCTTTGCAAGGAAATCCAATAACTTTAATGTTTCTCTCCATTCCTGATCTGATATTGCTCCAAACTCATGCTTTATGTCGCCGTTGATTATTATTATTTTTAATTTTACTTTATCTTTTTTTAATCTTAAAAATATTTTCGTTAATCTCTTTATAATACCCTTGAACTGGAACCTTGGAACTAAAACACCTTTCTTGTTTAATGCTTCTTCATATCCAATATGAAAATCTGAAAAAATAAGAATCCCTTTATCCTTAATCAAAAGACCCAAATCAACAATCTCTAAATTTGATTCCATTTTATTCCATCTTATGCTTTAACCCAATCTTTGCCAGTGTCATCTGATGCATTCTCCTCAGGAATTCCATCTTGTCTTCCATCCTCATAACATCCAAATGCCCCTGCATAACAAGGTTAAGTGCAAACGGTGAGGGAATATTTGTTGTTATCTGCTTTATTTTGATTTTTTTGTCCTCTATCTGCTTTAAGACAAGTTTTGCATTTTCAATATCCATCAAATCCTCTAATACCTCGCGCCTTGCTTCTTTTAAAATAGAAAAATTAGTCGATATCCTTTTTACAGCACTCATTAATATCATTGAGGAAACCTGCTGCCTTCCAACCCCCATTTTTCTGCCGCCATAATTTCTTAATATCATTAAAGCACGGGTTGCACAATGCCTGAACCTTCTTTTCAAAACCTCTGTTTTGTCAATTGCCATATTAAGCACGAGCTCAAGCTTATCAGACTTAAGAATCTTCAATGCCTTTACGCTGTTTATTCCTTTTTCAGATGCAATGTAAAACCCGTTGTCGCTTATTCCTATCTCAACATCCCTGTGCTGGACACGCGAGATTGCAAAAGCAATAGCCCTTGAAAGAACATCATTTACCCTTCTCCCATACAGGCTGTGAAAAACACAGTATTTTATTTTATCATCACTATATGATTCAATTAAAAGTTTTTTTATTGAGGGAATCTCTGCATAAAAATATTGCTCCTGAAAATAACTGAATATTGCATTGGCTGCATTATTATCTACGTAAAGATACTCATTGATGAATTTCATTATCTCTTCTTTGTTTTGTTTTTTCAGAAATTTTTCTTCCATATACCCTCTGAATCTTCCTATTTCTAACGCAAGGTCAAAACTTAAAGGCAGGCTTTCAGAAACCCATGAGGGAATTGTCGGAGGCCTGTTTACAGAAGAGCTTACATAAGCAACCATCCCTTTGGAGTATAAGAATTCATATATGCTCCCTCCAAGCACAAAAACATCACCTTTCTTCATTTTTTCTAAAAAGGCCTCGTCTATCTTCCCTATTGTCTGCTCACCAACCTTTACAACAATGAAAGTTTCATCCGGTATTGTTCCGATGTTTGTCATGTATGTAACCCTTGCAAGCTTTCCACGCCTTCCAATCATTCCTGTTTCCTCGTCGTGCCATATCTTTGCATATATGTGCCTGTCCTCAAGAGAAGTATATCTTCCGCAGAGATAGTCTATAACCTCCCTGAAATCAGCTCTTTTTAGGTCATTAAAACAATAACTGTTTTTTATTAATGAGAACAACTCATTTATGTGTATTTTCTCTGCTATTGCAATGCCATAAATTTGCTGCGCAAGAACATCAAGGCAGTTTTTTGGAATATGAATTTTATCAATTTTTTCTTCTATAGCTGATTTTAATAAAACAGCGCATTCAACTAAATCATCCCTGTTAAGCACAATTATCCTACCTTTTGATATGTCGTGTAGCTTGTGGCCTGAGCGACCGCATCTCTGCAAGGCGCGTGCAACAGATTTTGGAGAGCCAAGAAGTATAACCAAATCAATATAGCCAATATCTATTCCAAGCTCAAGGGAAGTGCTTGAAACAACTACTTTTAGTTTTCCCTCCCTTAATTTATTCTCAACATCATGCCTGTGGGTTTTTGATAAAGAGCCGTGATGAGCACCTATGTTTTCACTATAATTCTTTGGGAAACTCTCCTTAAGGTGGTCAACAACCCTTTCAGTAGCAGCCCTTGTGTTTGTAAAAATAAGAGTTGTTTTGTGATCCTGTATTAATTTATCAATAAGGTTGTACATTGCATTCTGCATATCCTCATGTGTTGTGCTTATCAAATCAGGAACAGGGCTTAACACTTTTAAGTCCATTTTTTTTATGAACTGGACATTAACAATTTTACAATCTCTTGGCTTTTCATTTTCAAAACCAACAAGAAATTTTGCAACATCCTCTAAAGGGCTTATTGTTGCGCTTAAGCCCACCCTGCATATATGCTGTGAAATCCTTTGAAGCCTTTCCATGCTCAATGACAAGTGAACTCCCCTCTTGTTATCTGCCAACGCATGTATCTCATCAACAATGCACCAATCAATATTTCTTAATAATTCCCTGAATTTTATTGTTGATAATAATATAGCCAATGACTCAGGAGTTGTTATAAGAATGTGAGGAGGTTTTTTAAGCATATTTGAACGCTCTGATTGTGTTGTATCACCTGTCCTTACAGCAACTTTTATTCCAAATTTTTTTCCTGCAATTTCCTCTATCTGCTTTAATGGCTCATTTAGATTGACCTCTATATCATAATTTAATGCTTTTAACGGTGAAATATAAACGCAATATATCTTGTCTTCTAAAATCCCCTTTTCAGCAGAATCAACAAATTCATTCAATATTGACAAAAAAGCAGTCAGTGTTTTTGTTGCTCCTGTAGGGGCTGATATTAGCACATTAGAACGGGAATGCACTTCCATTATACCATAAAGCTGAGGCAAGGAAAACTCTTTAAACCTAGAAAAGAACCATTTCTTTACAAGAGGATTCATTACATTGATTATTTCCTTTTCAGTATTTGGCTTTTCCTTTACTTCAATCATGTTTGTAAAGAAATATTATACGCTTATAAAACTTATTATCTTGATTGTTATTAGACTAGTCCGTTAGGGCCAATTTTGTTAGAAATTTTGAGTTGCCGAGTAGGAAAGCTCTTTTATTTTTTCAATACACATTTAGAAATTGGATAAATCAATTTTTTGTTAAAAGAAGGATTAGATTGTTTATTCAAAAAGGAAATAAGCTCATTAACATTTTTTGTTTTGCTAATAAGTAATTGGTACCCTCTATTGCCCAATCGTTCAAATAAAAATCGATTTACAATTGAAGTTTTAAGTTGATTTCTGAATTTATATTTAATCAAATCATCATAGTTTTTGTTCTCAATAATACTTTTAGCTGCTAAATAGCCAGAAGTAATTGCATACCTCATTCCAAACATTAAAAAGAAATCTTGTAATCCAATGATTTCACCAGTAAATAATTTTCTATTTTTTTCATATTTTTTACTTAAAAAGAAATTGCCATACCCACCAAATTCTTTGATATTTTTCAATTTTAAATCTATAATTTTATTGAATGTACCTATGGTTTTCTCAAAATAATAATCTATATTTTCAAAATCCTTAAATAAAACAGTAGCAAGAGTTCCTTTACCCGCACTAACTAATAAATAAGCATAGCCTTTTGGTGCAATATTATCATTTAAAACTCCGATTGCGGTATCACTGGTTTTTGTGTTAAATGTTATTCCTTTTGCGACAGCATCTACTCTTTTCGGACCTGTAGCAATAATATTGGCATCTTTTTCTGCCAATGTTTTATTAAAATTTATTTCTACACCTAACTTTATTGCTTGTTTTTTCAATGCTATGTCTAAACATTCTTTTGTGTTCCCTCGCATAACCAAATAAAAAACAGGGGTTTTAGAAGTGATTTTTGTTTTGTTAAGTTTAAAATCATATACCCAAACAGTATGAAATGGTTTACAATAAAAATTAGTTTCTATATTCATAGATTTTAAATCATTTAATATGTCTACTTTTGACTCCCAGTTTTCCAAGCCCTGAAAATCGTTATTAAATCTCTTACCACAATCGTTATTCTTTTCAAACATTTTTACTTTATAGCCTTCTAATGCTAAATTAATTGCTGCTGTTAATCCAGATAAACCAGCACCTAATATCTTAATCTGTTTCATAAAATGTATTTAGAATAGAATTTTATAATACTTTCTCTTTTAAGGAGCTTTTCGTTAAACTCAGTGATTTTGTCTAACAGATATTAAAGAAAAATTTAAAATAAGGAATGCATAGAATTACTTTCTTGCTTTTTCTACTTTGCCATGGAGTAAGGCATCTAATGACTGGTCATTGACTTTTTTTACGCACCATCTGACTCCGCCGATATCTCCCTTTGCACGGCCCATCTTTCCGCCTATGCATTCTATCATGACCTCATCATGCTCGTCAACAAGCTTTGTTGCGCCATCGCCTGGAAGGAATGCAGTAACCTGCTTTCCGTTCTTTATCAGCTGGACCCTTACGCATTTCCTCATAGCAGAGTTTGGTTGCTTTGCCTCTAACTGAACTTTTTCCAAAACAATTCCCTTAGCTTGTGATGATCCTCCTAATGGATCAGACTTTTTCTTAAGATTAAGAGTCCTGCGGGTATATTTCTTGCTGTTCCACCTAAAGGTATGCCTTCTCTTTTTGAGTTTTTTCCCAGCATTTATTCCAGATGGTTTATTTCCCATTTTCAGATAACTTTTATTTCCTTTATATCAAAATATCTTTTGACAGTCTCTTCATAATTTCTCAGGTTTTGCCCGTTTCTTCCTATTAAGAGGCCCTTTGTTTTTGTATCTGGCCCAACAATTGTAACAACATCATCATCAACTTTTATTTCCTTTCCAATTAAAGGGCGGATGATATTTGCAACAAATGTTTCAAGATGGGGATTGAATTCTACTATTTTAATCTTTCTATTTAATTTTTCTTTAATATTCCTTACATTAACTCCTTTTTTGCCAATTGCCTTTGCTATCTGGTTCTCCTCAACTACAAAAACAAGTAATCCATTTTTATCAACAAAGCAATCTTTTAGTCTTGTATTTGTCAAGCTCTCAAAAAAAGACATAAACTTCATCAGAACTAGGTCATACTTTATCTTCATCATTATTCCTTTAGCACACCAAGCATAGAGATAGAATATTGCTTTTTGCAGATTACGCCAAGCTCATCATTTGGCTGTTTTAGCTTGACAACTGGAATTTTCAAGAGCTTGGAATAATATTCTAATTCCTTTTTTGAACTCTCATTGCAGTTTGATGCAACATAAATTTTTTCAAGCTTGTTAAGCTTTAAATTCTTCATTACAACTTTTGTTCCAATAATAATTTTTCTTGTTTTTAAGTCTTTTTTTATATCGCTTAATGATTGTTTTTTAGCCATTCTAATCCCTCTTAACCTTTGTTATTAAGCCAGGCAAACCTGTTCCAACAGGAACAGGTTGATTAAGCATAACATTTTCAACAACAGAATTAAGGTGATCGACCTCACCAACAAGGCTTGCATTAAAGATATGCTTTAGTGGTGTCTCAAAAGATGCCTTTGCAAGAACACTTGACTTTTCCTTTACAACGCCATATCTTGTAACTCCCTTTATGCTGCCCGTGGCACACATTGTGTCAGCAACAAGCATAAGGTGCCTTATATCAACATTTAAACCCTGGTTTTGTATAACTTTAAAGACTTCATTGATTATTGCCTGTCTTGCTGCTTCTATTCCAAGAACATTTGTTATCTCAAATAGATTATTTGAAATAGTTCTTGTTTTATCAACAAAATCAAGCTCTAACACTTTTTTAAGATTTGTTCCAGCTGTCACTATTAAAAATTCACTGCCTTTCTTAATTGGCAGGATATGGGTTACGCTCTTTACTCCTTGTATATAAATATCTTTAATTTTTTCCTTTATTTTGAATAGCTGGTTAATTTCTTTTTCTTTTTCATTAAGTTTTAGTATGATAGCATTTCCTTTTTTTGAAAGAGCAAGTTCCTTAAAACTAGTTTTTATGTTTTTTTGAATTACAGGGTATTCAATTCCAATGTTTTTCATCTTAACTTCATCAAATATTATCTCAATCTTTGATTCAGCTATATTAATCACAAATTCAGAAACAATCTCATTAAGTTTTGTTTCTTTTATTGATAAAGCAATTCTTTTAATGTTCTTTCCCTGATTATATGGCTTTGTTAGATAAATCTCCATCATCGGTGTTTTTATTGTTTTTCTGCCATCAAGTATCTCAATAATTCGTGGAAGGCCCATCGTAACATTCATCTCTGCAACACCTGCAAAGTGAAACGTATTTAATGTCATCTGGGTTCCAGGTTCACCAATGGATTCCGCACTAATAATTCCAACAGACTCTCCTGGTTCAACTAGCATCTTATTATACTCAATAACTGTTTTTTCCAATATCCTCTTTAGTTTTGCCTCACTTATATTTTTAGGCATATTTTCTTTAATATCATTAATTACTTTCAAAGGAAGTTTTTCTTCATATTTCTTAAATAATTTATTCATTGAGTTTCACCAATTATTATGTTATAGAGTTAATAATATCCTTTACATCAACTATCCCGCCATCAGACTTTGAAACATCTATTCTGTCTTCTCCATACTCAAATTGTATAATCTTTCTGCTTGAGTCCCTAACTGTATTATCATACTCAACCTTTAAATCCTGCAATGCATTTGCTAATCTCCTGTACAAATAACCTGACTTAGGTGTTCTCAGTGCAGTATCCATAAGACTATCTCTTCCAGTCATGGATGCAAAGAAGAATTCCTTTGGGTTTAGCCCTTTTTTGAACCCATCTGCTATGAAACCATGTGCTGCAGGACCGAGATCTCCTTTTTTGAAGCATGATAATGTTCTTTCATTATAGCCCTTGTCTATTCTTTTTCCCCTCATAGCCTGCTGGCCAACACAGGCAGCCATTTGTGCCAGATTAAGCAGATTTCCCCTTGCTCCGGAATCTGCCATTATCATCATATGTGTTTCCTTATCTGAATAATCAGAAACAATCTCTCCTGTTTCATTTCTTGCTTTGTTTAATAATTCCAATATCTTCAGTTCAAGTGTTTCCTTTAATGTCCTGCCAGGAAATGCCTGCAGTATACCATCATGATATCCTTTAATTAATTCTTCAACATCTTTTTTTGCCTTAGTGATTGTTTCATTTATTTTATTTATTGCTTCCTGTGGAAGGTCAGCATCTGATATTCCTATTGTAAACCCCCTTTTAAGCAAGACTACTGAACCTAATCTGAAAATTTTTCCTATTATATCTATTGCTTTTTCTTCTCCATATTTTTTGTGGATATTCCTAAGCATAAAACCCTTTCCTCCACCAATGTTTGCACTGTCTATAACTCCATTTATTAGTTTTCCATTCTTAATTATAACTTCCTCTCCGAATTTTGATTTCCCTGTAAAATTAAAGTCAGGAGGCATCAGGATACTGAATATTTCTTTTCCGCTTACAAACTCTTTTTTACTTAAACTAGAGAAATCTGTTATTCCTGCAGATAACAAAAGATCAACTGCCTCTTTTCTTTGATATTTTCCTTCTTTTGTAAGCAAATAATTTCCTGATATTGCATCTTGAATTGCTCCAATAATACTCAATCCATATCTTGGGGATATAAGCTGTGTCTGCACCATCATAAGAACTTCAGCTTCTGCCCTTGCTTCTTCTGTTTGTGGGATGTGAAGATTCATCTCATCCCCATCATAGTCAGCATTATAAGGATGTGCAACTGCAGGATTAATTCTTAGGGTTTTTCCTGGCAGAACCTTAACCTTATGGCACATCATAGACATCCTATGCAATGATGGCTGCCTGTTGAATATTGCTATGTCACTATCTATTAAATGCCTTTCAACTATATATCCAATCTGAATTTCTTCTAATAACTGCTCTCTTGTTTCATCAGTTATCTTCTTCTTCTTACCATCAGGTCTTGCTATATAGTTAGCCCCTGGATAATTATTTGGACCCCTCTCAACAAATCCTTTAAGGTATTCCATGTTCCACTCATTAACCCTTTCAGGAATTGTGAGTTTCATAGCCATAACCTTTGGAACACCAACCTCATTTAAGTCAAGCATTAGATCTGGGCTTATGACTGTTCTTGCTGAAAAATTAGTTCTCTTACCAGCAAGGTTATGCCTTATCCTGCCCTCTTTGCTTTTTATTCTTTCTGTTATCGTCTTCAATGGATCACCAGAACGATGCCTTGCAGGAGGCAATTGTGCAATATTATTATCAAAGAATGTTGTAACATGATATTGTAATAGGTCCCATAAATCTTCTATAATAATTTCTGGTGCTCCTGCATTTATATTTTCAAATAACCTTTGGTTTATCCTAACAATATCACCAAGCTTATGGGTTAAGTCATCCTCACTTCTTTCACCACTCTCTAAAGTTATAGAAGGTCTCATTGTTACAGGAGGTATAGGAAGTATTGTAAGCACCATCCATTCTGGTCTTACTGATTTTGAGTCTAAGCCAAGAACCTCACAGTCATCATCTGATATTTTTTCAAGCCTTGTCCTTATTTCTATTGGAGATATTCTTTTTTCATTCTCAAGAAATGTTGTTGGCTTTTCCAATGTTATTTTTTGCTGCCTACCCTTGCAGTAAGGGCATTTATTTACTGTTTTAAGACTTTGGATAATCTCTTTAATTTTTACCCTTCTTTCTTCAGGCTCATATTCAATATCTCTCTTTTCCAATTCATCAATATATTTTTCAATCTTATTTTTAGGAATGAGTATCTTACCACACTCCCTACATGTGCATCTCAATAAATCGTATATAACACTAATAAATTTAATATGTATGACTGGTCTTGCTAGGGATATATAGCCAAAGTGACCAACACATTCCTTAAGCTTTGAGCCGCAGGTCTTGCACTTAAGCCCAGGATCTATCACTCCAAGCCTTGCATCCATTAGTCCGCCATCAACTGGATAGCCCTCTTTGTCATAAAGCTCTGGAGTTACTATCTTGGCAGAACCCATCTTCTTAATCATATTTGGGCTTAAAATGCTAAAAGCAATGCTTTCAACCTTCTTAAAAACCGGAATTTTGTTTTCTTCCATTTTCAATATTTATTCTTTAAGATTAACTTTGGATGTACTGTTAAGGATTTTAATTCATCAAGCAGAAGTTTAAATGCATAACTTATCTCAATGAAATTTATTTCAACATTATCACCACATATAGGGCAATATAATTTATTCCTGAATTTATCATGTACTGCAACCATGCCACAGCTTTCACAAATTGGAATTACTGTACCATCTGCATCAAAGCGTTCTTTTAGCAATAAAGATACCCCATGTGCAACAAATGTATCCTTTTCCATCTCTCCTAAACGCAGGCCGCCTTCTTTTGCCCTGCCCTCTGTTGGCTGTCTTGTTAAGAGTTGTATTGGGCCCCTGGCTCTGGCATGTATCTTATTGGCGACCATATGCTTTAATTTCATATAATAAATATTTCCAATATAGATCTTTGCCTCAAGTTGTTCTCCTGTAATTCCATTGTACATTGTCTCAACGCCATTTTCCCTAAAACCTAAGGACAAAAGTTCTCTTCTTAATTTTTTTTCTGGCTCAACATCAAATAGTGTTCCATCTATATACCTTGATGATAAAGCACCTGTTTTTCCTGCAATTAATTCTATAAGATGTGAGATAGTCATTCTTGATGGAATTCCATGAGGTGAAAATAGGAGATCTGGTGTAATACCAGATGCTGTAAAGGGCATATCTGCCTGATCAACTATTAATCCTACAACTCCTTTCTGTCCATGTCTTGATGTAAATTTATCACCAAGTTCTGGAATTCTTTGGTCTCTTATTTTTACTTGGACAAGCCTGTTTCCTTCACTACTTTCTGTTATTAAAACAAAATCAATAACTCCTTCTTCTCCATGTTTTAATGCTACAGAACTCTCACGCCTGCTACTTGGTGCAAGATTATATTGGTCCATAGAGCTTAAAAATCTCGGTGGGCTTGTCTTGCCAATAATAACATCCCCTTCTATAACATTTGCTTCTGGGAAGATAATGCCATCCCCTTCTAATAACCTATAATCTCTTTCACTTTTATAACCTTTTATATCCTTATCAGGGATGGATATTTCATCAGTAAGACCGCTAGAATATCTTAATTCCTCAGCTATTGTAGGTCTGTAATATGTTGATCTTCCAAGTCCACGATCAATTGATGCCTTATTTAGGATTACTGCATCATCAACGTTATACCCTTTATAACTCATAACTGCAACAACCATATTTTGTCCTGAAGGATGTTTATTATAGTTAGAAACCTCATGCATAATTGATTGTACTAAAGGTATTTGTGGATAGTGCAATATATTAACATCCATATCAATTCTTATTGGAAAGTTTATTGCATACATTCCAAGTGCCTGTTTTTGGTTTTTAGAGCCAATGCTTATTCTTGCACCCGGGCTGAAATTTGCATAAGGCACTAATGATGTGCACAAACCAACCATTGCCAAAGGGGTAATCTCCAGATGTGTATGTTCTTTTGTTAATTCTTCTCTAGAAAATGCAATAAAAGCATTTTCTTCTTCAGCTGCATCAAGGTATTCAATAACCCCTTGCTTTATAAGATCAGAAAACAAAATCTCATTTTTTTGTAATTTTTTGATATTGTCTTCTGTTAAAGTTGGTTGTCCATCTTTGACAACAATTAATGGTCTTCTCAGTCTGCCTTTATTATCATTTATTTGTATATCCTCAACCCTCTTATCATAGTATATATTTAGGTTATCTGGAATAACACCATTTCTTCTTGCTTCTCTGACTTTCTCAGTAAATTCACTAGGGTTTTCTACTTTTCCAATAAATTTTCCATTCAAATATAATTCATTCATTTTACTTTAATACCTTCAGGCCAAGACTTTTTAGTGATTTTATAGTTTCTTCCTCTTTAGAATCCTGTGATATGCTTGAAATCAATGCAAGGTTTTTCTTAAGCCCTATGTTAGTTCCTTCAGGAGTTTCAACAGGACATAGCCTTCCAAGATGAGTGCTGTGAAGCTCCCTTGCCTCAAAATTTTCCTGTGTTGCTGACAATGGGCTCACAACCCTCTGTAAATGTGACATCATATCCAAGAAATTAAGTCGTTGTATTCTTTGACTTACGCCCTTTCTTCCCCCGACCCAGTTACCTGTTGCCATTGAAGAATAAATCCTTGATGTCAACAATTTCTCCCTTATAATCACTTTTATAGACGGGAACTTACCTCTTTTTACAATTCTTTGAAAATTATACAAAAGGTCATTTATGAGGATATTCAGATTAACTCTTATCAGGTCTTCCAATAAGTCACCACTCATTTTAACTTTTTTATTCATATAGTGATCCTTATCATCGACAGGAAGTTCTTTTCGTGAAACCTTTATAAACTTCTTTATTACCTTACACAAATTATGGGCCTTTTGTAATCTATATTTTTCCTCAACACCTATATGTGGTAGAAGATACTTATCTATAATTTCTTTTGTTCTCTCAATTCTTATATCCTTTGATTGTGTTATACCTGATTTTTTTGCTATATAATCAATTGCATCTTCCCATGTTTTTATATCAATACATTCATACAAGTTGACAATCATTTCATCATAATTCTTTTCTGAGATAGTTCTCATTATTTCTTCATCTTTCATAATACCAAGTGCTTTAATGATAATTACAATAGGTATTCTCTTAATCCTTGTAAAGCTTAAGTATATTATCCCATTTTTCATTCTTTCAATTGTGTGAGGTATTTTGAAAGACCCGCTTTCTGAGAAGAGTTTTCCAACATATTCACTTGGTCCTGTTGTTGTTTTTTCGACCAAGAACCTATTTGGTGCTAAATCTTCTATTTTAACAAGCACTTTCTCACTTCCATTTATTATAAAATAACCGCCAGGGTCATAAGGGTCCTCTCCTTGCTCTATAAGGCCTTCATTATCTAGCTTGCCAAGATGGCAGTATTTTGATTTCAGCATGATAGGAAGATTACCAATCTGCACCTTGACAGATTCTCTTTTTGTCCCATTAATGTGTGCAGATACTTCAACAAACATTGGGGCAGCATAGGTTATTTTCCTTAATCTTGCTTCTGAGGGAAATATATCCCTTTTTGAGCCATCTGCTTCAGTTATCTCTGGCTTTGTAATCCAAATCTTATCAAATCTTATTTTATAAGTCTCAACATTCGGAGGAATAATTGTTGGTTCTATATCTTTGTTTTCATTAACTATTTTTTGTAGTTCAACATCCACAAAATTATTAAAGGATTCAATATCAGATGTAATAATACTCTGCTCCTGGAAATATTTTTGTATTAATATTTTAGATGTTTCATCCATTTATAACAACCCTATAATATATAGATTTTCCTGCTGTTGGACTATCTCTTATAATTTTTATAACATCACTCTCTTTTGCATTTAATTTTTCAATTGCAGGATCTGTTGATAATATTTTTGGTAAATCATTCAATGAAAGGTTATATTTTTCAAGCAATTCCTGTATTTCTTTTTTAGTTAGTTTAGAATGTTCGGGGACAAGCATATGCTTTCTGATGTCTATATCTTTCATTTAATTTATCCTCACTGTTTATATGGGCCGGACGAGATTCGGACTCGCGACCACCTGATTAAAAGTCAGATGCTCTACCAGGCTGAGCTACCGGCCCAAGTGCCAAAACCAGAATCAAGTTCTGATTTAAGCAACGCCCTGGCCGGGATTTTCAGTATTAAATGCCTTTGAACCCGAGTCGAAGCCTCGACAGGGCTTCATGATAGCCGAACTACACCACCAGGGCATTATAGTTCTTAATAAATAGCATAAATCCTTCTTAAATCTTGAAAAGCCTTATTCGGCCTGTAAAAGACTAAAGAAAGATTATACCATCATCAGTTTCTGTCTTTTTTTCAATATATAAAGCTTTCGCAGAAAATCATTTCAATGCAGATGAAATTATCAAGTCAACAGAAAAAAGTTTAACTTAATTCTTGCTTAGTCTGTTTACAAAGTAGATAATCAAGCCGAATAAGAATACAAGCAATGCGAAGCCAATAACAGATCTTGATTCCATATAATTAATTGTAGCTGTGAATGCAGTTATCACGACGCCGAAGAATAACCCAAAGATAATACTCTTGTCAAGTTTCATCAGCATGAATAAGGTAGCAATGATATTTACAATCATAATTACAATAAACTTCCAGCCGTCATATTTTGTTCTTTCAGACTCAAAAGAAATTTCACACTCACGCATATTCCTGTTATATTCGTCCAATTGCGTCTGGTTTAACTCTTTGCCCTCTGCTGCAATTGGATATTTATAGTCTACATAACACTCGTTCACAGGTGTTTTAGGAAAGAAAGTAGTAACGGCCATAAAGACCATGGGTATGTAAATTAAGCAAATAGCAATTGCAAATACAATCTTTTTCCAGTCCATAATAATCTATAGGTTAAAGTGATATATAAAGGTTGTTGTTTAAGGTGTTTTAGTGGTTTTGTTTATTAATTAGTTCCTCTTACTTTTGCATAAAGATTAGTATCATGAAGTTTTCCGCCGCTTTCTATTACTTTTTTCATTA
>PCYE01000018.1 GCA_002762865.1 Candidatus Woesearchaeota archaeon CG10_big_fil_rev_8_21_14_0_10_33_12 | reverse complement strand
CTACTTATGGTAATGGAGGTGGCTCTGGAGGCTCTGTTTATTTAACAGCAGGAACTCTTAGTGGAAGTGGAACTATAACTGCAAATGGAGGTAGTGGTTACAGCAGTTATGGGGGTGGTGGAGCAGGAGGAAGGATTGCTGTTTATTATACAACTAAAAGCTTTAATGGAACAGCTACTGTAACAGGAGGGACAGGATATCAGAATGGAAACTCAGGAGCTGTTTATAGGTGTGAGGGGATAAGTGGGGTTAATTGTTCAGGAGTTAGTGGATCAACTTCATTGGCAACAAATGGGACTATTGAGCTGAGGACTGAATATACAATAAATACTTCTCTTGAGGTAAATAAGACAATAACAAACATTAATCAAGACAATCTTAAATGGAATGATTCTTCAAGTAATGCTAGTTGTGTGGCTATCTATAACATAACTGGATTAGTTGCTTCAACTGATTATTATATTTATAACAATAGTGTTGAAATCTCTGAAAGTCCTTTACAGGCAGATGGTTCTGGAAACCTTGCTTTGTTTAATGTAACTCTTGGCTCAGAGCATAAGATTGAGGTAACGGGTACAAGTCCTAACACAGCTCCAACAATAACAGCAAATGTAACAAAGCCAGATAATGTTTATACAAATACGGACTGGATGCTAAACCTTACTGTTACAGACCCTGACTCTGGGGATAATTTAACAGCCTATACAGAGTTCTATGTAAATAGCTCTTCAGTTGGTTCTGTTTACAGTTTAAATGTTACTAATGGAACAAACACAAATGTTGATAATTTATCAACCTCGGAATTCAACAAAGGTGCAACACTTATTGCAGAATTCTGGGCAGGGGATGAAACAGAAAACACAACAAAATATAACACAACAGAAATAACTGTATTGAACAGCCTTCCCTCCCAAGTCAATCTTTCATATCCAGAAAACAATGATTCATTCTTCACAAACAGAACTCCAAGGTTTAACTGGACAGCTGCAACTGATGCAGATGATGATATCTTAGTTTACCAGTTCCAGCTAAGCATTCATTCTGATGTAAGCAGTCCATTAATTGATGAAGAGAATATGTCTAATCTGTACTATGACCAGCAGACAGAGCTTGACTTTGACACATATTATTGGAAAGTAAGAGCAAATGACAGCGAGGGCGCAGGAGTGTGGTCTGACATATGGAACTTCACTTTAACTCCCTCTGTTTCCATTGTTTTTGTAAATGATTCAATAAGCTTTGGCTCAATGGAATTAAATGAAATTAATGACACAACTAATGATGCTCCAAAACCATTCATACTAGAGCATATGGGAAATACAGAAGCAAATGTAAGCATAAAGGCAACCTCACTCTGGTCAAGTGCATCAGCACCACTAAACACATCATACTTCCAGTTTAAGGCAGATAATTCAACAGAAACAAACTCATTTGACTGGCTTAACTCACAGACAATCTGGTCAGACATGTCAGATATTTACAAGGAAATAATCGGAAAATTCAACTATTCTGACTCAAATGACCTTGCAGAAATTGAAATAAGGGTAAAAGTTCCATTAGATGAAATTCCTGTTCAAAAATCATCAATAATAACAGTTTATGGTATAGAATCATGAAACTAAAACCAATATTGTTAATAATTGTAATCTTTGCCTTAGTTAATCAGGTCTATGCATTAGGCATAACCCCAAGCCATGTTGATGTTATATTTGAGCCAAGTCTTGAAAAAACAATACAGCTGAAAGTAATCAATGATGGCTATAAAGAATTTGATGCATTTGTTTATGCTGAAGGAGAATTAGCAGAATATGTAACAATAGACAACCCAATAGTGAGGCTGTCAAAAGACCAGGATTCAAAAATAATTTCCTATAAAATAAATCTACCAGAAAATTTTGAGAAAAAAGGCGCACATAGTGCGAATATTGTTATAAGGGAGATACCAAAGGAAACCAAAGGCAAGACAACAGTAACTGCAAGCATTGCAGTTGCATCAGTACTAAAGGTTATTGTTCCTTATGAAGGCAAGTATGCCGAGATAAGGCTGTTTATACCAAAATTCAAAAATGGAAAAGAGTCAAACTTTTCTGTTGAGGTAAGGAACCTTGGAACAGAAAAAATCCTGGAAGCACAAGCTGTGATAGAGATATATGACCCATTAAAAAACAAGATTGCAACAATAACAACCAACAAAATTTCAATAAAATCAAAAGAAGAAAATTTACTCACAGCAAGCTGGACTCCAGATGTTGGGTCAGGCAATTATTATGCTGTTGCAACCCTTGTATATGATAAACTCAATGCAATGGAAGAGAAATTATTTACAGTTGGCGAATTATTGCCTGAAATAATATCAATAAGTGTCAGTAATTTTAAGCTTGGTGGGATAGCAAAGTTTGACATACTTGTTAAGAATAACTGGAATGAAGAGCTAAAAGGTGTTTTTGCTGAAACATCTGTTAAGGATAAGAAAGGGGAAATATACACAAGCTTCAAGACCATTTCATTGGATATTCCTGAATTTGGCAGCCAGGAGTTTAATGCATATTGGGACACCTCAAAAGTCATTCCAGGAACATATAATCTAGACATAATATTAAATTATCTTGGAGAGAAGACTGAAAAAATATTTGAGATATTTGTTGAGTATGACAAGATAAGAGTATCAGTAATAGGGCAGGTAATTGGTGAGCAAGAGAAACCATCTTTGCTGAAATCAGTAAATACCCTTACATTACTTGTTTTAATGTCTATAGTAGTTAATATTGTTGTAGTAATAATTATAGTAAAATTGCTAAAACGCTCCAAAAAAATAAAAAAACAATAATCTTTTTCAATTAATCTGAAGAATATTTCTTAAACGCAAAAACCCTGCGAAAAAAACTGGCAAATCCTTATTAAAAATAATTCTTTATAGTATCATATAAACTTAAGCAAATATTACTTTTTAAATCATTTGCCTGAGCCATTAGAATCCAAAAACAGAAAAGTTTATAAGTGTAACAATATTTGTACAGATGTACTAAAAATGTTACATAAAAATAAACTAAAGATAATGGAACTGTTTTTTGAAGAGCCATCTAAGAATTTCCAGATAAGGGGAATCGGCAGATTAACTAAAATTGCAGTTACATCAGTCAAGAATTATCTTAAAGAACTGCAAAAAGATAGATTAGTAAAAAAGGATAAAGAAACATTATATCCAAGCTATGTTGCAAACCAGCAAAACAGTCTGTTTAAAATTTACAAACAGCAGAGTATTATCTTTAAATTATATTCATCAGGGTTAATAGGCTTTTTAGAAGATGAGACACATCCAAGATGCATAATACTTTTTGGAAGTGCAAGGAAAGGAGAATACAACAAGGATAGTGATATTGATATTTTTATACATGCAAATGAAAAGAGCATTAAACTAACAAAATTTGAGAAGATATTAAAGCATAAAATCAACCTGTTTTTTGAGGAAAACATTAATGAATTAAGCAATGAACTATTTAATAATATAATTAATGGCATAAAATTATCTGGATATTTAAAATTAAGATGAAAAAGGAAATAATGGACTGGGATGTTTGTAAGAAGGAATATATAAGGGAAGTGAGCATTGATAAAAATAAAATTAATTCTATTTTAAAAATGTGTTCTATCAGATTAATATTTGCAAAAAAACAAGAAATAAACAATGAAACTGCCTCAATTATTACAGAAATTTATTATGAGATCATAAAAGAATTGTTAACTGCATTGTTATTAAAAAATGGATTGAAATCAGATAACCATGAATGTTTAATCTCATATTTCAAGAAAAATTATCAAAAGTGTGAATATGAAACAAATATAATATATGAATTAAAGGGTATTAGAAATAAAATTAATTATAACGGATTTTTCATAGAAAAACAATATCTAATTAAAAATAAATTAGAGTTTGAGCATATTATTGGACTTCTTGTGAGATTAATAAAAGAATCTTAATCTGGTTGCCTATGTCAGGAAGATATAATCTTAATTGTATTTTGGAATTCTTTTGTTAAAATCTCTAAGTTTTAGAATATTTTCCAATTTAACAGAAAAATATTTCTTAAAGGCAATAATCTCACGAAAAAAATTACTAAAAAGTTATTAAAAACAATTCTTCATAATAACTTATGGATTTAAACAAATACAGAAGGGACTTAAGAGTTCAGAGAAAGGACGTTCTTCTAAGCAGGATATTCCAAAGCAAAAGAGACAGAAATCCATTGGAGATTATAATAGAGACAGAAAACAACAGAAAAGTAAAGGAAAATGTGGCAAAAGAGATTAGAAAAATAGGCAAGATAACCCACCAGTTCAAAGTTATACCCTACATAAGCATTATCTGCACAGGCGAGGATGCAGAGCAGATATCTAATAAAATCTACAGAAAAGATGTTAACAGAATATTTGAAAAAAGTTTTAGATACACCCTTAATGCAATGAAGTCAGTTGACTTGTCAAACAAGTTTTCAGTTATTCCAATAAAAAAGGATTCAAAATCTTATTTCAGGCCAAAAGGAAACTTATGGAACCTTGAGAACATAGGCGCTTACAAAGCACATGAATCATCAACAGGCAAGGGAGTGAAGATAGCAATAATAGACACTGGAATTGATTATAACCATAATGAAGTGAGCAGGAATTTTACAAGAAATAAAGGATATAATTTTATCAATGATAATGATGATCCTTTTGATGATTATGGCCACGGAACGCATGTAGCAGGGATAGCAGCTGGAAAAAACTGCGGAGTTGCACCTGATGCAACCCTGTATGCAGTAAAAGTGCTTGATTCAAATGGAAGCGGCTCAGATGCAACAGTTGCAGCAGGAATAGAATGGGCCCTGCTTAATAATACAGATATTGCAAGCATGAGCCTTGGGGGGCCAACAGCCTCAAGAGCGCTTGAAGATATGTGCAGAATTGCCTCGCAAAAAGGCCTCCTGCTTGTTGCAGCTGCAGGAAATGAGGGATATGGTCCAGAGTATCCTGCTGCTTTTGGTGATTGTGTAATTGCAGTTGCAGCTGTTGACAGGAATAACAGGCATGCTGACTTTAGCAATATATGGGAGACAAATGATATTTCTGCTCCTGGTGTTGAAATTTATTCCTGTTATCCTGGAGGAGAATACAGGATATGGGATGGAACATCAATGGCAACACCTCATATCCCAGGAGCTTTGGGCTTGATAATATCAAAGGTAGGAAATCCAAACTCTGCTGAGGAGATAATGTATAAAACAGCTGAAGAACTTGAATACAATGGGAAATATGAAAATGAATGGGTATTTGGTGCAGGGCTTGTAAGAGCAGACAATATGCTGGAAAATGCATTTTATAAAAGAAAAATAAATGAAATCCTTAAAAGAAAACATAATGATTATAATCATACACTCAAAAAAGCAGGAAAAATAGCCTGGAAAATAATCTGGTGAAAATGGAAGAAAATCAAGAAAAGGATATTGGAAGAGTTACTGAAAATCTTTATAATATAAAGATTAAGCCAGAATATGCAAAAGATGATTGCATAAGGCAAAAACTTGAAGAAATGGGATTAAAGATAAATATAGAGATTAAATCAACACAAACATATAATATTGAGATTCCTTTTCCCGAAGGAATAAAGGAATCAGAAAAAGGAAATTACCTTGAAATAAAATTAAATGAATTAAAGCCTTATGTAATATATGTTGAAAAATCAGTAGAAATGAAAGCATTAGATAATTATAAAACATCATATGATGGTTCTAATCCAGTTTAATTATTTTTTCAATCTCTTCATTAATTCTTTTCTCAAAGTCAGCAACACGCTCTCCTTCCTCTTTTTCCTTGCTTAATATTGCCATCAGCTGCTTTGTCAGTTTTTCTTCCTTTTCAATACCAATGTTATCAATTTTTATTTGTCCTATACTCTCTTTTATCAATGAATCTTCAACATCTTCAACAGAGCTTATATTTGCTTTAACTTTATCTAATTCTTTTGCTGTTAGTTTAGCTGTATTTTTCATTACAAAATAAACACCATTGTCATAAAGCTTGCTGAAAATTTCCTTTATGTTTATATCAGACGGTTTTCCTGAATCCAGACAGCCAAATAATTTTATTGTCACAATTGTGTTTATAAATTCCTTTCCTTTTATTTTGTCTTCAAGCTCTGCTCTTATCTGCTCAGGGCTTTTATTGTTGCAGTCAATGTTTAATGAAAAAACATTGTAAATAACAATTGGCTCATACTTAAGCTCAAGCTTGTTTGTTTTCTCAACAATGTAAAATCCGCCATTCTCAAGCTTTTCAAGCTCGCTGAAGCTGTTTGGAAACAATGGCCCAGGATATGCTATAAGCCCATACCCTGGCTCTTTTTTGCTGAACACATGATGAACATGCCCGCCTGCATAATAATCAAAGTTTTTTGGCAGCAAAGATAATGCCTGCGATTCCATTAAATTAAGCTCTTCTGGCTTGAATTCAGTAAGTGCTGTATGAAACATAAATATCTTAAAGCCCTGCTCCTCTTCAAGGCCCCTTCTTACAAGAGAGCCATACTGCCTTTTGTCAAGCATTCCCTTTCTTCCATAAATGCCTGTTATTTTTGCCCCTGTTTTTTTGTCAATGGTGAATTCAAGGTTTAGCTTTTCATCAATTATTTTCCCTTTCATGACGTTTATTAAGAGGCCTGCATTCTCGAGAACATCAACTATTGTTTTTCCGCTTGGAGAAAAGTCATGAGAGCCAGGTATTACATAAGATGGAATATTGCTGTCTTTTAATTCCTTGAGTTTTGTAACAACTACCTTTAAGGCATCTATGCTAGGCAGGGCTGTGTTAAATAAGTCTCCTGCTATCAATACAAAATCAACCTGCTTTTCAATGCAGATGTTTACTGCTTTTAGAAAGGCCTTTGTGCTTGCATCCCTTAGCTTTGGGTCTCTCCAAGAGCCGATGTGGCAATCGGCCATATGCGCGAATTTCATTTTGTCTTTTATCAACCCCTAATATTAGAATATGATTTAATATAAAAAAGTATGCTTAAAGTTTTCCATTCAATTCTCTTAAACCTTTTTCTAGGTCTAGTACAAGATTCTTATTTCTACTGGCAGGATGGGGTAAATAATTGCAAGGCAAAGAGTAATTATTTAAAACTCTTTGCACTTTTCTACCAAGTGCTACCAATATAAATCCCTTTTTGTGATATTCTAAAAGTTTAAGTTTTATTTTAGATGACAATTTTTCCCTATTTTCCTCTTTTTCATTACACCATAAATCAAATAAAACTGCTTCAATTTTATTCTTTTTTAGTATACCTCTCAATATCTTTCCAGAAGGGGTTTTAGTATGGAAGGGTTCTTCATAACCTTTTGGATAGCCTCCGATTAATAATAATTTATTATTCATCTTACTCTCCTTTTTCATATCTTTTTATGATTGAGTTTAATCCCTTACTTAAATCTAATTTAAAAGCTTGATTAGGTAAGACAAATAGATATTCGCTATGTTCATTGAGATTTAATTTTATTTTAGAAATATCAGAATCTCCTAAATTGTAGTGATATACAGGATTTCCTAACCATGCATCAATTTTTTTATACTTCTCTTTTTGAGTGTTAATTCCAATTTCTTGACAACATTCTCTTACAATAACATCAAGATCATCTTTATCAGTGTTTTCACTTTTTCCACCAATTATTCCGAATTTACCATCCTTAATCCTTTTCAATAACAAAATCTTTCCTTTAAATTCATATATACAGGATATAACTCTCATTTTATCTTTTATTAACCTCTAGTATCAAAATAAGATTTAATATAAAAAGTTATAGTTTTGTTTTGGCTATTCATATCTTACATAAAAAGAAACTAAAAAGTTTAAATAAACAAAAAACGTGTTTAATATGAATTAAGCATAATTATTACTGGCTAAGATAGTCTTCGGCTTTGCCTTAGAAATAAAATTATAATATTTCCCCTTGAAGTCTTCCTTCTAAATCTACTTTCCACGCAACACTATGTAATGGTTTTCTCTCTGGGGATTTAATATCTTTTATGATTTCTGCAAATCTTTTTTGACCTATAATAGGGATACCATATGCAACAACACTTTCACTTAGTGTGTCGCCTCGTCCTAAGCCATTTATCAATTGATTTACTGATCTATATGATACATGAAGTGGAATAGCACCATCCACAGATTCATACTTGGATGTACCAAAGAAATAGTCCAAAAATGTGCTATATACTTTTGTGGGGGTTGTTGTATAAACAACAGAAGATTCAATAACTTCATTGTATCCATATCCTGAAGCTTCTTTTCTTGTTTTTGGTTTTACAACTCGCTCTGGTATGACTATATTTTTATCATCTGAGTACGCAAGTATGCACATTAAATCTAAATCATGAGGTATTTCTGAGTAAGGGCTATCAAAGTGTTTATATAATACACTACCAAAAACACATACAGATATAATGCTTGCTTCATCACCCTTTTTATGGTTGGGTTTTATAATGTCATATAACTTTGATAAATCCAGTTCAACACTTCCCATTAAGATATCTGGCTCATCTTCATTTGGTTGTATTGGAATTTTGCTTTTAATAAAACCTAATTTATTAGATTCAGAATAGTCCTGCATTAATTTTGGTGTTATATCATTTGTCATAATAATAACTATAAATGTTATATTTATAAAACTTTTGTTTTATTTACTACTTTTTAATGGCTCTTAGATTATTACAGTAGCAATTCTATTTTCAATATGGCTTAACAATTGTGATATTATGCCGAAAATAAGTTAACAAAGCCAGTTTCCAAAAAGAATATAAATTAAATCATATTTTCCGTGAGTATGGCAGAAAAAGATGTGATAGTTAAATTCATTAGAGAATGGACTGTTGGTTATGTAAAGCACAGGGATATTTTAACCAAGAATATAATTGATATAAAAGAAGAGCCAGACAGGGTTATTGTTAAGTTTAAGGACAAAGAGCAGGTGTTTCTGATAAGGCCGACTGTAGATGATTCTTTGGTTGAAGAAATAAAAAAGGATGAAAACATTAGCATTGTTGTGCTAAACTCAAAGGAAAACCTTAATTTCCTGATAAAAAACTGGAGCAAACTAATAAAATTCGAGAAAATAACAATCTTTTTTATAAATCCCTTTTCAGAGCTTGACACAAAATGGTTTATTTCTCCTTATGTGCATGATAAAATATGTGACAAAGATTCTTTAAAGCTCGGCCTCAAAACAATGTTTGAGACTGTTGAAAGCATAACAGAAAAAGATATAACAAAAAATATCTAATGTCTAAAGTGCCTTATTCCTGTGAACACCATTGCAATATGTTTTTCATTCGCTGCTTGAGCCAGCAATTATAACTGCACAGCCTGTTTTTGACTCTATTATTTTTTTGAATTTTTCATCTATCATTTTATTTATATCCTTATAAATCTTTGATTATAGTTTGATTTCTATCAGGTCCGGTTGATATAATTCTTACCCCTGCTCCTGTATACCTCTCGAGGAAATTTATACTACCTCTTAAGTTATCTGGTAAATCCTTATAATCCTTTATCTGGGAGATATCTTCTTTAAATCCTGGAAACTGTTGATATTCTGGTTTATAGCTTCTAAGCCTTTCTGAGTCTCTTGTGAAATTCTCTGAATTATTATATCCTGTTCCTAATTTAATTTCATTAGCTCCCTGAACCACATCAGCTTTTGTTAGAATTATGTTTGGACCATTTATTCCAATAGCATATTTTAATGCAGCAAGGTCTGTCCAACCAGTTCTTCTTGGCCTGCCTGTTGTTGCCCCATATTCCTCTCCAGCAAGCCTTATGCCTATTCCCTGTAAAAAGGGTTTATTAGAATTCATTAATTCAATGATTTTTGGGTCATGATAATTGTATTCTATACTCCCATTTTTCTCTTCAAATGATATCCTATAATTTTTTAATTCATATTTAATGTCATGTTCAAGACCAGATGCACAATATCCTTCTGATTTTGCACCACCAAATTCTGTAGGAAATGGGCCTGCTCCAACCCTTGTCATATAAGGAAATTTCACAATGCCTAATGGCAAATCAACTACTTTTGCTGACAAGCCGACTCCTGCAGCTACCCCATTTACAGAGCTATCAGATGAAGTGACATATGGATATGTCCCAAATTCTATGCTCAATAACAAACCCTGTGCTCCCTCTAATAATATTTTTTTTCCATGCCTAATAAATTCATGCATTTCTGAAATAGTATCTCTGACAAATGGTTTTATTCTTTCTGCATAAAGTCCTAGTTCTTCAACAATATATTCAATGTCAATATCTTGTTCTTGATAATATTCTTTAGCTTTGCCTATCTTCTTTGCCAGAATATCTTTATTGAATAAATCCCTTATCATGATACCTCTTCTTGCAATTTTATCAGCATAACAAGGGCCAATGCCTCTGCCTGTTGAGCCAATGGCTCCCTTTTTCTGGGAAGCGTTTCTTTTTATATCTCTCTTAACATGATAAGGTAGTATAACATGAGCATCCTCACTTATCATCAAATTATTGTATGTTATACCCCCTCTAGTAAGTTCGTCTAATTCTCCTACAAGCACCTCAAGGTCAATAACTGTTCCATTTCCAAGAATATTTATTTTATCTTTGTGTAATATTCCTGATGGAACAAGATGAAATATTCTTTTTTTGCAATTTGTTACAATAGTATGCCCCGCATTATTGCCCCCTGTTCCTCTTACAATAACATCTGCCCACTCTGCAAAATAATCTACAAATTTTCCTTTTCCTGAGTCACCCCACTGATTACAAATAATTGCTATTGTCTGAACATCTTTTGTTAGTTGTTCTAGCGTCATTTTTTACCTCACAATTTTATTTTACCCTGCCTGAAATCCTTTGTATTCCAAGGTTTTGCCATCAATATAAACTCTTTTCCATTCATTAAAAAAAGTTTTTTTAGTTCCTAATGCAATTCTCCCCTCTGATATCATCTTCAAAGCAGTTGTCAGTGCGGGCCAGTCACTCACTCTTTTTTGTTTTTCCTGATGTTCATCTGCATATTTTCTTATATTTGAATCATTGATCCTAATCTCAAGCCCTGGACCTTGTGTTAATATTTCCCCATGATCTTCTAGTTTATCAATAAGTATGACTGAAGACCTAGTTGTTTTTTCTCCTGCTTTTATTGCATCATAAACAGCATCTTTCCCAATATATTTTCTGGAATTATCCTCATTTAATTTACTAAGGTCAGCAGGATGCACATTGATTATTTTATCCTTAAATGCATTTAATAATGGTTCTTTAATAAGCCTCAAATAGCCTCCAAGAACAATTAGATCAATATTAATTCTTCTTTCTTTCTTAAAATACATTAGTGCATCTAAGATAAACTGATTGTACCAATAACTTTTCCTTTCATACTCAGCTTCTAATTCAGGATTTCCCTTTGCTTTTTTCCAACTTCCACATATTTTATATCCATCAAGAGATTTGCGAGGGGTCTCTACTAATTCCTCTAAATTAAATAATTCAGCTTTGGGCCTATCAGAGAAAATCAACACTGGTTTTATTATCCTAGCACATTCTCTTAGATTTGTGCCCTTGCCAGAGCCAAATCCAACCCAGTGGAAATCCTCTGGCTTGCCTGAGTATATTGGAATTATTTCTTCTTTCATTTTATCTTTTCAGGGCCTTTGCACCAATATCTGTTCTGTAATATTTATTTTCAAATGAAATTTTAGAAACAGCTGAATAAGCAGCATCAATTGCTTGTTCTATCTTATTCCCAGTCCCAGTTACTCCTAGAACCCTCCCTCCGTTGGTTAATGTTTTTCCATTTTCAATCTTTGTCCCTGCATGGAAAACATAAACATCAGTTAAACCCTCTAAGGAATCTAATCCAGAAATTTCTTTTCCTGTTTTATATTCTCCTGGATAGCCTCCAGAGGCCATCACAACACAGCATGCTGCTCCTTTTTTGTTTTTAATTTCATAATCATTTAAATTGCCCTTCAAAAAGTATTGTTTCGAATAAAGACCTAAATCATTTTTTAGTGGTTTTTTGCCTAAGGATATCAATGACTGCTCTAATAAAATATTTCCATCTTCGTCACTTGTTCCTGGATTCAGCATACTCTGAAGAACATAGTCAAAGGGAATACCCAGCTTTAATGCAAGGGATTCATTCAATGTAGCCTGATGTGTTATTGGATCAACAAAAGGTTTTCCATCAAGGAGTGATTCAAGGTTGTTTATGTCCTTTTTATGAATAAGAATATAGGTATTTATTATATTTAATTGCTCTATATTGGTTCCAAGAAATTTGTTTATTTCTTTTGCTTTGGAATTTTCATTGAAAGGGCCGACTTCAACAACAGAAATACCCTTGTTTAGGGATTTTGGAATAGAAAAGTTAAGGCCTGCCCTAGGTTCAGCTACAGATTTAATGGTCACTATCCACCCCTTATTAATTTATCTTAAGTTGGATTATTTAAATGTTGTTATTTAGTTGTTATTTTAAAATGGAGACAAAAATAAGAAATAATTAAATATATTCTATTGTTGCAGGCGGCTTTCCTGTTATCTCATAATACATTCTTGCGACATTTGGTATTTCTTTTGTTATTCTTTCAGCAATTTTCTTGAGATTTTCATAAGGGACTTCAATTATTTCTGCTATCATGAAATTAGAAGTCTTAATTGCCCTCACCTTTACCTCATATATTTTTTTGTTTATGAATTTGTTATAATCCATCAAATCACTCCCTACATTAACAAATCATGAACATTGCTTTCCCTTAAAGAGCCAACTGTTCTCTTCTCAAACCTTATCTTGCCTTTATTCATCTTTTCATGCAATTCCTTTATATTTTTGCAGTTTAAAACATGAAAAGCAGAAATAATGCCATCCCTTATCAAAGGAACCCATTCATGTATTGAACCCTTGTATTTTACATGGCCTGAAACACCTTGGGGAAGCCTTGAATATCCCCTTATTTCACCAACATTTGCCTCTTTTGAGCCCATGCCTCGGTAAATCTTTACAGGAAGTCCTGATTCAGGGTCAATTATTGTATTGCCGGGACTTTCCTCTGTTCCAGCAAGCATATTGCCCAGTATTACAACATCTGCACCAATTGTTAAGGCCTTCACTATATCACCAACTTGCCTTATGCCGCCATCAGCAATTGTTTTCATTTTAGTTGCTTTTGCGCAATAATAAACCCCTGAAGCTCCTGCTCTTGATACCCCAATTGCGCCAGAGGTAGTGCATATTGAGCCAGAGCCCTGGCCGCACCTATATGAATTAAGTCCCTCTTCCTCAAGCCCTTTGCATGCTTCCGGAGTTGAGATATTCCCTCCAATGACAAGCTTGTCAGGATATTTTTCTTTTATGTATTTAATCATATCAACTTCATATCTTGTGTAGCCCTGGCTTGTATCAATTATGCAGCCATCTGCTCCTGCTTTAAAACATTTTTCAAGCCTTTCATAAGCTATGGGTCTTGTCTCAACTGCAAACAGAACCATTAATCGTTTATTTTCATCCTTTGTTGCCAGTGGATATTCCTCATTCTTGTCTAAATCACTTCTTGTAACAAGGTACCTCAGATTGCATTTTTTATCAGTAATTGGAAGAAAGAGGAGATGCTCTTCCCAGAGAAGTTTATTGGCTTCATGAAGTGTTATTGGCCATTCTCCTTTTATCAATTTTTTTAGTGGAACCATCCTATCCTTAACCTTAAAATCAGTGTGTTTTGTTCTTGAATAATCCTGTTTCCTTAATAACCCCAAAAGTTTTCCATGAGGCTTTCCACTTTCTGTAACAGGGAATGTGTCTATTGCTGATTTTCCAACCTTGTTTTTTTCTCCTATCTGGATTGCATCTGCAATTGTGTTTTCAGGTGACACAGTAACTGGATTTTCAATAAAGCCGTTTTCAAATCTCTTAACTGATTCTATTTCCTTTACCTGCTTATCAATATCAGGAGAACCATCTGGATTTTTAAAATTATAATGAATACAGCCAATCCCTCCTTGCAAGGCCAGAGCAATACAAAGCTCTTTGCTTGTTACTGTATCCATGGGGGCAGCTATTATTGGTGTCTTTAAAACAATGCCTTTGCCCAAGTCAGTCTCAAGTACTATCTCATTCCTATCAATATTAGTAAAAGAGGTATCAAGGATTGAAAAGTCATCATAAGTCATTCCTATGCCTTCCTTAAATAATTCTTTTGCAGAAAATCCAGAGTAAATTTCTTCTCCCATTTTTTAAAGTAGAAAAAGGAATTATTTAAAGGTTTCTGTATTTGAGGCTGCGTTGAAAAGTCCTAAAAATATGGGCTTATTGGGTTATAAATCTTTTGAGATTTTCAACAGTGCCCCTCTGAACAGCTGTTAAGTATGGATGTTAACCCAAAGATGATGATAGTAAGCAGAGAGTTCTGAGCGTATAAAATAGAAATTTATATATAAACCTTATATTTATTTTATAAGTTATAAAGGTTATTTAAATGTCTGAAAAGATTAATCACAATTGTGGTTTATGTGTAACACATACATTACGTGATACTTATTCTTTTATAGAATCCCTTCAACATAGGGGTAGGGAAGCAACAGGAATAGCAGCAATAAAAGAGGGTAGAATAGATATCATAAAATGGAAAGGTGAAGTGTCTAAATTTGATATAAATGATTTGGGTAAAATTTTTCCTAGTTCTGAGTATCACACTTTTATGGGGCATGTTAGATATGCAACAAAAGGTAAAAAGAGGGATATACTACAAGATGCACACCCTCATGTAATAGGTGGCAAAATAGAGGATAGAGGAGACCATATAATAATAGCAGACTGTGAAATGGCAATTGTACACAATGGTCAGGTAGATAACAAATATTTTAGCATAGTTGATAAAAATCTCTTAAAAACAGGTTGTGATTCGGAAGCACTTCTTCATTTTCTTAAACAAAGGGGTGAGCATCAAACCTTAAGAGAAATACCTGGTGCCTATACTCTAGCTTTTGCAGATAAAAAAAGGAAAGAAATCATTGTTTTAAGGGATAGAACAGGGATAAGACCTGGTGTCTTGGGATTAAAAGATGAGAAATATTGTGTTGCTTCAGAAGATATATCCTTCAGGGAAAATAAAGTCATATTTATAGAAGATTTAAATCCGGGGTCAGTATATTATTTATATCCTGGTGGAAATTACCAAAGTAAAAAAATCATTGCCCAAAATAAAGCACATTGTTTCTTTGAATATAATTATCTTGCCCATCTTGATTCTATTTTGGATGGAATAAGTGTAAGAAGGGTAAGGGAATCATTAGGAGAGATGCTTGCAGAAGAATTTAATCCTAAAAATATTGACTTGGTAACATTTTTACCAAGATGCCCTGAGGTTGCTGCTAGGAGTTATGCTAAAAAAAGAGGCATTCCTTTTAAAGAGATATATTACAAGCAGAGAGGTGAAAGGTCTTTCCAGGGTTCTACTAAGGATGAAAGGGAAAAATCAATTGATGAAAATCTTTATCTTCGGCCCTGTATAAATGAAACAGCTGCAAGAGATTTTTTGAAAGGAAAAGGAATTATTCTTATAGATGATAGTATTATTAGAGGCAATAATTCAAGAAGGGCAATAGATTTGATTAATGAAATAGATACAAAAAAAGCTTATTTTGTAAGTTATACTCCTCGAATAGGTATTGTTGGAAAAGATAAAATACCTAGGGGCTGTATGTTTGGAGTTGATATGCCGCCTAATGATGAGTTTATTGCAAGAGGAAGAAACCTTGAAGATATCAGCAATGAAATGGGTATCTCTGTAAATTATCTTTCTCTGGAGAGCATGTTAAGAGCATATGAAAAACTTGGAATGAAAAGAGAAAATCTTTGTACATATTGTATTGGGGGAAAACATCCGTTTGAATAATATGTTTGGCTCTAAATCAACCTTGGATTTAAAATCAATTGAAGTTTTCTGAACAAGTGTTTATACTAAAGTTTAAAAAATATTAAAAAATAAAAAATTTAGTTTAGGTAATAAACTACAGTTACCTGGGCTGTGATAGAAACATCTGATGGCATTACTGTTGCAGCCTCTTCAACCGCTATTCCACCACCTTTGGAATTCATCATATCATACCTGTAAGGCATGTAATAGAAGTTGTCCTCTGAAACTGTTTTTACTTTTCCAAGCTTAAATCCAATGCTTTCTGCAAGAATCTCTGCCTTTTCCTTTGCATTTGCAGCTGCCTCTGACAGTGCCTGCTTTTTGTATTCCTGCTCTTTTTCTTGGGTTAATCCAAAGTTTATGTTATTGATCTGGTTTGCCCCGTTATTAACAGCGATATCAACTATTGTTCCGACTTTTGTCAAGTCAGTTGTTTTTACCTTTAGGTTTTGTGTTGCTCTCCATCCAATAACCTTTGAGCCTTCATCTTCTGTCCAAGTCCTTTCCTCATACAAACTTAAGCTCTCTGTCTCAATGTCATCTTCTGATATGCCCTTGTATCTTAAGCCGTCAATTATTGCATTAATAACCTTGTTTGCCTCTGACTGCGCTTCCTCTGCAGTATCCTTTACAATAGAAATCCCTGCCCATACCTCTGCCTCATCAGGGTCAAATGTAAGCTCTGAGGTTCCCTGTGCATTTAGTGTATTCTCTTCATTTGTCTTCTGGCATCCTGTCAGGCCTATCAAGGCAATAACCAGCAATATTCCAAAAATCATGTTTATTTTCATTTTAAATACCTCCATACAACAGGAATAATCTTGTTTCTTTTAAACCTTTACCTTATCTTCGGTTAAAACCGAAACATAGTGTTTTAATCTAAAATTTATTTTCTTTCTCCAAATATTGCTGTGCCTATTCTTACCATGTTGCTTCCTTCTTCTATTGCAACTTTGTAGGAATTCGTCATTCCCATTGATAGTGTTTTCATGCTCACATTTGGCAGGTTAAGTTCCTTGAGGTTTTCAAAGAGTTCCTTTGTCCTTTTGAAATATGGCCTTGAGTTTTCAGGGTCTCCAAACCTTGGGCCCATTGTCATTAAGCCCTCTACTCTTATATGCTCCAATTTTGAAATATTTTTAATTAAATTTTTTATATATTCCTCAAATGGCTCATGCTCATCTGGCTTTATGCCTGCTTTTGAATCCTCACTGCCAATGTTTATTTCTATATAAATAGGCATTATGTTTTTTCCAGATGCCTCAACTCTTTTATCAATTGCCTGTGCTTTTTCATATGAGTCAACAGTCTGTATTACATCAAAAATACCTGATGCTTTGTTTATTTTGTTTGTCTGCAAATTGCCAATCATGTGCCACTTGGCTTTTTTTGCTATTTCGCCAAGCTGTTCATGCATTTCCTGCACTTCCTGAACATAATTTTCCCCAAGGTCAGTAGCGCCTGCATCAATAACCTCTTCTAGCTCTTCTTTTGTTCTCTGCTTTGCTGCCACAACCAATGTTACATGGCCCGGAATTTCTTTTCTTATTTTTTTATAATTTTCAGCTATGCTCATTTTATTTTAAAGATTTATACGACTGCCGGGATTCGAACCCGGATTGCGACCTTGGGAAGGTCGAGTCATAGCCATTAGACTACAGCCGTATAATAAAAGGTAAGACAAACAGGTTTAAAAGATTTTTGGAAAAAGCTTATTTATTATTTGCTAATTAATATAATTAAATCCTTGCCGAATGTATTTGAGCTTAAAATTTTAAATTTCTCTTCTCTTAAAAGTCTTTTTAATTCCCAGGGTGTAAAGAAGTAATAATACCTTTGATAAGGTTCTTTGTGTATGTGCCATGGTATAAAAATATTTTTCTTCCTAAACAGAAACCTTAGCTGAAATTTGTTCCGCAGAATTATAAGTGCCTTGCCTTTATGTTTTAGAACTCTCCATATCTCCCTTATTGCTTGAATCCTTTCATCTTTATTTAGGTGATGCAGTATAAATATGGATAAAACATAGTCAAAGTACTGCGATTTGAAGGGCAATTTTGTTGCGTATGCTTGTTTCAGATCGACATTCAACATATGCTTTTTACAATATTTTTCTGCTATTTCCAGCATTTTATTACTAAAATCAATACCATA
>PCYE01000027.1:4789-5378 GCA_002762865.1 Candidatus Woesearchaeota archaeon CG10_big_fil_rev_8_21_14_0_10_33_12 | reverse complement strand
CTACTGCGGGCTAAAGCCCGCAGGGTTATTGACTAGTTGAAATCTGCTAGTCTTTTCTGATTTCTTAAGACTGAATATTCTTCAAAAGTAAATTTCTGCCAGTGTTTCTTCTGCCCTTCTGTGACATACCATTGCATGCTTTCCTTTGTGACCGTGCCTACGCTTCTATAAAAATGTCCTTCGCTCCAGAATTTCCTGCCCCAGAGCTTATCTTTGAAAAGATAAGCATGGCCTTTCCTCAGCATAAAGCTGCTAAAACCCTTGATTTGCCTGACAAGTTCTATTTCACCGATGAAGCGCACATTTGAAATGAAAAGATGCAGATGATCTGGTCCGAAGCCATAGCCTGCAAGGATTACCTTAAATTGTTGCAATTTATCAGCAATATAAGCTATTGTGAGCTCTCTTAACAAAGGCTCTTCAAAAACATTCTGCCTGTATGCAGGAGTAAACTGCAGATGAAAGTTGCTTTCGCCGACGGCATGCTGACTAGTGACTAATTCCATTTTCATTTCATTCACCTCACAGAAAAGCTTTTATTCTCCGAAGAAAGCTATCGCTATGCGGCATTCTTCGAGCTGTAGCATTT
>PCYE01000027.1:846-4781 GCA_002762865.1 Candidatus Woesearchaeota archaeon CG10_big_fil_rev_8_21_14_0_10_33_12 | reverse complement strand
TTTTATTTTAAACAAGAAAAAGTTATTGCTCGCCTTTGAATTTGAAATTCATCTCTGGGCTAAAGCCCAGAGGGTTCTTTCAAAGGCTCGCCTAAATTCTTATACAAGCGCACTTCGTCAGGTCTTGCTCCGAGACCTGACTCGTTAGCATTCTCCCTAATCTTAATACCCGTTTCTAGTTCAAAATCGCCACACAAGTCAAAAGTAGCTTCGCAATCATGCAAGCCATCTGCCAAAACCTTTTCAATATTCTCTTTATTATCACACACCATTCCTCTGCCCGCAGCCCGTTCATCAACATCCTCATTCCCAACACGAATATCAACGATATTCCCGTCCACATCTCCCAAAATAACTACCTTTATCCAACCCCTTCTCACAGCCCACTTTTGCCTTATCCACTCACCCCTGTTGCTGACTTTCATACCGCTTCCATCAATACCCGTAACCAAGTTGCTTCCTTTAGCATTGAACGATAAGGGAAGTTTAAGGACACGCCTGCGTATTTGACTGAAACAGATTACCGGAAAGTTGTTGAAGCGTTTTGACAATGCCTGCACGACACCTTGCAAGTCTCTTAAAGAAAACCCTTTTGCTTTAAGCACTCCAAAAAACTCAATAAGTGATTCCGGATACATGTATGGCTGACCCGCCTTGCCATGGTTCATTTCCCGAATTTCTTTAAGCCACGTTTCAAGGAAACGTGGGTTGATGTAGAATTCTCCACGCTTTACAAGTTGTTCGTTGTATGCTTTCCAGTCTCGGTTATCCTGCCACTTCTTACCCCCTCTTTTCTTCTTAGCCATTACATAATCACGTTTACGTAATTAAGATTACGTAAAGTTTATAAACTTTACTATAATCAACACCAATAATGAAAGCCAAACTACTCACTTACACAACAGAGAAACTCACACCAACACAAAGAAGCATCCTCTCTAAGAAAATCAATGGCTACACAGACAAATCAAACAAAGCCAAATACACCTACAAAAGAAAAAGCGTACTTGCAGCAATACCCCATATAAAAATATCAAAGAAAACATTTATTGTCGGAGCAAAAGACTTCACCGCACTCAACCAACTCCTTACAAAGCATAAAACCACCGTCAAATCCTGGGATATAGCGGTCAAAGACCTCTAATCATGCCACACAGCACTTCAAGCAAAAAGCTTTTAAACATGTTTATTTCCAGTTTGAACGTGCAAAAAAAACAAGGGGAATGGCATTGGCAATGGAACAAATTTTATGATGATAATAAATGGCTTTTTACTGAATGGATTTACCCAAACAAACTGAGTGATTTTAAAAATAAGACAGTTCTTGACTGTGGGTGCGGTGGAGGCCAGCACCTGAATTTTGTTTCACCTTATTGTAAAAGTGTTACAGGCATTGACTTAAACACACCAGATATTGCAAGAAAAAATAACAAACACAATAAAAATGTAAAGGTTATCGGCAGTGACTTGGCGAGTATAAAACTCAGACAAAAATTTGATATTGTCTATTCAATAGGTGTTCTCCATCATACAGACGACCCTTCGAAATCATTTAATAATATTAAGAAATTAGCAAAAAAAGACGGGAAAGTTATAGTGTGGGTTTATTCCAGGGAAGGTAACTTTCTTAATAGAACATTGATTGAATTTCTTAAGAGATATATCTTTCTCAAATTACCAAAGAATATATTGTGGGGAATTGCCAATTCAATGGCTTTTTTGATGTATGTTCCGATATATACGATATATTTTCTACCACTCAGATTTCTTCCGTTTTATGAATATTTTTCAAATTGGAGAAAATTAAGTTTTTCAAGAAACACCATGAACGTATTCGATAAATTGAATGCCCCTCAGACTTTTTTTATTGATGAAAAAACAATAAGAAATTGGTTCAATAAAAAAGAGTTTTCAAATATTTATATATCACAATATAAAGGAGTCAGCTGGAGAGGTTCTGGCACAAAAAAGTAAGTCGGATAAGTTTTAACAGAGATTAAATCACAAGACCTTTATCTTTCAATTCTTTTGTTGCTTGATTAACCAAATCTTTTGCTTGCTCCTTTTCAGCCCATTCAATCAATTCTTTCATACCTTGCTCAAAACTAATTTTTGGATTGTAACCCAACTTATTTTTAATTTTCGAGATATCAGCAAAACAATGCCTTATGTCTCCTTTTCTAAACTTGCCGATTATTTCCGGCTTCAAATCTTTTTTTAGCAGTTTAATTAGAATATCTGCAATTTCTTTTACTGTGTATTTAGAACCTGTACCCACATTAAAAACATCATAATCTGCAGAACTTTTTTCCATTGCAAGTATATTTGCTTGCACGATATCATGTACAGACACAAAATCCCTGCTCTGCAGACCATCTTCATAGATTGTTGGTGAATTGTTATTTTTTATTCTGCTTATGAAGATTGCTGCAACACCGGTATAAGGATTTGATAGAGACTGCCTTGGACCATAGACATTGAAATATCTAAGAGCCACACTTGGAATCCCATAGGTTTTACCAGTATTCAAAACCATATCTTCTTGGTCTTTTTTTGTAAGGGCATAAATACTGTTTATTTCCTGTTTTTTTGATTCGTCTGTCGGCAAAGGTCTGAGCTGCATATTGCAGTTAGGACAATGCATTTCCCAATCCTGAGATTTCATTTGATTTTCAGGTCTTAAATCCGGATTCACTTTTCCACACTTTTCGCATTCATAAAGACCTTCCCCATAAGTGCTCATAGAACTGGCAACAATGACTTTTTTTACACTGTGTTTTTTGTTTGCAAGAAGCTCCATAAGATTAGCTGTGCCAATTGTATTTGCCATCATGTAACGCTTAATTTGGTACATGCTTTGTCCTACTCCCACAAGAGCTGCTTGATGAAATATAATGTCAATATCTTTTATTGCTGCTTCGAACTCATCAATATTTGTAACATCCCCTTTAATGAACTCTGCTTTTTTATTAAGATAAGAAGGAACTTTTCCATTTGGATGAACTTGGGGTTCTATATTATCAAAAATTCTAACATTATGACCAAGCTCTACAAGTTTATCTACAAGATGAGAGCCTATAAATCCTGCTCCACCAGTAACTAATATGTGACGTTTCATTATGTTGTATTGAAAAGGATGAAGTTTATAAATATTTGTCTAGATGTACAATGAACTAATAATTATTTTTTATTTTTGTATAACAAAATTACAGCTGAAACCTCTGTAATAAATATTATTACGGCTGAAACTATCAGTGACGGAACAACAAGATTAAGGAAAAAAACCAAAGCAGGCAAAATTCCTGCTGTTATGAAAACTGAAAATACAAAGGATTCAAGACTATCGAGTCCAAAATATTTCAAAATAAAGTATGAAGGAACTATGTAAAAGATGAACCAAAATCCAATTGTCTTAAAGCCCGTTAATCCAAAAAGGTAAATAGAAAGTGTAAACAATGCTGCTGAAAAAGCAAGCACTGCATAATCTGAAAAAATACTTTTTTCTGAGGGAGTTTTTTCTTTATTACTCATTTGTAAACACCTTTATGTTTCCATGCCAGATGTGGATATTGTTTTGATTATAAACAAGAGTGCTGTTCTGGAAATTTGATTTTTCCCATTCAAGCTGAGAATTTATTGCATCCTGCTGACCAAGCAAAACAAGGTCGGAATAATCAATCATGTAATAAAGATCTTTAGGAGATGTAGCACCAACACTTAACAGATACTCTGCTGTACTTGTAACATGCCTTTCTGAAACTGCAAGCATGAATCTTATTTTTGGATATGTGAGAGTTCCTTTTGCAACCACAATTGCATTTTCAGGAAGATTTGAAGCTATCCACTCAGAAACTTGCATCTGATAAGGATTTAATCTAAGTATTGGACTGTATGCCCCATTAAGGGTTGAATAAGCTGCTTTTCCATTTGCAAAA
>PCYE01000027.1:0-823 GCA_002762865.1 Candidatus Woesearchaeota archaeon CG10_big_fil_rev_8_21_14_0_10_33_12 | reverse complement strand
CAAGAAGATATTTTATTGCCTTTATAGAAGATTCTTTAATTTTGTAGAAATTAGAAAGCAAAGAAGGCAATCCTGCAATACCAATTGCTATTAAACTGTAAAACAATGCTGTTTCAGCAAGAAGCATTCTTGCTGACCTTTGGACACTGAAATATCCAATAACATCCAAATGAATAAGGATGTAAACCCCTATGACCCATGAGAGCATAAGCAAATCTTTTGACTCTCTTCTGATAAGAAGGAGAATTATGCCTATCATCAGGAATGGGAGATACCAATAATTGTATATTTGTGAAAATGAAAAATATATTATGGGGTATCCTGCTATATTTCCGCTGGAATAATCTGGCTGATCATTAATTTTATACCATGAAAAAAGTCTGCTGACATTATTAATATGAACAGAATTAGTTGCTTGTGCACCAAAATAAATAAGTATAAATGGCATTGTAAAAACAAGAAGGAGTAACACTGAAATTGAATATATTTTCCAATTGCTTTTTAGTAAACTTATTGGTAAAGGGAATTTTTTGTTTTTCAACCACATAAACAAAGAGAATAAGATTATTACACTAATACTTACTATTACCCCTTGAATATGAAAGAGATATTGGCTTGCAACAACAAGGATTGTTGTAAAAAGGTAAACATTCTTTTTTTTGTCTGAATCCGGAGTTGTAAAATACATATAAAAAGAATATAAAGCAATAGGAATAAATGTAAATGAAATAACGCTTCCTCTCTGCCCCCAGAGGTATAACATAATATCTCTCATAGAAAATACCATTGCAAATCCTGCAAGAAATCCAGGAAGAATGCCATA
>PCYE01000002.1:13336-32516 GCA_002762865.1 Candidatus Woesearchaeota archaeon CG10_big_fil_rev_8_21_14_0_10_33_12 | reverse complement strand
AGCCAGAGAAGCAGGATAGTCCAGGTCAGGGAAATAATAACTGAGCTTGAAGCCAGCCTTGGCAAGACAATTCCATTGGATGATATTCTCAGGAGTGCGTCTGAAAAGGGTATTGAAGAAAGCGAGGTTGAAGAGATTATAGAAAGGCTTAAACGCTCCGGAGATATATTTGAGCCAAAGAGAAACTTCATAAGTAAACTGTAAAATGCCAGAACCGCAAAAAAGACAAATAGCATACAAGGCAAGAATAGCTGACTTAATTAATGGGGGATATGTAAAAGAAGAGGGCTGGACACCAAATTATATAATAACAAAACAAGGCAAGCATATTTCAAGAATAAATTTAATAGGAACAGTCATCTCCAAAACAGAAGAAGGCTCTGAATACCAGTCCCTTGTTGTTGATGATGGCAGTGGAACTATTTCCTTAAGGTTATTTGAAAAAAATGATAATGTAAAAAATATAGAGATTGGAGATGTTGTACTATTGATTGGAAGGCCTCGTGAGTATGGCTCTGAAAAATATATTGTTCCTGAAATCATAAAAAAAATTAATAATAAGAAATGGATTGATGTCAGGAAAATAGAGCTAGGTATAGAAAACCTTAAGACAAAAAAAGATGAACTAGGAAAAGAAGAGGTTGTTGTTGAAAAGATTGATGACAGCACTAAGGAAAAAACCGCAAGCAATCCCCAGATAGTTTATGAAGCAGTAAAAGAACTTGATTCTGGTCAGGGGGTTGATATTGACAAAGTCATTAAGAAAACCGGCATAAGGGACGCAGAGGAAATAATCAAGAAATTCCTGAGGGAAGGAGAAATGTTTGAGATAAGGCCAGGCAAGATAAAAATATTAGAATAACACAAAAACAAAAGATTTATATAATAGTTTATTATATTTTATTATAAATTATAATAATTAATAAGGTGAAACAAAATGGTGCAAGCTATTGTAAGTCTAGGGGAATATGAAGATAGAGTACTAACTATTGTAAAAGGTAAGTTTGGACTTAAAAATAAGTCTGAAGCTGTTAATTTGATAATAAATAAATTTGAAGAAGAGCTTCTTGAACCTGAGTTAAGACCGGAATTTATACAGAAAATCAAGAGAATAGAAAAAGAAGGTAAATTTAAGACCTTCAAAAACATAGAAGAGTTAAAAAGAGATATAGAAAATGCGTAAGTTTTCAGTAGAGGAAAAACTTAGGAAGCTTATGGGAAAATTATCAAAAAAAGACCCTTCTATGTTTGATGATCTTCTTGAAAAGATTGATGAAATAATAACCTGCAAAAATATTGATCATTATAAAAATTTAAGAAAGCCCTTACAGCATTTAAAGAGAGTCCACATTAAAGACCCGTTTATTTTAACTTTTAGATACATTGAAAGTGAAGATAAAGTTATATTCTATGATTTTGATCATCACGATAGAATCTATAAAGTAATGTAAAAAGCAGCAGTCACCAAAACCTTTTAGGTTGCCTTTTCTGAAGGAGAAAGAGTCAAAAGTAACAAAAAGTTTACTCATTTCTTTTTCTGAAAGAACTTTAAATAAACAATTGGCAAAATTCCAACAGTGTTCAATATCAAAATAGCAATAAACCACTTCAACTGATTATTTCTTCCAGATTTCCACAAACCAATGCCCTTCCAGACCGCTTCCCAAATAACCATAGGAATTAGCCAAATCAGAATTGTTGTTTCAAGTGCCATATTATATATGAACTATTGGTTATTTAAATAATTTGTGATAACTAAATTTAATATTTATTATAGCTAGCTTTTAGGACATTGTATTTTAAAATAACAAAGGAGTTACATAAACCTCAAGAAGGGCTGCCAGGAAGAGAATAACTATTGAGATTATTATAAGGTCTGATGAATCAAAAAGTATTTTTTCATATTTTTTTGTCCCTAAATCATGCCTGATAACAGCTACGGAGATTATTGAGCCTGCAAGGCCGCCAATAAAATAAGCTCCTATTTCTGGGATGCCATGGATAGTATATCTTAACAAGCCAAGAGAGAAAATATGAAAGTATTTTGCTGTGCCAGCTAATCCCAGCATGCTGGCTTCTGCACTTATCCCTATTCTGACAAAATTTCCAATTGCAGCACCAATAACAGATGCATTCCATGTCAGGATAAATATTGCCCCAGCACCATAAATAAAGGCAAACAAAATGCAAAAAATTAAAACTTTGATATTATTAAAAAATATTTTTGTGAATATGCCTACGCTTTGAAATGCCATGCCTGTTGCACCAGTGTTAATGTTTGTTATTGTCTGTGTCTGAACAGAAAAGGTATTTTGCGCTAAATCTGCTGGAAGGAAGACATACCATACAGCAAAAGACAGTGCAAACCCCAAAAAAAGGAATAAAAGAAATAAAATTACTTTGCTATGCTCCCTCAATAAAGTGCGTTCTTCATTAACTATTATATCTTTTTTTTCCTCTAGTTTTATTGTGCTGTAAAGAAGAGGAACACATGCCATTGTAGTCAGAAAAACCATAACCATGCTTGTATACTCATTAAATATCCAAAAGCTTAATAGAATAGCAATTGAGGAATAAACAATTCCTATGAAAAACATTTCCCATGGCTTTCTCTCAGCAGTTATTGGGTTGAGTATTGTCTCCAGAACCATATGCTTAACTGCTCTTATTTAATTTATATATCTTTTGTTTTTAAATAATTTTTTCAGATAAATTTATATATATACCCTGCTTCCAAAACATAAAATGGATTATGAGAAAATGCTGAAAAAGGCCAGGAAAGAGCTTCCAGAAATCATCTCTAAAAAAGAGAGGTTTGAAATCCCAAAAGTTATTGGCCATATACAGGGAAATAAAACCATTATCTCTAACTTTAACCAGATTGCAGATGTGATACAGAGAAATCCAGAGCATTTGCTGAAATATATTTTAAAAGAGCTGGCAACACCTGGTGATTTAAAGAGCACAGGGCTTTTGATAGGAAGTAAAGTTTCAGCAGTAAGGATAAATGAAAAAATAAAACAGTATGTTGACATTTTTGTTATGTGCCCTGAGTGCAGGAGGCCAGATACAAAGCTTGTAAAAGAGGGCAATATCACTTATTTGGAATGCCTCGCCTGCGGCGCAAGACGCCCTGTCAAAACAAAAATTTAAAATGATAGCAAAAGAGCATATAACAACCAATAATAGGCTAATTCTAACAGTGTGTGATAAAGGGATTATTGGAAAAAAATTTGAAACAACTGATTTAAAACTTGACTTAAGTTCTGATTTCT
Source organism: Candidatus Woesearchaeota archaeon CG10_big_fil_rev_8_21_14_0_10_33_12 (assembly GCA_002762865.1). Lineage (GTDB taxonomy): Archaea > Nanobdellota > Nanobdellia > Woesearchaeales > CG1-02-33-12 > CG1-02-33-12. The sequence continues at coordinate 29,241 of PCYE01000002.1, read as the reverse complement.
ATAAGGGAAAAGAAAAAACAGAAAAAGAAATTGTTAAATTGTTTGAACAGGCCTATATGATTAACCTTGTTGGCCAGAGATCAGTTGAGCTTGGCCTTAAATCAAAGATTATTTCTAAGAAAGACATAATTAAAATAAAAGATATCCCTTATGTGCAGGCCATTAGCTCAGATAGTTAGCCAAGTTATTCCTACAATTTAAAGTTTTTCTCAATTGTGCATAACATCAGAATTTCTGTTATGCTCTCTTGATAGGGATTGAATTTTAGTGCAACGTTCAGTAAAATCGAAAAATCTAAAGTGAGCGAACGGGCGATTAATTTATTAGTTTATATGTAACGAAATAACCAAAAGGGTTATAAAGATAATATCTTTAATAAATTAGATGGTCACAAAAGAAAGTATTGTTGAATTATATTTATCTGAAAAGGGTTTATCTTTGAGATGTTGGGGAGTAGCATCGAGATTAGAGAATGATCTTAATGAAACTTTAAGAACAATGGATGAACTCTTAGGTGAAAAAGTTCTGTATAGACGAAGCGGGTATTACCAATTAAACCTCCCTCATTTATGGAAAAATCCACAATTCGTTGAAAAATATGGAAAGAGAACAGAAGAGATAATTGTTAGTTCTGCACGGGATTTCTTAGCTGAACTAGAAAATTTGTAGAAAAAATATATTAAAACATAAAATATGTTCTAGGAGTGAGCCCGCTTATTGAACTTGGCATGTATCAACAGAAACTAACCAAACCACTTGCCAAGGCCTTCCTGCTTTTCCTTGTCCTTGCCAAAGACATCATCCACTCTTCTCTTTGTAAGCTCAAGGGTCTGCTTTAGATAAGCAGGAACATTATACTTATTGGCCAGGCTGATGCTTGGCTCAAGGTATTTAATGATTGAGCCCTCTGATATTGTAAAGATTATTCTTCCGCCGCATGAATCACACTGGCCTATCAAAGGAGGCCTTCTGAACTTTTTATTGCATTTAACGCATCTGAACTGCTGCATGGAAAACTTTCTTAAATTACCTTTTATATCTTTTATAAAATGCTTGTCAATTACCATTGCTGCAACTTCTGATTCATTAACAGCCCTTATCTTTTCTGCAAGGTCCATCTGGCCCTTAAGCTTGTCTTCCATAGAAGGAATGGCCTTATAAGCAGAGCATAAAACCCCTGAATTGATATTTTCAACCGGATGTGTATAACCCATGTTCTCATATTGGTTTATTGTTCCTAGCCTGGTACTTATCTGGTCTAAATTTAAATCTCTTGGATTATTGTATTTGCTGCAGGCCTCATAAAACTCAAGAGGGTATTTCCACCCAACATCCAGGTCAAAGAACATGTCATCAACCTCTGAGGGGGTAAGTTTTGATGTCAATACAAGGCATGCATCCTGCGTCGAGCCCCTGTGGGCAGGCAGGAATTGCCTGGAAAAATTAAGAAATGCATCCATAGCCAGCATTACACTTGCCTCATCACCATCACAATCACGCCTTGTTGCAGCGTGGATCATAGGATGTGCATAAAATCCCTGTGTTTTTGAAAATCCTATTATTCTGCAGACTATTCCTGCAGATGTGTGCGGAGCAAGTGCAATAACAAGCTGCCCTGCTAAATCTTCTGGAGATTTAAGATTATAATACGGTTTTTCCTTATAAAATCTGACTAAAAGGTCATCAATAAAATTTGCAATATTAAACAAAACAATATCAGCACCAGCTTCAGCTGAATCAGGGCATGAAGGAAGTATAATATCCTGGGGTTTTATTTCTAATACCTGATCATCATTCTCAATCTCTTTTCCGTATATATCCTTTACATAACCCATGTCTTTTAACTTTTTAAGTGATGCTCTTATTTCTCTTGGCTTGAAATGTGTTATTGGCAACTGGGTCATATCATATCTTGTTGTTCCATCTTTGTTTACATAAATATCATGCTCTGCTCTTAATATTCCTTTAATAAGGTGTTCTGGTATATGCTCTTTGTTTGACGTGCCCCTTACTCCTTTTATTAAATCAGGGCAGGTCTTTATTTTTAATGATGCAAGCCCTGCATTAAAATAATGGTTTATGTCTATGCTTTGGGTTTTGTATGGTTTTGCTTCTCCATGCTTGCATTTATCTGTCTCAATATTTCCGCAGATGTTGCAGTAATATAATTTTTTTGTATTCCTTCCACAAACCTCACATACAGGAAAAATAGTCTCTTTATTGCATTTTTCACATTGATAGATTGGAAAATCTGAGGTTACTTTTTTATTTTCAAGTGCAGCCTGAAAAGACCTTAAACGGTCACCCTCCTGGCCTATGGGAAACAAGACATGAGGGCTTCCTGTCAGTTTTCTCATCTTTGCCTTTTCTGGCCTGCCCATCCTTGCGCCGATAAATATTCCTGATTTATCCCTTATTTCTATTTTTGACAAAAGGTTTATTATTTCCAGTACATTTTTTTCCTTGTTTTCATCAATTGTTTTATTTGATTTTTCAATATCCTCTTTTTCTGAAATTCCAAGGTTAGACAATAAAGCAATTGCATCACCTTCCCTAATAACAACAAATTCATTGTTTATAGCAGAATGCTGGACACCAATAAGTTCAAGAACTCTTTTTGGTTCTTCTTTTAAGGGCAGAACAATTTTTGTTTTGGTCTCTTCCCTTATAATTTTCATGCTGTTAAGCCAGTTTATAAGAATTTTTAATTCATCAAAAGAAATAGTCTTCCAATGAAAAGTATAGGCTGGATGCAATGGAATATTAAGCTGTTTTGATAATTTTATTGCATCCTGTGTTGAGGGTTTAATATAAAATGGGTTTTTTAATAATTCAGATAAATTATTTTCAGGAATATTAATTAAATTTGATAATTTAATAATATCAAGTGTTCCAAACATATCAACAATTGCCTTTTCAAGCTCCTGGATCCACCATTCCTCGCAATATCCTGGGGGTACTAAGATGTGTGCCCTGTTGAAAAAATCCCCATAACTAATAAGCAAATCACCAAGAAAAATAATCTCTTTAATATCTTTAACATATTTTTTTGCTTCCTGCTCTGAATTTAATCTTAAGACAGACCTATTATTCAGCTTGACAATCGGCCCTTCAATACAATTGCATGGGCTGACAGTAGTTGCCTTTCCCGGCCTTTCAACTTTAAGCTGTGTTCCGGTTGCAATATACTCCTGCAGTACAATCATTGTAGCAGGGCTTATGCTGGTTGCAGAATAGCCAGATGTTCTTGAGCGGCCATATCTTAATCTAAAGCCGCCTGTTCTTAATGGAAATGCTAATATTGGCCTGCCTGCAACTAAATCCTGTATAAATGTATAGTTTGGTGCAATTTTCTCACCAGCATTATTGATTTTTCCTTTTGCTTTAACCTCTTTTTGTATGTTTATAAATTCTTCAAGAAAATTCCAATGCTCTAAATCAAATTCTTTGCTGAATTTTGAAAGCCTGTTCCATAATTTAGGGGCTTTTTGCGCAAGGCATTCTGCAAAAACAAGGCAGAATCCCCCTCTTATTTTGTTTGTTCCTATTCTTTCAAGATCTTTATAGTTTGAGACATCTATTTTTTCTGTTGGATCCCCATCTATCTGAACAGGAAGGTTTCTTGCTAAAAATTCAAGCTCTTTCTCGCTTGGGAGATATTGCAGGTTTGTTGCCCTTTCGTGATAATCAAGAACCTCTCTTATAATTCTGTTAATCTCTTTTTCTGTTGGGTCATATGGATAATAACCCATTTTTTTTCTTACATAATCTGCAATAAGCACAGAAACAGAGCCCCCTGTTCCTCCAGCGCTTCTTATGGGGCCAGAGTACATAAGGGCAAAATACTCATTTCCATCATTTCTTTTTCTTATATCAAGCCCAACAAACCCCTCTAAAGGAGAGGCAACAGTTCCCATTGTGTGATAAGCAAATCCCACTCTTATGCCTACTTCCATTGCCTCTTTTTTGTCCTTAAACTTGCAGAATTTCTCTTTTGCAATCTCTTCTGCAATAATCAATGAAATTCTCCAATCCATTGCTTTATATTTTTTTTCTAAATCAAGAATTCTCTTTGATATGCCAGAACCAATTATTTGCGGTGCAACTGTTGAAATCAAGCCCTCAACTCTTTCAGCCATATTTTTTGCAAGAGGTATATTTACTTTGGATTCGGGGTCATAACCTTTTTTTTTTGCTTTATTTGCTAAGGCATATTCAGTTTTGATTTTGGAGTCTATTTTATTAAAATATAATTCCATTTCCGGACTTGTTTGTATTTGTTCCTGCATTTTACTCTCCAAATTTAAGTATTTTAACTTCTCTTGTCTGCAAGTTGATAATTGGGACTCTGCATGGCTCTGGGTGGTGCCCTACCTTTTCCTGAAATGTTGTTTTGCTCTGCCAGCATGAGCTGCATATCATGGTTACATTGCGATAATTTGAAACAGATGACTTATGAATATGCCCTGTTAAAAAAAAATCTGGGACACTGCTTATAACAAGAGGGTCTCTTTTGACATCAGGGATGTATAATGTTGATTTATGTGTTGGTGCAAGATGCCTTCTCTGCAATAAAAATTTCATCATAAGGTCTGCTCTGTCATATCCCCCCTGATTTCTTATTGACTCAACGTTGGCAATAAAGTAATCAAATGAAAATCCGTGATAAAACAAAACATCAAACCCTGGAAAATCTTTTGTAGAGCCTATATTAACCATTGCTGGATTAGAAATCATAATAACATTGGGCAATCCCCATATAGCAGCTGCAAAATCCTTGTAAAGTTCTGGCTGTGGCTCTGCTATTCTCATAGCATCGTGATTCCCTGGGCAGATAATCAATTTTATATGGGGAGGAATCTGCTTTAACAACTTTGCGCATTCATTATACTGCTGGTATATATCTTTTATTAACAGTTCAGAATCCTGCCCAGGGTATATCCCTACCCCATCAACTAAATCACCTACAATAAAAATATACTTAACTTTTCTTGCAATTTCTCTTTGATTTTCATTTCCTGTCTGACAATTAATCCATTTAACAAATTTATTAAACTCTTCTGGCAGGAAATTAGTAGAACCAACATGCAGATCTGAAAGGCAGATTGCATAAGCATCATAGGGCGCTTTTTTAAGTTCTTTTTGCATAGGAACATCAGGCCATAAAACATTATTGGCAAAAATAATATTTTCTCCATTCACTCCTGTTATGCCTATCACTTCATCTAAAACAATATCTTTTGCTGTTTTGATTAAGTCTGTTTTATTCTTGCTGATAAGAACGCTGATTGATCCTGTCGGGTCTTCTAATTTTAGTATTATATTATCATTTTTAGTTGTTTTTTTGTCATTAACAAGGCCTATTAAAGAAATTGTTTCTTTTTCTTTTTTGTTAAGAATCCTGTTAATAGACATAAGGTTTTGTAATTCCTGCCTGTTTTTAAGCATATTTTCTATAGATTTATATCTTGAGTTAAAGAATGAAACAAAATCCTTAACATCTCTTTTTTTTGATTCTTCATTATATGAAAACAGTATTTTAACATCTGGTTTTTCATTAATTTTGGTTATATTAAAATAATCAATAAGTTTATGATATAATATTTTATCCCTGCCTTTTTCATAAAGCACTTTTAACCTTTCAAATTCAAACCAGTTTATATCCTGAATATTTTTATTTGATAGCCTTTGGTGTATATCATTGTTTAGCAATAAAAAATCATTTGAAATTATTTTGTTTGATATTAAGTCATATAATTTTTCTGAATCTGTTTCAGGAGTTATTTTATCAATAAAATCAGGGCTTATAAGGAGACTATTCTTTAAAAAAAAAGTAATTACCTCTTTTTGTTTAGAAATATTCTCTTTCATTTTTTAGGGGAGAAGAATTATTCTTGATTAAATCAAGATAAGCCTAACCCTTCTTCTAATATTTTTTTAATTTTTGATTCTGAAGCAGATGTTGTTGCTAATGCTATTTCCCTTGTCCTTCCATAACGGCCTTTTGAAATAACCTTTGCGTTTATTATGCCAAGCATATCCAATTCTGCAATTATATCTGAAACACGCCTTTGGGTCAATGGCCTTAATCCAGACCTAAAGCATGTTCCCTTATAAACTTCATATGCTTTTCCTGTAAATATTAAATTGTTTTTTTTCGTATAAAGGGAAAATATTGCATAAAGCACTGCCTGAAACTGTTTTGGCTGTGTTGTTACAATATCAAGAACCCTGTCTCTTTCTATTTTATCTTCTGCTTCATCAATATGCTTTATTTTAACTTTTAAATAACCATTTCTTTCAGCTAATTCCCCTGCAACTCTCAAAAGCTCTAAAGCACGCCTTGCGTCACCATGTTCTCTAGCAGCATATGCAGAGCATTTTTCTATAACACCTTGTTCAATAACATCTTTTTTAAATGCCTCTTTTGCCCGTTGGTTTAATATATCTTGAATTTGAATTGCATTATAAGGTGGGAATAGTATTTCTTCTTCTGATAAAGAGGATTTTATCCTTGGGTCAAGGTTATCTACAAAAATAAGATCATTGGATATGCCAACAATTGATATTTGGGAATTTTTTAGTTCTGTATTTATCCTGGTGAGATTATATAATAATTCATCACCTGCTTTTTTGACTAACTGGTCTATCTCATCAAGAATTAAAATAAAAAGTTGTTTTTCCTTGTCTATTATATTAAAAAATATATTATAAATTTCTTCAGTTGGAAGGCCAGTAGGAGGTATATCTTTCCCAAGTTTCCTCACTAAATGTGCTATTAGCCTGTATTCTGTATCTGCAACTTTTCTTAGCTTACAGTTAATATAAAAAATTCTTAGAGCAATATTTTCTTTTTTTGATATTTCTGACATTTTTGTTGCTGTGTATTTAACAGAAAGAGTTTTTCCAACACCTGTTTTCCCATAAATAAATAGGTTAGATGGTTTTTCAAGCCTTAAAGAAGGCCCTAATATATTAGCTATTTGCTGTATTTGATCATTTCTGTGTAAGATTAAATCAGGAGAATACGTTGATTGAAATATACTTTTATTAATAAATAGGGATTCTTTAGTTAAAAATTTTTCAAAAAACCCTGTTAATCCTTTTTGTACCATTTTCCACTTGAAAGTAAGGTCGCTTATTTAATAATAAAAACCTTTATTACCTCTCACCCCTTCATTTCATATAAAAGAAATGTTTTAAATTAAATTATAAAAAGTAATAACTTATTTTTATATACTATTGTAAATTAAAATGGTTATTATATTATTATATTATTGTTAATAACTATTATAATATATATTTTAAATTAAACAATTAAAAAATAATTAAATAAATAATATTTTCTATATTGAAAATAAATATAACTGTTGACTATAATAATAAAAAAATATTAATTTAATAAATAATGGTAATAATCAAATAAATAATAAAATAATAATATTTAATTAACTTAAAATTGATTAAAATAATAAAATAATATTTAAATTAAAATTTAATACCTTGGTTATATTAATTATATTAATATATTAAATTAATATAATATAATATAATTTAAATTGATTTTTTAAGTATTTTTATTAATAGTTTCCATATGAAACTAAGGGGTGGGTGGGTATTATTTCATTAGGAACATTTCGATGGTTTTATACCTTTTGTTACTTTAAAATAACAAAAACCGAAAGATTTATATATAAAAACTATTTATTACTTTCAAATAGGTATTAAATAATAATTATTAAACTAATAAATATACGCAGATTGAGGTTTAAAATGATTGTAAAAAAAGATTTTTTAATTAAATTAAAGGATTTTGGGTTAAATAGTTATGAATCAAAACTTTGGACAGCTCTTTTATCAAGAGGAACTTCAACAGCTGGAGAACTGAGCAATATAGCAAATGTTCCAAGGTCAAGAAGTTATGATGTTCTTGAGTCATTGGAGAAAAAAGGCTTTATAATAATGAAATTAGGCAAGCCTATTAAGTATATTGCTGTCCAGCCAGAAGAAGTTGTTGAGAGAATAAAGAAAAAGATAGATGAAGATACTATTTACAAGAGAAAGCTTCTTGACACAATGAAATCAGTAGGAATATTAAATGAATTAAATCTTTTATTTAAGAATGGTATTAAGATGATTGAGCCAAATGATTTATCAGGTTCTTTAAAAGGCAGACAGAATTCTTATAACCACCTTGAATTGCTGATGAAGGAAGCTAAAGATAATATAATTTTTATGACTACTTTGGAAGGTCTTGAGAGAAAATATAAATTATTTAAAAAGACATTTAAGAAACTTAAGGATAAGGGAGTCAAAATAAAAATAGCAGCACCAATAAATTCTAATTCACAGAAAATAGCCGAAGAATTATCAAAAATTGCAGAATTAAGAAATATAAGTCATATACAGGCAAGGTTTTGTGTTATTGACAACAAAGATTTATGGTTTATGGCATTAGACGATAAAGAAGTGCATCCAAACTATGATTTGGGGATATGGATAAAAACACCATTCTTTGCATCAGCTATGGCCAAAATGTTTGATTCTGTCTGGAAAGACCTAAAGCCTGTTAAAAGCTAATATTTTGGGGTTAAAATAGTAAAAATTGAAGAAAAGATTGGAATTAAAACCAAAAATGAAATGATAAGATATGAACTTGTGGGCATAGCTGAAAAGTTAAAGGACCAGTATAACAAAAAGTTGGTTGTTGATAATCAGCATAACAGTACTAAAGGCTTTCCAATATGGGAGCAAGTTTATTATATTGCAGAAGAAACAGCAGGGTACAAAAAGCTTCTTGGGATTTTTTCAGTTCCAGAAATTAAAAAAAATTTTCTTCTTGGGATAAAAGAATTAAATGAAGATGATAAAAAAATGATAGTTTATTTACTTGATAATAAAGTTGAAGGGGTTGTTAAGGAAAATATTCCTAACCTTGCTGAAAGATGTGGTATGAAGGAACTTGATATACAGAAAGGACTTTAAAGTTATTTTTTATTATCTTTTAAATTTTAACAATTTCTATAGTAAGCCAGGAATAATATAATTCTTATCATTACCTTAGCAATGCCTTAAACATAACCAGCAATAATGTACCTAAAATAAAATCAGACAAATAAATGTCATAAAAGCCTTTATATATTGCAAAAAACTATTAAAATACATGAGGTTTTTATAGATGAAAGCATGTTATGTATTTCCTGGTCAAGGGTCTCAATCTGTTGGCATGGGAAAAAATATATATGATAAATACAAATTTGCTAGAAAAATCTTTCATATTGGTAATAAAGTTTTAAAGTCTGATATTACTGATTTGATATTTAACGGCCCAGAAGAAACGTTAAGAAAAACAATCAATTGCCAGCCTGCTATATTCTTAGTTAATTTAGCCTATTTTTCTGTATTGAATAAGGAAATTCCCTGTTCATTGACACTTGGGCATTCTATTGGTGAATATTCTGCCTTGGTTGCCTCAGAGGCCTTGTCATTAGAAGATGCATTAAAATTAGTTAAGATAAGGGCAGAATCAATGACTAAGTGTATACCTGCTGAAACAGTAAAACCAGGCACATCTCATATGGCAGCTGTTTTAACTGACAATTTAAATCCAAGTTATTTAATCAACAAAGAGGGTAAAAAATGTTCAGCAATTGAATTAATTAATGAAGTTTGTGAAGAATGTTCATCATATAAGGGTATTGTTCAGATTGCAAATATAAACTCTTCATCTCAAATAATAATATCTGGTAATAATAATGCTGTAATAAAAGCAGTCGAATATTTAAAAAATAAGAATATCAAGAAGATAATTTACCTTAAAGTTGAAGGGCCTTTTCATTCAGAGCTTATGAAGCCTGCTGCTGAAGAAATGAAAAAAGTGCTGGAGGACAAGGGCATTACAATTAACAAACCCAAAATACCATATATAGCAAACTCTACTGGCAATTCTATATCTAAACCAAATGAAATCAAAAAATCATTGGTTGAACAGATATACAAAACAGTGCAATGGAAAAAATCTTTGGAAATGGCAATTAAAATGGGATTTAAAACTTTTGTAGAATCTGGTTCAGGAGAAAAACAATATAAATTATTAAACAGAGATTACAAGTCACAAAATAAAGGACTTGATGTTTTAGTTACTACAAAATATATATAAGCTCAAGTCACATTCTAAATTAAACTTATTTTTATATTGTTTATGTTATAAAACTACCATTCTAACCTTTATTTTCTTTAATCAAAATCTTTTAATAAAATCAAATTTAATTAATTGATGATAAAATATGGGACGTTCTTTGATGCCACTTAATCCAGGATGGATAGAGCTAATTTATGGTTGTGTTAAGTCTGGGAAAAGCAGGGCATTAATAGATAAAATAAATAGCATTAAAAATGCAATAGATGAAGAAAAGTTTGAGAAAGAATTCTTGGTTGTTAAACACCCCTTGGATGATAAGGAAACACAAGGAAAAATTTCCTCTTTTGATGGTAAGAACATAGATGCAATTGAGTGTGAAACAGCAAAAGACCTTGTAGAGCATGTTACCAAACATACAAAATTTATCTTTTTAAGTGGCGTGCACTTATTTGATAGAGATATTGTCCCTCTATTAAAAGCACTTGTTGATATAAATGTGATAATTGTTACAACAGGGATAAATCTTACTGCCAAGGGAGAGCCCTATAATTATATGCCCCAGATAATGACAATTACTGATGTTTATGACATAAGAGCTGGAGAATGTTTTACATCTGGCTGCGGAGAAAATGCATACCGTTCTATTAAAGTAAATGACCATTTTGAGCCAAGATGTATGAAGTGTTATTATAAAACAGAAAAAACACCAGATCTCGTTGTTGTTACTGGCCCTATGTTTTCCCAAAAAACACTTGAACTAATTGCAAAAACAAAAGAAAAAGAAAGAAAGCTTGAGCTCAATCCAGTAAAAAATGAAGATGGATTTATGAATAAAGATATTTCTGCGATATTCAAATGGTCTGAAGACAAAAGATATGACTTGGAAAAAATTGTTTCCCATGATGGTAATTCAATAAATGCAATACCTATTGAGAGTAATTCTCAGGTTATTAATTATTTAAAAATAAACAAACAAGTAGGTTTTGTTGGATTTGATGAAATACAATTCTTTAAAGACCCATATCCCTTAATAAAAGAACTTTTAGAAAGGGGTTACCCAATCTATATTACTTGCCTAAAAGAAGATTTTAGAGGAGAGGGCTTTGGGGATGTTCCTAAAATTTTAACATTGGCAAATATTATAATAAGCAAAGAAGCTTATTGTACAAGATGCCAAAAACAACCTGCAACAAAAACACAAAGATTTATTATAAAAAACGGAATAAAAACTCCAGCAAATTATAATGATCCTGTTATTTTAGTTGGAGGCAAGGAGTCCTACACCTCGGTATGCAGGTCATGCCATTGGGTCCCTGAAAAATCAGAAAACAAGTATGATAATATACTAAAATTAAAACAAATAAATTGAAGGGTTATTAAATCCAAAAACTATTTATATAGATAAATAATTATAATACCAAGTATTTTTAAAAAGAGGTGGTAAAATGGCATTAGAAACAACTATTCTATGGGTTATATTGGGCACTTTAGTTGCAATAGTATATTCTCTCAGGATTCTCGTTCTGCTGGAAAGAAGAATTGCAAGAATGGATGAAAATTTAGTGAGGATTACTAACAATATTATAAGCGAAGAGAAAAGAATAGGATCTGTTCTTAAAACAAAAAAAAGGAAAAGATAAATTCTTCTAAAAAATGAGTTTTAAAGAAACAGTAAACAGAATTAAGAACTTAAAGGTTCAGGGTGCAGAGAATGTTGCTATTGAAGCTGTTAAATCCCTAAAAGAAGTTATTAAGGAATCCAAGTCAAAGAATATTTCCGGGATTTTGGCTGATCTTTATCACGCAAAAAACATTCTTTTTTTGACAAGACCTACTGAGCCATGTATGAGAAATGCCCTTAACTATGTTATGCATGAACTTGACTATGATAACCCTATTGAACTGACAAAAGCCCTTTGCTTAAAAGTTGATGAAGTATTGGAGCGTTTTGATAAAAATCAGAGAATAATAGCGCAGGTAGGTTCCAGAAAAATAAAGAATGGAAGTGTTGTGTTCACCCACTGCCACTCCTCAACAATTCTTAAAATTTTAAAAGAAGCAAAAAAACAGGGTAAGAGATTTGAGGTGCATAACACAGAGACAAGGCCATTATACCAAGGGAGGGTTACTGCTAAAGAAGTTGCAAAGCTAGGCATTCCAGTAACACACTTTGTTGATGCTGCAGCAAGATTTGCTTTAAAGAAAGCAGACTTAATGCTTATTGGAGCTGATGCAATAACAACAGAAGGAAAGATAATCAATAAAATAGGTTCTGAGCTTTATGCAGAGATAGCCAATAAGTATGACATTCCAGTTTACGCATGTACTGATTCATGGAAATTTGACACAGAAACAATATTTGGTTATGAAGAGGAAATTGAGGAAAGAAAAGGAAAAGAAATATGGAAAAATCCACCCAAAGGGGTTACAGTAGATAATTTTGCTTTTGAAAAGGTTAGCCCTGACCTGATAACAGGCATTATCTCAGAACTTGGTATATATAAACCCCACATATTTATACAAGAGATAAGAAATAACAACAAATGGATGTTCAAAAAGCATTTATTTTAACTCATCTTTAATGTTTTTTATTTCCTCTTCAATTAGCCTTATATTCTCCAAATTATCCTCTTGATTCATTATTTCTCCGCATTCAGGGCATTTGAACTTAAAGTTCATTGCTTGATCAAAATCAAGCCTTATGCATTTGTTCTGGCAGATAAAAAAATGGCTGCTTTTCTCTCTTGAAAGTCTGTCTTTTAGTTTTGCCAGTTTATCCTTTTTCAGGCGGATAATAAGATGTTTTATCATCTTTGGCTTGAATGTCCAGTAATATATATACCACCCTTTTTTCTTGTCTTTTTTTCTTATAAAGGAAATAAGGTTTGCCTCATGCAGCCTGTATAGCATGTTTCTTGTTTCATTTATCTCTTTTTTTATTGCATCTGCTATCTTAAATTCAGAAATATTTTTCTTGTTTTTTAGAAAATGAACTATTGAAAGCACATCCTCGCCAGCTACTTCAGCAATAGTGGCTTCTATGATTTTATTGGACAATCGCATATTTTCCTCCAGAATTCTAGAAGAGATAGATATGAATTATGGGTAAATGAGTTTATAAAACTTTCGTTTTTTAATAAAAAAAGTCTATTTTTCAACCAATTCATCAAAAAGAAGCCCTTTATTCTTTGCAAGGCTTTTAGAGATAGAATAGCCTCTTTCTGTTTTTTTAAGGTCATCTAAACTTAGAAAAAACCAATCAGACTTAAATTTGACCCCTATCCATGGCTCTGCACCAAAAATAGCTGAAAATTTGTTTAATTGGTTTATGTCCTCGTCTGTTAGATATTTATTCTTAGCATTAACTGTTTTGCACTCAACAGCCAGTTTTCTTATCCTGTTTCCAGCCAGAACATCAGGGCATGGAAAAGGACTGCTTCCAGAACCTGCTACCCTTATAGCAGACCATTCATTTGTATTCCAGAATAAATGAACTAACTCTCGCTCAGCATTTATCCCCTTTGATTTCCTGCTCATATATTTATTTAAGTAATACATACATAAATACCTTTTGAAAGGAGTTTATGTTTTTTTATGATTATGAAGGTTTATTTACCCTTATTTACCATTTTGTTTATTGAATAAATCATCTTTTTATCTAACCTAACCTAAAAAAACAAAAAACTTAAATATAAAGCTCATTTTCACCTTATTGAAACAAATCAACTATTTGGGGTGAAATAAATGGGAAAAAGACTTATTCCTTTGGCCGCGATGGAGAAAATAATGAAAAAATGCGGTGCTGAGAGGGTTTCTGACAAGGCAAAAGCAGCATTAAAGAATGCTTTAGAAGAGATTGCAGAGGAAATTGCTACAGATGCTGTAAAGCTGGCCACACATGCTGGAAGAAAAACAGTCAAGGCAAGTGATATAAAGCTGGCCTCTAAATAAATTAGTTAAGTTAGAGAATTGGGCAGTATAAGACATCATGTATTATTTTTCTTATTTCTGGAAGTCTTTTTGGTTCAAAATCTGGATGATCTTTGAACCATTTTTGATTACTGGGGGAGGGGTGTGGAAGAACTATTGTTAACTTATCATCAATTTTTTGATTATCAAAGATTAATTCAGAAAAGTCTTTATTTGGGAAAAAATAATTTGCAGAATAACAACCAATTAAAACAATGATTTTACTATTAACAAGTTTTATTTCTTGTTTTAACCATTTATCTGCGCATTTTTTTGGTGGTTTCCTGTCTCCACCATTAGGATTTTTTCCTGGATAACAGTGTCCAACAGCTGAAATATAAAAATTATTGTCATTGTAAAAATCTTCATCTGGAATTTGATACCATCCTCTTCTTAATTTTCTACCACTAGCATCATTAAAACATTTACTTGTATTATGAACATTTTGAGATGGTGCTTGGCTAATTTGCAAAATCTTTGCATTTTGATTTCCACTAACAACTGGATTTGGCTCAAAGCCAAAAAGACCTCTACATTCTCTGCATGATTTTATTTCTTTAACTAATTCTGCAAAATTAGATGTCATATTTGTTAACAGAAGAAAGCAATATAAAAAGTTATCGCCAGAAATGATATTAATTATATTTTTATCTTCATGAAGTCATAGGCGCAGATTGTGTTTGAGAAAACATTCTTTGCATCATCCTCTATTTCTTCCATTGTTTTGTAGCGCTGGCTGAAATGAGTCAGGATAAGCTTTTTTGCTTTTGCCTGATTGGCCAATAAACCAGCCTGCTTTGATGTCATGTGCATGTATTCAGCTGCTTTTTCCTCAAGATTATCTGCATATGTTGCCTCGCAAACTAAAATATCAGAATTCATTGCCAGCTCCAATGCATTGTTGCAGGGCACTGTATCTGCTATAAAGCTTAGTTTTTTGCCCTTAACAACATAAGTTGCCTGCTCAGGTGTTATTTTCTTTCCCTTGAAAATTATGCTCTCGCCTGACTGTAGCTTGCCTAATAATGGGCCATCTGGAATACCAATTTTTCTTACTGTATCAATATTTATTCTTCTTTTATCTTTTTCAATAAAACTGAAGCCAACAGTTATAATCCCATGCTCAAGAGGAAGCGCTTCCAGGAAAAAATCTTTTCCTTCAAAAAATCTTTTTTTGGTGATTTCATAAATTTTTGTTTCTATTTTATCTTCAAAGGAAAATGCCTTGAACATATTTTCCATTCTGCTTTTTGTTCCCTCTGGCCCGTATATTTCAAGAACTTTGTCATATCCGTTTTTTGCAAGGGTTTGTATCAAGCCAGGGATGCCAAGAACATGGTCGCCATGCCAATGGCTTACCAGTATTTTTGTTATTTTCGACGGCTTTATTCCTGCTATCTTCATCTGCCTTTGTGTGCCCTCGCCGCAATCTATTAGGATTCCCTCAATGCTGTAACTAATCAAAACAGCTGAATGATTTCTCTCTTTTGTCGGGACCATTGCGCTTGTCCCTAAAAATGTTAACTGCATCTTAACAAGAAGGGTTATCTTAGTATATTTAAGATTTGTGTAAAAGCTTGGGTAAAGAGATTATTATCTTATTACTATTCTCTAATAGCAAAAATGGAAAGATTTAAATATAAAAAGAATATAGAAAAGATATAAAATTATTTTGGAGGTATCAAAATGTGGAAAATCTTTAAATGTAAACGTGGTGAAGAAAGGGGTTTTATACCTGGGGGATGTTCAGATAGCGGTATTGCTCTATCTTCAGGAAAAAGTATTGAAGTTATAA
>PCYE01000002.1:0-13315 GCA_002762865.1 Candidatus Woesearchaeota archaeon CG10_big_fil_rev_8_21_14_0_10_33_12 | reverse complement strand
GAATCAGAGGAAATTTATGGGAATAATACCTTTTTATAAAAAATTTTTAGAGGTATATAAAACACAAACATATCGTAGCTTCCCTTCATTTAGAGATGGTGATTGCCCCGAGTTTAGAACTATAACCCATGAATGCATACCAACAGAAGAAGTTGTAAAGGTTTTTAATGCATTAGAAAGGTATTCTTAAATCCTTAAATAGAACTCTAAGTGGTGCTATAAGATTTAGAATTATAAAGCGATAGTTTAATTTATTCTTCTTAATTCAAAAGTTTTTTAAATAAGTTTAAGTTCTGGTGTTTTATGTCAAAGAAAATAAAAATAAACAAAATTGTTAGTAAAAAACCAGAAACAAAGAAAAAGAAGAAAAAGGTTAAAGCAATTTTGTCAAGGGAAAGAGTATTGACAGAGAATACTGATGCTGCACATGAGTTATACAACCAGAGCAGATTTGGAAATCTTCTTGAGGATGGCAAGGTTCAGTTGTCATTATTAGAAGCATTGTATCTGTTGGAAAAAAATAAGCTTTTAATAAAGGATTACAGGAAGAAAAATGTTTCTTCTGATGATTTTATAAAAAAAACAAAAAAGGTAGAACCAAACTTTTGGATAAGGTATTGTGTTTTCAAAGACATCCGTGACAGAGGTTATATAATAAAAACAGCACTCAAGTTTGGAGCAGATTTCAGGGTTTATGATCGAGGTGTAAAGCCAGGAGAAGACCATGCAAGATGGATTATTTATCCAGTTCATGAAGGCTCTGCTTTAACCTGGTATGATTTTGCTGCTAAAAACAGGGTTGCACATTCAACAAAAAAACGCTTAATGATTGGCATAGTTGATAATGAAGGCGATGTAACCTATTATGAAATTAAATGGATCAGGCCATAATTAAACAACAAAGTATATAAACTCCTTCTGTGATATTTTTTTTATGGACAATAGAGAAATTATCATGCAGACAATAAGGATGAATGGTCCTGTCATACCTGCACAAATAGCAAAGGTCATTGGAACTGATATAATGATTGCTTCTGCAACGCTCTCAGAGCTTGTCTCAAATAATATTCTTAAAATTTCTAATATCAAATTTGGAAGCACTCCTCTTTATTACCTGCCTGGCCAGGAATCAAGACTACAGGATTTTGCAAAAAACCTTCATGAAAAGGACAAAAAAGCTTATGATTTGTTAATGCAGAAGAAAATTTTGAGGGATAAAACAGCAGAGCCTATTGTGAGGGTTGCATTAAGGAGCATAAAAGATTTTGCTGTTCCTTTGCAGGTAAAGATTAATGATAATGTAGAAATATTCTGGAAATGGTATCTCATAACCAATGAAGAAGCAGCAAGAATAATAAAAGAAACAGTTGAATTTAATAAACCGAAAGAAGACATTAAGCCAGTTCAGGAAACAATTGCAGGAAAAGAGCAGGAAAAGCCAGGAGAAGAGAGAAAGGAGATTAAGAGAGAAGAATTAAAAGAAAACCTGCCTGAAAAAGAAGAAAAGAAAAAATTTGTTGATAAGACAGCTGAGGATAAATTCCTAAACGAAGTCAAAAGGTTCTTTGAAAAGAACAGCATTAAGCTTATAGAAGAAACAATAGTAAAGAAGAACTTAGATTTAGATATGATTATTGATGTGCCGAGCGCTGTCGGAAGCTTAACATATTACTGCAAGGCAAAAAACAAGAAAAGGATTGGCGATTCTGACTTAAGCTCTGCATTTGTGCAGGGCCAGCTGAAAAAACTGCCTGTTTTATTCCTGACAAAGGGAGATTTAACAAAAAAAGCAAAAGAAATGCTTTCAAAAGAATTTAAGAACATAAAAATAAAAAAAATATAAAATGGGAACACAGATAAAGTGCCTGTTGAAAAGCAATGAAATATCACTAAATGATTTGAATAACAAAACATTGGTTATTGATTCATATAACCTTCTTTACCAGTTTTTAACGACTATCCGTTCAAGGGATGGCTCTTTATTAATGGATTCAAAGGGCAATATAACTTCTCATCTTGTTGGGTTATTTTCAAGAACAACAAGGCTTATGCAGAGCAATATAAAATTAATTTTTGTTTTTGACGGTAAGCCTCCAAAACTAAAAGAGATTGAAAGGCAAAGAAGAAAAGATGTTAAGATATATGCAGAAAAAAAATATGAAAAGGCTGTGGAAGAAGAGAATATAGAAGAAATGAAAAAATATGCCTCAAGAACAACTAGGCTTACAGAAAGTATAATTGAAGAATCAAAAAAACTTATTTCTGCATTGGGATTGCCCATTGTACAAGCCCTTTCAGAGGGAGAGGCACAGGCAGCATGCATAGTCAAAAATAAAGATGCAGATTATTGTGTTTCACAGGATTTTGATTCATTGCTGTTTGGCTCTCCTAAACTTGTAAGAAACTTATCTATAATCGGAAAAAGAAAAAAATCAGGCTTGTCATACACAACTGTAAGCCCTGAGTTGATAGACCTCTCAGAAAACCTTAATAATCTGGGGATTGACCAAAACCAGCTAATTGCCTTAGCAATGCTTGTTGGAACAGACTACAATATCGGGGGAGTTAAGGGAATAGGCCCAAAAAATGCACTAAAGCTTGTTAAAAAACATAAATCTAATTTTGATGCACTATTCAAAGAGATTAGATGGAATGATTTTTTTGACTATCCCTGGGAAGAAGTTTATGATTTATTTAAAAAAATACCCTTAAATTTAGATTACCAGATTAAATGGGAAAAACCTAATAAAGAGGAGGTTATTAACTTGCTGGTTAAGGAACATGACTTTGCAATAGAAAGAGTTGAACCCATTTTAGACAAACTGTTGAAGCACAAAGAGAATAAACAACAGAAGGGATTAGGAGATTTTTTTTAAAATGCAATGGTATGTTTTTGCAATATTATCAGCAGTATTAACAGCTGCATCCACAATTATTGAAAAGAAAACATTGCTGAAAGAGCATGCAATGGAATTTTCAACTGTTCTGGCAATATTTAATTTTCTTATCGCTTTGGTTTTACTGCCTTATATTAATTTCAATTTTCCAATAAGGATTCTTTGCTTGATGTATTTAGCATCTGTTTTTGGATCAACTGCTTTTTTGTTTATTGCAAAATCAGTAAGGCACATGGAAATTTCACTAGTTAGCCCCTTAATGACATTCAGCCCAGCAATTGTTGTTTTGCTTGCATTCTTTATTCTTGGAGAAAAAGTAACTTCATTGCAATTATTTGGAATAACTTTATTAATAATTGGTTCTTATGTTTTGGAAACAGAAAACCATAGCACAAAAAAGATATTTACAAAAACATTTAAATCAAATTATTTTTATTATATCCTCTTTGGATTAATATTATATGCTTTTTGTTCTATATTTGATAAGTTCATTTTAAGAGCCGTTTCACCATTAACATATATCCCTATAGTACAGTTTTTTATTGCAGTAAATTTCATAATTTTGATTTGTGTATTCCACAATGGTTTTGAAGGGATAAAACATGGAATTAAAAATGCAGGAAAATGGATATTTTTTGTTGCAATTTTAGTAACCAGCTACAGGTTATTTTATGCGCAGGCAGTTTCAATGACTTATATAAGCCTTGTAATCCCTATAAAAAGAATGTCTGCATTCTTTGCAACCTTGATAGGAGGTAAGGTATTCCACGAAAAAAACCTTACTCAAAGAGTTATTGCCTGTGTTATTATGCTTATAGGAGCTTTTTTTGTGATTTTAGGTTAAATTTAAATAGTGTTTAAGAATATTTCTTACTATGTTAACTATAAAAGTACCCCTAAGGAAAGCTGAGAATCTAAAAAACTATTTGTTGGATAACTGCTTTTTTAACAAAGAGTATGAAATAAGCAAAGATAAAAATTTCATTTATTTTCCAATCAATGAGAAAAAGAATTTAAAGAAAAAATTTCCTTTTATAGAATTTGTTAGCAAGGAACTAAAGGGAACACATAAACTTACAATAAGGGATTTGTTGAAAGATAAACTGACAAAAAAAGAACTAAATCTTGTTCCATCTGCTTTTGATGTTATTGGGGGTATAATAATCCTTGAGATTAAGCAAGGCATTGTAAAAAAAGAAAAAATTATTGCAGAGGCATTCTTGAAACTGAATAAAAATATAAAAACAGTTGCTAAAAAAGAAGGCATACATAAAGGTGTTTATAGAGTGCAGAAACTTAAAATATTAGCAGGCATAAGCAAAAAAGAAACTATTTACAAAGAAAATAATGTTAAAATAAAGCTGGATGTTGAAAATGTTTATTTCTCACCAAGGTTAAGTTCTGAGAGAAAAAGAATAATGACTCTTGTTAAGCCAAAGGAATCAATCCTTGTTATGTTTTCTGGCTGCGGACCATATCCACTGGTTTTATCTAAAAATACAAAAGCAAAAGAGGTTTATGGTGTTGAAATAAATCCTATAGCCCATAAATATGCTCTTGAAAACCTTAAACTAAATAAACTAAATAATATTTCATTTTATTGTGGCGATGTTAAAGAAATTCTTCCAAAAATGGGCTTTGATAAGTTTGCCTTGAAATCAAGATGGGACAAAAAACACCTTGAGTCTAAAGTAAAGCAAAATCCCTTTATGATTGAGTTTTATACTCCAAAAGGAGATATTGAGTCTGATAAAACAGTCAAAAAAATTGATCAAAGTATAAAAAAACTTGCTAAAAAGCAAATAAAAATAATGATACATATGCCTCTTGCATACAAAGATGAAAAAGATATTAGTCTTGCACAGCATCCTGACAGAATCTCTAATACAGTTGAATGTATGAAAAAAATAAATAGACTAAATAAAAACAATGAAAATGTTATTGGTTATGTTTTTCATCCTACCCACAACCATAATAAGTCAGATAAATATAAAGAGGAATGGCTGCTGCAAAACTTAAGCACGCTTGAAAAAGAAGGCTTATTAAATTCATTATACTTGGAGAATTGCATAAATCCTGTTTTTGGAACTAAAAAAAGCATACTTAATATCATAAAAAAATCAAACCTGAAACATATATGTTTTGATTTTGCTCATTTTATGATTGTTAATAAAAATTTAACAGTAAAAGATTATAAAGATATAACATCAAAAATAGATGTTTATAATCATATTAATAATCAAAAACCCAATAGTGAGGAACATTCATGCGGATTAAGGGAAGGAAATTTAGATTTCAGGGAATTTGCAGAGTATATCAATAAAGGATGTGTAGAAGTATTCAGCAAAAGTGAGATAACAGCAAAAGAACAGATACAGGATTGGAAGTATTTCCTTTCAATAAAGCCAAGAAAGAAGTTTGAGAGAGTATTAATGCCCCTCCCTAAATCAGCAGGAGATTTTCTGGATTTGGCCTTAAACTCAATAAAACCCAATGGAATGATTCATTTCTATGATTTCCTTAAAGAAAATGAGTTTGAAAAGGCCAGGGAAAAGATAATAAAGGCATGCAAAAAAGCAGGGAAAAAGGCAAAAATCCTGAGAATAGTAAAATGCGGCCAGCATGCTCCTCGGGTGTTTAGGATATGTGTTGATTTTAAAGTCTATTAAAGAAGGAATTCTACAATAAAAATTATGTGTAATATCTTTTTAATGCATCAATAACTTTTTGTTGATTATTTTTTGAAGATTCACCAATCACGTCAAAACCATCTTTAGTTTGAATGTAATATAATCTTGCTTTTTCAATCCTAGACTCATATATTTTTGTGCCTGGAATGTTTTTACTGCCACGACCTCCTTCAGTATTTCCTTGACCTAATTGATAACGTAGTTGATCAAGGTATTCTGCTACAAGCGGGTCTTTTCTTGATATTTTAGATAACTTCTCAATGCTCTTAATCTCTCTTATATGGTCTATGACTTTGATTTTTTTCTCTAAACCGCCTATACTTGCAGCAAATAAAACAAAAGAAATCAATATAAAAAAGGCCCCAGTAAAATAGCCCTTAGTAGAGGAGAGTGTTGAGACCCCAATAACAGCACCAGTTATGTTTGCCTGGGAGTTAACCAAAAAAGATAACCCTACAACCAAAAAGATCAGACTTATTGTGTAAGTTATTTTCTTTTCCATAAATTAATGTATATATTAGTTGTATATAAAACTTTCGAGAAAAAAATAAAAGCAAATAGTTATATACTAGAAAAACATTTATTATTATGGCATGTGCTGTGATTTAGTGAACACCAACTGACGAAAGAATGATGAACGGAAGTAACTTAAGAGCGCATGCCTTTTCTAAAATAAACAAAGTATTATAAAGATAAAATTCATATTAAATACCATGTTAGAAAGTTACTGCCCAAAAATTATAGACAAAAAAACATTTATTGAATATTATTCTAATGTAGGGATAGAGAAGTTTATTAATGACATGGAAAAGATATGTAAAACTTTTAAGGGTATTAATATTTCAAAAGATGTATCCAACGTGTTAAAGCCAGGGACATTAAGTATGTATGCACAAGGTCTTATTCAAGAAGGAGTAGCATATATGTTGAATTTA
Source organism: Candidatus Woesearchaeota archaeon CG10_big_fil_rev_8_21_14_0_10_33_12 (assembly GCA_002762865.1). GTDB lineage: Archaea > Nanobdellota > Nanobdellia > Woesearchaeales > CG1-02-33-12 > CG1-02-33-12. The sequence continues at coordinate 6,793 of PCYE01000002.1, read as the reverse complement.
CCAATAGGAAAAAAAGCCAAATCCATTCTTACAAAAGCAGCAACTGATTTAGTAAAAATAAAGGGACCTAAAGAAGGTTATAAAAATGCAATTCTTATTTTAGAGGATTTGGTAAATAGTTATAGAGAACTGTTTAATGAAAAATATGAAAAGTTTATAATTATTAGCTCCCTAGAAGAGATATATCTTAATTAGGTATAAGATAATACTGACTGAGAATAATTTCCATTAACATACATGATTTTCTTGTTTATTTAAGTCACCAATAGAATTAATTAACTTAGCCACTTTTTTAGATTAGATTCTTCCTTAAATGAGTAATATGTTCTCCTTCCAACACCTTCTTTTTTTAATATCTTTAGGGAAACAAGCTCTTCAAAGAATTTCTTAATGGATTTAAATGACCCTCCTGTGTTGTTCATGCCAGCTGACCTTAATAACTCACTTATGGTTGATCTTTCTTTTTTAACCAGAATGTTCAGAAGGTTTATCTTGTTCTTGTTAGGTTTTGATTTTAAAAGCAAAGAAATCTCATTTTCTAATGATTCTGGTGTAATTCCGTAAATTTCCTTTAATAATTCAGAATAGCCTATAACACTCATAGTATCCTCCCAAACTGAAAATAATGCTTGACAGGTATTGTTTCTCCCTTTATATCAAAAAAAGCTATCTGAACTATTGACATTCCCTTATACAATAGGATATTATTCTCTGATATATTCTTGATTCCAAATGCAATCTGGCCAGAATAATAAGGCCCAAAGAAGTTTGTCTGAACTGACAGCCCTATTCTGAATGCCCTGCTTCTTGCGCTTAAAAGGCATGCATACTTCTTCTTTTCTTGGGATAATTCTTCAATAGTTCTTGCAAGGATATATTCTCCTGGTTTTAGAATATAAGGGAGCTTAATCTCTTTGTGTTTTGGAAATTTGTTTTTTTCCAAGTCAATTAATTTTGTTTTAGATAATTTAAATATCTGGCCAAGCCTTAAATCAACAGAGCATGGCCTTATATTCTCCTTTTTGAGATTTTTAAGCATGTCAATATAATATTTCTTTTATTTAAATAATTTACCTTTTGGTCAATAAAAACTATTAATATTGACTAATTATAATAAATTAGGTAAATATGAACAATAAAACAAAAACAATAGATAACCTCTTTGAACAAACAAAAAATTTGAGAGGACCATTGGGTGAAAGATTGAGTGGTGAACCGGAGATTCTTCATGAAATTCAGGATTGGGTTGGTTATGGTATGAGCAGAGCACAGATTCAAAGAATTTTAGAATATGTTCCCTCTGTGTTTCCAGAGAAGTGGAAAAGTCCAGATGGTTTTGACAAGTTAAATGAAATAGAAAAAAAAGCATATATAGATATTATGAACAGTGGGCCCCTTAATGTTCCTGGGCCTGTTATTCAAAGCGTAATTGAATTGGGAGTAGATTACAGGAATAGATATAATAAACCAATTAGTGAACTTAAATGTTGAACATAAATAGTTAAGGGGGGAGGCAAAATGATAAAAACAGCCGAAATATGTTTATTTAATAAAAAACTAAAGATAGTCCTACCAGATTTTTGTTTTCACTTTTCTGAAAATAATAAAGCATATATAAGTTCTTATAATCATCTTAATCCTCTTGGGTCGTTGCAAGGTTTTGTTCGTGATATTGAAAAAGGTTATAGGCATATTTATATTGAAGAACTAGCTGAACTAATCCGCTGCGATACTCATGAAAAAAGTGAAATATTTGCTGAACTTTTATTGGCATATATTCTTGAAAAAGGACTGGATTTAAAAGATAATTTGGGGTACCATGGGATATGGACTAATAATGGTTTAAGAAGAGAGCATGAAGACTTGATTGTGTTTAAAGATATTGATGGTAAAGTAGAGGATATAACTGAAGCAATGTATGATACTTCAATTGGGTATAAGACTAAAATTAAACCTGAAGGAGAACGATTTAATTTGGAAAGATTATTTAGAAAATATGGTGGAGAAAATGTAACTTTAAAACAGATTGACAAATCAAATCCAGATTTGGTTGATTATTTATTTAATCAAGAATATGAAAAATTACCTGAAATTATACAAGAAGCAAAGTTTATTTTACCACCTGATATTTTAAAAAAAGAAACTAAGGAGGCTTGGCGAGAATGTGATATTTGGCCACTTTCTTTAGATATAGCATTAAGCCTTAAACCACAGAAGTCTGCTTACTTTAATTCTAGACTAGAAATAAACGATCTTGTATTAAAAGAATCTACTATTTGTTCATACTTGGGAGGGGGGTTACACTTTATTGTGAATGAAGTTTAATTTTTCATACTAAAGATTATATATTTCGAAAATGAATAATAAAAAATCAACATTGGAAGTAAAGGTTAAAAAATATGATAGAACTGACTTCGAAATTCCTATATTATTTTATAATTCTAAGGAATCGGATAAGGAAGCTTATTTTGCTTTAGTAAAATCCAAAATACCATGTATATTTAATCCCCCTTCAGATGAGCCTACTCCAATGTTACTTGTTGGTTATACTCATTATGAAGGTCTTCAAGAGATAATGGAATATCTTGGAAGCGAAATGGCTCAAAAACTTAAGGAAAAGTATAAGTCTTAAATGGATTATACCATCAAATTTTATCAGCTAGAAGTGAATATTGGTGTATTTTGAAAATGAACAATAAGAAAAGTTTTAAGGGGTTTCTAAAATTCTTCTTTTCTATGAAGGGGATAGAAGAAGACATTAATGAAGAATATATGCAAAAATTTAATAAAATACAAAAAATAATTGATGAACAAGTATGGGAACTTCCGCTGAATAAAGAAAAAATAGAAACGCTTGAGAAACTAATGGAAGAATACCAGCTAGTGTATTTTATAAAAAGTAGTAGTTTTAATATTCTTTCTGATTACCCTTGTATGGGCAATTTTGAAAGCAGATTACGTTATTCAGAAATAGAAGGACCATATGAATTGGCTCCTAAAGTTAAAAAAGGAATGTATGATGATGAACATTCAGTGTATGTTTTGGAATCGCTTATACCAACTAACTCTATACCTGTTGAACTTGAAAAAATTTCATTAATTGAGTATGGAACACAAGTAGATAGGAATAGTTTACTGCATTTAGGATTTTCTGCTAACCAAAAGATGAATCCAGAGAGAATGACAGAAATTGGAAAGAGAGCTTTAGAAAAGCTTAGTAAGATGGATGTTAATATTAAGAAGATTTCTGATTCAGTTTATCAGGCATCTGTTGATGATTGCGTACTGGGATTTAGATTGTTTTCTCATCATTTTTATCCAGAAGTTAATATTACTATATTTGGAAAAAATAAAGAGCCTCATCAATTGATTCAAGAATTAGGATTAGATGAACTTGAAAAACAGTTTCCTTTTTGGTGTAAAGATGTAGGAATAAAATATTGTACTCGTAGAGGTTTTGCCTATAACCTTTCTTTGAAAGATCCTGATTTAAATAAAATTCTTGCAGGAAAAAATATAATACTCTAAAGATTCAGTCAGCAGGCCTAGTAACATTAACATCCTTAACCAGAACAGCAGGTGTTACAACTGGTTTTTCAACTTCCCAGCCAACTACTCTTTCAGGCATTTTTCCTACTGCAGTAACATTCTTTAAGAGGGTTAATATATTCTCACTTATTCTTATACCTTTTATTGGCTGGCCTATTTTTCCATTTTTTATCACAAAGATTCCATCCCTTGGAATTGTTGAGAAATCTCCGGTATTATAATTCTGAAACCTTGTATACCACACATTTGTTATGTAAAGCCCATTTTTAACCTGCTCAAATAATTCCTGTTTTGAAAAGTTTCCTTTATTAACAATAAGATTTGTTGGCTCTGGTGAAAGCAAGCCAGCATTAGCAGTTGTCTTTGTGTTAAACCTTTTTGCAGTTGATGTGTTATGTAAATAGGTTTTTAAAATACCTTTGTCAACCATAATGTTTTTTTGTGTTGGAACTCCCTCTGCATCAAACTTTGAAGAGCCAAACCCATTTTTTAGCATACCATTATCAATAATTGTTATTTTTTTATTGGCAACCTGTTTTCCAATCATATTTTTTAAACAGGAAAGTCCTGCCTCAACTGAAAATGCAGACATTGCCATGCCTAGGTTATCAATAATATTTGCAAATGGCAGTGGTTCAAAAACAACATCAAACTTTCCAAACTTTCCATGCTCTGGATTTAGGGATTGCTTTGATATTAATGCTGCTTCCTCTGCAAGATTTTCAATATCAAGCAGATTAAGCATTCTTGAAGAGCCAACCTTCTGCCCAGATGCCTCCTTGCTATTAAAGGCCCTTATTGAAAAATAACTATGAGTTCCTTTATCTCTTGCCTTAACATCATTTGATGTCAATAAGGAAACATCTGCTACAGAATTCTCAAAAACACCTGCTGTTCTCTTTGCTCCAATAGCCAAGGCTTTGTTTATTGCCTTTTCAACATAATCAATTGCATTATCACCTAATAAAGCTATCTTTTTGTCATAACCATCTTCTATTTCTTTATAGGAAAAAGGCCCTTTTGCAATCCCTGCATACTCCTTGTTTGGGCTTGCTGACTTAACAAACTTCAATAATTTATCAACAACATCATCTGCAGCACGTAATGAAAAATCCCTTAGGTTTGTCAGGACTATTTTTTTATTTAGTGCCATGAAAATTCCAAGGTCAATGTTTTCCCATGTCTTTGTTGTGTTTACAAGGTTGTTGGAATATTTAATCAGTGAGCTATCCTGCTTTGAGACAGAAATAATAACATCATCTGCGCCAGCTTTCAAAAGCTTATCCAAAACATGACTACTTATTTCCTCTGAATTCATTTTAATTACCTAATCTTATTTTCCTTAATCGTATTGACGGCCCGCCAAACCAGACTGGAATGGGCTGCATTGGCTCTCCCTTCCCGCAGTTGCCAGCATGATATTCAGTATTGTTTGCAACAGCATCTACTGCGCTGTAAAGCTGCGGCGTTGTTATTTCAATTATAGGCATTATAACTGGCTCTTTTATCTCGCCGTTTTTTATTAAATATGACTCAGCACCAACATATTTCTGGTTTATCCTTTTGTCATCTATGTTCCATTCCATGAAATTTTTCATGTAAACTCCTAGCTTTATATCCTCTATTAATTCTTCTTCACTGTATTTTCCAGGAAGCATAAATGTATTTGACATCCTTACAATGCTCTCGCGGTTATAATTAACAGATCTTGAGGAGCCATTGCTTTTTATTCCCATGCAATAAGCTGTTTCCCTGTTATGAAGGAACTCATTTATTATTCCTTCTTTAATTAAGTATTTTCTTCTTGCTTTTATTCCCTCATTATCATACTTATAAAAACCATAACTATTTTCAATTAATGGGTCATCAACTACATTTACAGCTTCATTTCCTATCCTTGTACCAAGCATTTCTTTTGTTATGAATGACTCCCCTGCCTGAGCACCTTCTCTTCCAATAATCCTGTCTGCTTCATATGGGTGGCCCCCGCTTTCATGAACCATTATTCCAACTATCTGCGGTGCTGCAACAATATCAAGGGCTTGCTTTGGCGGCTTGATGCCAAACTTAAGATTATTTTGTAATGCCTTAACCTCATTAACAACAATTAAGGGAATATCCCATTTTTTTACAAATTCAAAGCCACCAGTCTGGCCATATTGCCATATTCTTTGCGATGTTTTATTATTATGCTCAACTGTTAATAAGTAAAAAAAGCTGGCTCTTGGAACAGTTGCTGTTATGCTTGTCCCCTCTGAATTTGTTAAATATTCTGTTGTTGTGCTGTCTGATAAAGAAATATATCTTGATGGAATTTTTATTTTTGTATTAACAAGCTCTTTTTCTGCATCAAACAAAAGCTTTATTTTTTCTTCTGGACTTACATCATTTAAGTTGATTTTCTGCTTAACCTCATACTTATTTTTATATGATATTTCCTCAGAAAGGTTTATTTCTTCCCTCAGCTTTGAGGCCTTTTCTGCTGTGTTTATAGTGTTTTGGATTAATTTTTTTATCTTTTCCTTATTCAAATAGTTTGTTGATGTAAAACCAAGTGTTTTGTTTTTTATTATCCTCATTCCCAAGCCATTAATCTTGCCAAATCCTGATGCTTCTGCTATCCCATTCTTCATGATAAAGCTGTTTGATGAAGTTTCTTCTAGTCTTGCCTCAGAATAATCTGCTCCTTTTTTCAATGCATATTTAACTGCAAAGTCTGCTAAATCCTTAAACATCTTAAAATTTAGAATTCAGGGAATATATTTAAACCTTTGTTTTGTGTTAGGCGATGGAAATTTTAAAAAACTTATAACTCCCTAAAACAATAATGGAAAAATATAAATAGCTAGTTGTTTTAAATAAACCAAAAGGGGTGGTAATATGGTTAGCCAAAAATTAGTTGATTACATAATAAACAATCTAGATAGTTTTGGTGAAGACAAGATTAGAGAAGCATTATTGAAAGAAGGTTATCCTCAGGATTTAGTTAATAATGCTATTAAGGCTGCTATTGAATTTAATTCCATGAGGAGGGGATATAGGAAAAGAGAAGAAGGTGAAGGAATAGGGTTTATTAAGGAAAAAACAGAGCAAAGCAGGGAACAATTGAATGTAAAGAAAGAAGAAATTAATGAGAAGTATGAGAAATTAGATAAAAAAGAAAGAAATGTATCTGGAAAAAACTCAAAAATTCTAATTGCGATATTAATTACAATTATTGTTCTTGGAGCAGGTTTTTTTGTTT